>NZ_JBAWHJ010000422.1:0-18025 GCF_049593775.1 Dokdonella sp. | reverse complement strand
ATAGTCGGCGTCGTTGCATTCGTCAGGGTAGGTCGCTGCGCTCAGGCAGTCTTCCTTGATGGCCGAGTAGTAGCGGATGTTCCAGCCCACACCAAAATCACCCTTGTCCCACGACAGGTTGAGTGTGGATCGGTTGCGGAAGGTGCCGCCCGAAAACGCTACAAGTTGCGTCGGGATACCTGATTCGTTTGTGCTGATGAACTCGTCGCGGACCGTGTAGGTCGTGTTCCACTGCGTCCCAAACGTTCCCCAGTTTTCGGTTTCGTAGCGGTAGTTGACTCCCAAATCATAACCTTCCGTCTCACGATAGCCGGCATTGCGGCTACCGAAGCGGAGGTTGCTCACGTAGCCCAGATTCGGGTCACGAGTGAACAACAGGCAGCGAGCAGCGATGCCATCGTTGTAGCAATCGTTGAGAATCTGATTCGGGCTGTCGGCGACGATTGTGTTGTCAACCCGGATCTTCCACCAGTCAAGTGACATGTTCAAACCTTCCGAGAAATTCGGACTCCAGACGACGCCCAAGGTCCTTGAGGTCGATGTTTCCGGCTGCAGGAACGGGTTTGATCCATTCGTGAATGCCACCGGTGTCTGAGCGCTCGACGTGGTTGAAGGATTGAAGCCCTGCGCAAGTTGCTGGTAGGTATCGGCCAATGGGCCCAGATCGGCGCGACAGTTCGCCCGCGTCGGAGAGTTGGCATCTTGCGATCCACCAAAGCGGACGTCACAGGGATCGGTGAAGAACGAGAACGTCTGCGATCCGCCACCGTAGAGATTGGCGATGGTCGGCGCACGGAAACCTTCGGCCCAGGTTCCGCGGAACAAGAGCTCATCGATCGGCTTCCAGCGGAAACCAGCCTTGCTGTTGAGGGTGTCTCCAAACGTGTCGTAGTCCGAATAGCGGGTAGCGACGTCGAAGGTGAGTTCCTGCGCAAACGCCATGTCGGCGAGGACCGGAATCTGGAATTCGAGGTAAACCTCGTCAACGCTGTACTGGCCGCCCGTTGGACCGGCGGAGAGGTTTGTGGAGCCGCCCGTCTGGGCAAGCGGATCGGGGACGAACTTGCCCTCTTCCTTGCGATGCTCGAGGCCCGCCGCGAATGCGAAATCACCAGCCGGCATCGCGAACAGATTGCCCGTGATGTTGGCCGTGTAGGATGTGGTTTCGGTTTTTCCGGTTGAATGCTCTTCCTGGAACAGGTAATTCTGCAGTGCTTCGTTGTCGGTCAATCCGCCTTCGCCGACCGTGCCGAAGGGCAACAGTGGATTGAACGGAATGCAAGAAGAGTACGGAATCGGGTTGGCCTCAGTACCGCACTGAACGGCGCCCAGGGCATTCAGGAACGAAGGGCCGGTGCCGGCAGCAACGTTGGCCAGGTTGAAGTTTCCGAACGTGCTCTGCACGAGATCGTTGGTGTTCGAAAGGAAACCCGCATCCCAGTTGAAGTAGCGCTCACCAATCTGGAAACTGCCCTCGAACACGCCGCTGAAACGGTAGGTGTCGAGTTGACTGTCGCTGACGCGAGGCACTTCCCAGCCACGACGCCACCATCCACGAAGATCCTGGGGCGTCGTGCCCTCTGGCGCATGGAAACTGCCGAACGGGTTGAAATAGCTGTCGACCGAGATACCCGGAGCTGTCTGGCTGAATGAGGCTGCCTGCATCGGGTAGCCAGCGACCTGACGGGATGCCAGTCGGTTGCTGTACAGGAGGTTTGTCTTGAAGCTGACGTATTCATTGAAGTTGTAGATACCATCGACATAGATCGACTTGTTCTCCAGCGGGGTGCGCAAGTCTGTCTGCAAGTTCGTGTTGCTCTTGTCGGCCGATGATGTGCTGCTTGTGTTCTGCGGGCGATAACTGGCGGGATCATACGGATTGGCACCCTCCCCCAGAATGTAACGGCCGTTGCTGAACCCGGAAACCGGGTTGGAATTACTCACTGCGAAGCCGCCGTACTGGCCAACGGTCGTCCAGCCCAGATCCGGGTGCAGGTTGGAGCGGGGGAATGCGCTGAAGGGTCGGGCAGAGGCGGGTACCACATCTTCCTTGGTCCAGTCGGCAGCTACGGTCAGCGAACCTCGCTCGTTGCCAAAGCCCAGGATAAAATCGGCTTTGGTAACTTCGCCATCACCCTGGTCATATTGACCGTAGTAGGCACTCGCTCTGGCGCCCTCGTAGTTGCTGCGCGTAATGATGTTGATAACGCCGGCGATGGCATCGGAGCCATACAGGGCTGACGCACCATCCTTGAGGATTTCGATGCGATCGATCGCCACTGCAGGAATCGTCGATACGTCGGCGAGTCCACTCGTGGAGATGCCGAGACGCTTGCCGTTGACAAGCACCAGGGTCCGAGTAGGGCCGAGGTTGCGCATGTCGATATAGGTGCCGCCGGCATTTTCGCCGGCCGTGAGAGGCGCCGCGCGGCTGATCGGCGGAGAACCCATGGAAGGGACATTCTGCAGGATGTCGCCGACTGACTGGAAACCCTGCTTTTCGATTTCCGCTCGATCAATTACGAGGACCGGAGCCTCGGTTTCAGTATCGACCTGGCGAATTCGTGATCCCGTGACGACGATCGTGTTCAGTCGCTCGCCTTCCTCCTCCTCCTGTGCGAAACCTGGTGCCGAGATCAGCATTGCAGAAGCAACGCCTATGGTCAGAGCACGACGGACAGCCAGCAACAATTGTCTTTGTTTCATTCCCCGCTCCCCTTGCTTGGTTGGACCCACTATTGATAAATGCGTCGTGCGTGAATTGGCTCGCCCTCCGGGCCTGGCACGCTCCGCCACATGCAGGATTTTTACTCCGCCGGCCTGTTTGTCCGGCGTCTGGAAAGGCGAAGGTATCAGTAAAAAAACTGTAAAGGAATAGGTCTATAGGGACAAGTACGAAAGACCTCGTTTTATGTGCCGTACTTCACAATAATTCGGCCGTCGCAGGTGGGGAAAGGATGGCGGCGGATGGCGAATTTGCGGCAGATTGCGCCGGTGGATCCTGAAATTGCCCAGGTGTGAAGCATGGCAATGAGGAGGGGTGGGCAGCTTCTGGCAGGCTGGCCAGGTGCGTCGGGAGTGAAAGAGGGCTCATCCGGGGCGGGGGGCGGCATGACCGAACAGCCCGCGAACAGGTCACAATCCGATCGCCATACACTCGCCATTCGAGAAGCCTGGTTTCCCCCAAACGTGCAATGTCGCGATTGGGGGAAACCAGCCTGCAGATGCTGTGGAGCCGAATCGATGCGGTCCTTGACCGTCACTACGCAGCAATGGCCCGGTCCCCGGGTAGCAGGAGGATGTCCGTGGGCTCGATTCTTTCGCCTTGATCACTTGGTTTCCGACGGGTCAACCCATCTCGGGCCTTGGAATAGAGGTCAATTTCGCTGGTTTCGTGATTTTCTCGGTGTGGCCACAGGTTCGAGGCTGATAGCCGATCGGGTAGACTGGGCCGCATGAATACTGATCGCATTGGCCGCCGGAGCCTGTATCCGGAAATCTCCGCTTTCGACACCGGCTTCCTCCAGGTGTCACCGGTGCACAGGCTTTACTACGAGCAAAGCGGAAACCCTGAGGGCAAGCCTGTCGTCTTCCTGCACGGTGGTCCGGGGGGTGGCAGCAGCCCCAAGGTGCGTCGGTTCTTCGATCCGTCGCGCTACCGCATCATCCTGTTCGATCAGCGTGGCTGCGGACAGTCCACGCCACATGCCGAACTGACCGACAACACTACCTGGGATCTGGTCGCCGATATCGAGCGTCTGCGCGAGCATCTTCATGTAGAGCGCTGGCAGGTTTTCGGTGGTTCCTGGGGCTCGACCCTGGCTCTGGCCTACGCCGAAACCCATCCGGACCGGGTAACCGAACTCGTGCTGCGCGGCATTTTCATGCTGCGCCGCTGGGAACTGGAGTGGTTTTACCAGAAGGGTGCCGATGCGCTGTATCCCGATGCCTGGGAAACCTATCTGGCCGCCATTCCTGAGGCCGAGCGCGGCGACCTCATGAGCGCTTACTACCGCCGCCTGACCAGCACCGATCCGGCCGTGCGCCTGGCTGCGGCCAAGGCCTGGTCGGTATGGGAGGGGTCAACCAGCTATCTGCTGCAGGATCCGGCTCATATCGACGGCAGTGCCGAAGATGAGTTCGCGCTGGCATTTGCGCGCATCGAGTGCCACTACTTCGTCCACGGCGGGTTCTTCGAGCAGGACGACCAGTTGCTGCGCAATGCGCATCGTCTCAAGCAGATTCCGGCGGTGATCGTGCAGGGGCGCTACGATGTTGTCTGCCCCGCCCGAAGTGCCTGGGATCTGCACAGGGCATGGCCAGAAGCCGACTTGCGCATCGTTCCGGATGCAGGCCATTCAGCGTTTGAGCCGGGTATCGCCCACGAATTGATCGAAGCGACTGACCGCTTTCGCTGATGGAGACATCGTGCGGCGGTTTTCGCCGCACGAGGATGCAAACTTTTTGACTGCCTGATCCGCTCAAGGGGCGGAGCCGATGATCGAATCAGTGGCCGCCGGAATTGCTCAGGCAATCGGTCAGGAAAGCCTTGCGCTCATTGCCTTTCAAGCCTCGTGATTGCGCCTCGGTCTGACAAGCGCTCTTGTTGCCTTGTTCAGCCGGTGCTGGCGCAGATGTCTGTGCAGGTGTAGCCGACTTGCTCCTGGACAAGCAAGCATCCATGAATGCCTCACGTTCGGTGTCATTCATGCCCGCTGCCTGCGACGCGCAATCCGTATTGTTGGCGCCTTTCCCGGCGGCCAACACGTCCAGCGTGCCGGTGGAGAAACAAAGAACAGCAGCTATCAACAGCGTAGTGCGGAATGCCATGGCGTTTTCCTCCTTCGCATGATTCCGCTACCGAGCGGTAGCGGAATACTCGAGTCTACGCCGCCTGACTGGTGGGCGCAGCCGAAGCTCAAGAAGATGCAGCAGCGATCAGGCTGCGTTGCGCTTCGCGTCAGACTGGCTCAGGCGCGGGCCTTCAACCAGTGCCCGGCGTACACCGTCGATCAACAGATCAACCTCGGCATCGGTGATCGTGAAGGGAGGCGTGAAGCGCAATGAGTTGGTGCCGCCATGAATGACGCCGTAACCGTGCTCGCGCATCCATTCCTCGGTGCTGCCGGAGCCATAGCACTTGAACTCGGAAGAGAGTTCGCAGGAGAACAGCAGGCCGGTGCCCTGGACCTTGGTGATGTAGCCCGGCAACTCGGCCTTGAGCGCTTCGAGCTTTTCGATGAACTGCCGGCCACGGGAGCGAATGTTTTCGCGAATCGCCGGTGTCAGCATCTCGAGTACAACGCAGGCGACATCAAGCGCGCGCGGATTGCTTGTCATCGTGTTGCCGTAGATGCCGCGCTTGTACAGCTCGGCAGCTCGATCGTTCACGGCAAGTACGGAGAGTGGGAACTGACCGGCATTGAGTGCCTTGGAGTAGGTTTCCATGTCCGGTGCTTCGACGTTCTCGAATCCGGGATAGTCGACGAACGAGAGGACGCCATTGGCGCGCAAGCCGGCCTGGATTGAATCGATCAGCAGCAGGCTGCCGTGGGCCTTGGTCAGCTCGCGGGCAGCCTTGTAGAAGTCGACCGTTACAGCGCGGCCAGGATCGCCTTCACCCATGACCGGCTCAAGGAACATGGCCTCGATGAACCAGCCGTTGGCATCCGCATCGGCAAACACCTTGCGCAGCTGGTCGACGTCGTAGGCTTCCACGGTGATGACACTGCGCTCACTGCGGTAGCTGGCGAGATTCTGCTCGTAGACTTTCCTCGACGAATCGGAATAGAGGGCGGGGCGGTCGGTACGGCCGTGGAAGGCACCCTTGACTGCCAGACGCTTGATTTCGCGCCCTGCGTATCGTCCACCTTCGTCGGTCATCAGCTTGGCGTTGACGTCGGCAATGCGTCCGGCCAGCGAGACGGATTCGGAGCCCGAGTTCAGGCACAGGAAGCGCGTATAGGGTGATCCGCCACGGGTGTGTCCGATTTCGCGCTTGAGCGCTTCAGCCATGCGCAACTGCGACAGGTTCGGCGTCATGATGTTGGCCATGACCTGAGGGCGCGCCAGCACATCGAGAACGGCCTTCGGGGTATGTCCGAAACCGAGCATGCCGTAGCCGCCCGAATCGTGGATTACCGCGCCCTTGAGAGTAATGATCCAGGGACCGCGCGCGGTCAGGGCAACATAGGGATTGACGCCATCATCCGGATAGAAATTGACGAAGTCGGCCTGGATGGCGTGAAACTGGGCCGATTCATCCAGCTTGAGCAGGTCCGGGCTGCTGGAGCGCAGCGCGAGGAATGCGGCGTAGGCCGCGTCGATGGCTTCGGCCAGCTCGGGATACTGGTCGACCAGTTTTTCGAGGCTGTCATCGCCCAGGCCTGTGGTGCGAGCCTGCCCACCGGCAGCGCGCATTTCCTGCAACTTCACCAACAACGCATTCATTGTCATCTCCTGAAAAGCACAAAGCCCGCGCCGTGGAACGTCGCGGGCAATCAAGCCTTAAGCATTGAATAAATAAGGGAAAACGTCCGCCAATTTTAGCATGCCAGGGGAGGATTCGATACCCCGGCCGAGCCTGCAGGCCTCCCAGGCCTGTCCAGGCCCTTCGCGACGCCGTCGCATGACGGATGTCATCTGCGAGCGCTGATGGTTGCTACTGAGCGCAGGGTCAGGCGTTGGCTATTGTGGTTCCACGATGGGAGAGGAACCAATGAAATCAATGCAGGAAAAGGTCTTGGCCGAGCTCAAGGAGGTGCGCAAGCGCTACGGAAGCCAGATGGCGCTCGATGGTCTCGACCTTCAGCTTCGGCGCGGCGAGTTGCTCGCCGTACTCGGCCCCAATGGTGCTGGCAAAAGCACGGCTGTTGCCGCGCTGCTGGGACTAACCTCGGTGGACGAAGGTTCGGTGTCGCTGTTTGGCGCATGCCCCAGAACACTGGCCGTGAGGCGCCGAACAGGCGTCATGCTGCAGTCCGCGGGCATCCCCGATGCATTCAAGGTTGAAGAGTTGCTCGAGGTCACACGCGGCTACTATCTGAATCCGATCGGAGTTGATGAATGCGTCAATCTGGCCGGCCTGCAAGGTTTGCTGGGCCGACGTTACGGGCGCCTGTCCGGAGGCCAGCAACGGCGAGTCCAGTTCGCACTGGCCATTTGTGGTCGTCCGGAAATCCTGTTTCTGGATGAACCCACAACCGGCCTCGATATCGAGGCACGCCAGGGACTCTGGAAGGCGATCCGCGACCTGGTGGCCAAGGGCTGCTCGGTGCTGCTGACCACGCACTATCTTGAAGAGGCGGAGACCCTGGCCGATCGCGTCGTGGTCGTCAGCAGCGGACGAATCGTCGCCGAAGGATCAGTCGAGGAAGTGCGTTCGCGCGTCTCGCAGCGCCGTATTCGATGTGTTTCCACTTTGCCAGTGGAACGGGTTGCTGCCTGGACAGGAGTGCACGGAGCGAAGTGTACTGAAGGTCGCTTCGAAATCATCGTTGATTGCGTCGAACCGATAGTCCGTCGATTGCTGGACGAAGACCCCGCTCTGGAGCAACTCGAAATCGAGCGCGCAGGATTGGCCGAGGCCTTTGTCGAACTGACCCGGGAGGTGGCGCGATGAACTCGATGGCATTGACACCCGCCCAATATCTGGGCTGCTACTACCGCGAAGCGAAGTACGAGTTTCTGCGCCTGATGAGAACGCCGTCGTTTGTGCTTCCGGCGCTGCTGTTTCCTTCGATGTTCTACCTGCTGTTCGGTGTCGTGATGGGCAGTGGGCGCTCTGGCAGTGGCGACGCAGCACGCTATCTGTTGGCAAGTTACGGTGTGTTCGGAGTCATGGGTGCCGCCTTGTTCGGCTTTGCCGTCAACGTGGCCGTCGAGCGTGAGCGTGGCTTTCTTGTCCTCAAGCGTGCGTTGCCGATGCCTCCAGGGGCATACCTGTTCGCCAAGCTGGTCATGGCAATGATCTTTGCCCTGATCATTTCACTGATGCTTGCGGCGATCGCGATCACCCTGGCAGGTGTCTCGCTTGCCCCTTCGCAGTGGCTTCTGCTGCTGGTGATCAATGTGCTGGGCACCTTGCCGTTCAGCGCGATCGGGCTGTTGATCGGCACGGCATTCAGCGGCCAGGCCGCACCTGCCATCGTCAATCTGATCTACCTGCCGATGGCATTCCTGTCCGGATTGTGGATTCCACTCAGCATGCTGCCGAAGTTCATCGATACGCTGGCTCCGGTCTGGCCTTCCTATCACCTTGCGCAGATTGCCTTGAAGGTGGTCGGGCACGACGCGGGCGGATCGTTGTGGATGCATCTGCTCGTGCTGGCCGTCATTACGGTTGCATTCTTCCTGGTTGCTCGACGTGCCCTTGTGGATCGTGGCTGATCGCGACGCGCCCGTGAAACGGGATCTTGCTGAAGGAGTTGACGCATGAAGTACCGGACCGAAGCAATATCGATTCTGGCGGTTGTCGGGGTACTGGTGATCGCAGTGCTGTCACGCCAGGGGCAGGAAGTGCAGCCAGCTCGAACGTCGGAATCCAGGGACGTGGCTGTCAACAGTTTCGCCATCCGCAACGTGCGGGTGTTTGATGGCGAGCGCACGATCGATCGTGCGAATGTGGTTGTTCGCGATGGATTGACTGTCGACTACGGGCCCGACGCGCCCATCGCTGCCGATCTGAAGGTCATCGACGGGATCGGCCGTACCTTGATGCCTGGCCTGATCGACGCCCATGCGCATAGTTGGGGTGATGCGCAGCGCGATGCCCTGCGTTTTGGTGTGACGACAGAGATCGACATGCATGGCGATCCCGCACGCCTGCCTTCGGTCAGGCGACAACGTGAGTCACTGGAGAAGGTCGAACAAGCGGATCTTCTGGCGGCGGGCGCCGCAGCGACGGTCGCAGGTGGTCATGGCACCCAGTACGGACTCTCGTTTTCGGTGCTCGATCCGAAGGGTGAGGTCGATGCGTTCGTGAAAGAGAAGATCGATCAAGGTTCGGACTTCATCAAGCTCATAGTCGAGGATCTTTCCGCCTATTCCACGGAACAACGATTGCCGACTCTGAATACCGCACAGATCTCGCAGATCATTGTTGCGACACATGCGAACAAGCGATTGGCCGTTGCCCATGTATCGCGTCAGCGCAGCGCCATCGAAGTCGTCGAGGCCAATGTTGATGGTCTGGTCCACGTATTCGCCGATGCACCGATCTCCGATGCCTTCATCGATCTCGCACGGAAACACCAGATTTTCATCGTTCCCACCCTTTCGGTGGTGTCGCGAGTGCCGGCGCCCGGCGATGCCGACAGCCTTGTTGCGGATTCGCGCATCAGCAGCAAGCTCAGCGCCGGACAATTGGCCAGTCTGAAGGCGAAATTCCCTGCCTCGGATGCAGCGTCGTCAAGTCAGACCATGGCAATCGACAACGTGCGTCTGTTGCATGCAGCAGGCATCCCGATTCTGGCCGGAACCGACGCCGGCAATCCTGGAACCGCGCACGGTGCCAGTCTGCACGGCGAACTGGAGTTGCTGGTTCACGCAGGTCTGTCCCCGGAGCAGGCGTTGCGCGCTGCAACGTTCCTGCCTGCGCAGCGGTTTGCCATGTCGGATCGCGGACGAATTGCTGCTGGACTGCGCGCCGATCTGATTCTCGTCCAGGGAAATCCGACAAGCGACATTCGCGATACTCGAGCCATCGAAAGGATCTGGAAGAACGGATACCTGCTCGATCACCTGGCACCGGATCAGTCCATCGCTTCCGCCGAAACAGTCATGGGCGGCAACAGGAAGATCAGTGATTTCGACGGCGGTTCGATCACGTCGCGCTTTGGCATTGGCTGGCAGCCCAGCACCGACCGCCTCATGGGCGGATCGTCGACAGCAAGCATGACGCTGATTTCTGGTGGTGCCAATGGCACCGCAGGCGCTTTGGAGATTCGTGGTCGGATCGATCGCGGGTTTGCCTTTCCATGGGCAGGCGTGGTGTTTTTCCCGGCGTCCGAGCGGATGCAGCCGGTCGATTTGTCGGCTAGTCGCGAAATCGTATTCCTGGCACGCGGCGATGGAAGGGAATACAGCGTCCTGCTGCTGTCTGGAATGAACGAGCAGGGCAGGCCCTCGATGCAAAGTTTCGTTGCCGGTGCCGAATGGAAGGAGATCCGGATTCCACTGGCGGACTTTACCGAAGCCGATACCTCAATGATTCGCGGCATCGCTGTCAGCGCTGGTTCGCCGGTCGGCGAGTTTCGCCTCGAAGTGGATGAGGTAGAGTTGCGTTGAACAGGAGGCGGACACCATGAGCAAACCACTGATGGCGCGGTTGTTGCGGCTTCGAGCACGTTTGGTGCCGGAAGAGCTCCAGCTCGGCTGGATGCCGATTTTCACCCTGGGCTATCTCGTCTTTCTGTTCATGCCGATGCTGTTCAACTTCTCGGGCACGTCGAAAACATCAGGCGTGCCGTCGATGCTGCTGTGGCCGACCTTGTTGTCGATCGCGATTTTCCTTCCTGTGTACTTCAAGTCGTATCGCTGCAACGGATTGAGGGGCGAAATTCTCTGCGCAATCGGCATGGCGGCGCTAGGCTACAGCTTGCTTCCGGTCAACATCTACGCCAACACCTATCTGATCTACGCGGGTGCGTTTGCTGCGTTCCTCAACGTCGGCCTGCTGCGAAAATTTCTCGGCGTACTGATCATGCTCGGCCTGTTCCTGCTCGAGCTCGTCTACTTCGGTGCGCCGGTGTTCGTGTTCGCGCTGACAACCATCATCACCCTGGCGGTTTTCTTCAGCAATCATTTCTACCACGAGAATGCGCGCAAGCGAGCCGCCCTCAAGCTCTCGCATGATGAAATTCGGAGGCTGGCGGCGCTGGCTGAGCGCGAACGCATCGGTCGTGACCTGCATGATCTGCTCGGGCATACATTGTCGCTGATCGCACTCAAGTCGGAACTGGCAGGCAAGCTTATTGATCGAGACGTTGCTGCAGCACGGCGCGAAGTGGATGAGGTGACACGTGTGGCGCGTGACGCCTTGTATCAGGTGCGCCGCGCAGTCAGCGGAATACGCGCCGCAGGTCTGGCCGCCGAACTTGCATCGGCGCGGCAACTGCTCGAATCCGATGGGATCTCGTTCGAATACACGCTGGGCGAAGCTGAGTTTTCCGTTGAGCAGGAGACCGTTTTGGCCCTCGTGGCACGCGAAGCGATCACGAATATCCAGCGTCATGCGCATGCTCGCAACGCCTCCGTCACGCTTGATGCAGACAATGGAGAACTGCACTTGCGCATCGAAGACGATGGTCGGGGCAGGTCAATCGTGCCTGGAAACGGCCTCAAGGGGATGCGTGAACGGGTGGAGGCGATCGGTGGTCGATTTCGAATTGATTCGGCGATTGGCGAAGGTACCCGGATCAAGGTCAGCATGGATCTGATCGATTCGACCATGCCTGCCGCCTCCACTCTGTCGAGGCTAGCATCATTGTGAAGCTTTCCGGAGCGTCCGTTCGGGCGATCGCCCCGAATACTCCAACCACCCAAGGGATTCGCAAACCATGATTCGTGTTCTGTTGGCAGAAGATCAGGCCATGGTGCGCGGCGCACTCTCAGCCCTACTCAACCTGGAAACGGATATCGATGTACTTGCCGAGGCTGCCGATGGCGAGACCGCCTGGCGCGAGCTGCAGCGACTCAAGCCCGATGTGCTGGTCACTGACATCGAGATGCCGGGCCTGACCGGTCTGGAGCTGGCCCAACGTATCCAGCGGCATGAAATTCCAACCAGGGTCGTTATCGTGACCACGTTTGCGCGGCCCGGATTCCTGCGACGCGCGCTCGATGCCGGTGTCGTCGGCTACCTGCTCAAGGATGCGCCGGCGGAAAATCTGGCCGACGCGCTGCGCACCGTGCATCGTGGCGGGCGCTCGATTGATCCGCAACTGGCACTGGATGCGTGGACCGAAGCGGATCCGCTGAATGAGCGTGAGCGCCAGGTGCTGCGCTTGGCCGGCGAGGGCGTGGCTGCGGGTGAAATCGCGAAACGGCTGAGTCTTTCCCATGGCACCGTACGCAACTATCTCTCCGAAGCAATCGGCAAGCTGGGCGTCACCAATCGTATCGAAGCCTACCGGCTTGCGCGGCAAAAGGGCTGGCTCTAGCCCGAACTGGCCATGGGTATCCCGAGGCGGTGGGGGAGCCGTTGAATCGTGCCAGGCGCGTCTCGGCTACAATGCGCGGCCGTTCTGATGCGTCATGGCCTTGAAGAAATCGGACTTCCATTTCGACCTTCCGCCGGAGCTGATCGCCCAGCAACCACTTGTCGAGCGATCGGCGAGTCGTCTGCTATTGCTCGATGCGGCGAACGAGACAATGTCGGATCGACAATTGCGAGAACTCCCCGAGCTGCTGCGAGCAGGTGACTTGCTGGTGTTCAACGACACCCGAGTGCTGCCCGCTCGCTTGTTCGGACGCAAGGAATCTGGCGGTGCGGTCGAGATCCTGATCGAGCGCGTCACCGGAACGCACGAGGCCACGGCGCAACTTGGCGTCAGCAAGAAGCCGAAGGAAGGCGCGGCGATTCTCCTGGCTGATGGCTCGCAGGCGAGAGTGCTTGGTCGTGACGGAGAGTTCTTCCGGCTGCGCTTCGAGTCTCCGGAGCCGCTCGAAAAGCTGCTGCTCAAGCTCGGCCGCATGCCGCTGCCTCCGTATATCGAACGCGCGCCCGATGATCTCGACAGTGAACGTTACCAGACCGTTTTCGCGCGGGAGCCGGGTGCCGTGGCCGCGCCGACCGCAGGTCTTCATTTTGATGAGGCCCTGCTGGACAGGCTCGCGGCCCGGGGCATCGAATCTGCACACATCACCTTGCACGTTGGTGCGGGTACGTTCCAGCCGATGCGCGCCGAGAAGCTCGATGACCACACCATGCATCGCGAGTGGCTAAACGTGGGTGCCGAGCTGGTCGACAAGGTTCATCGAACGCGAGCACGCGGTGGGCGCGTCATCGCCGTAGGTACCACCGTGGTACGTGCGCTCGAAAGTGCCAGCCGCGACGGCGTGCTTGAGCCATTCGCCGGGGAAACCCAGATTTTCATCTTCCCTGGGTATCGCTTCACCAGCATCGACGGATTGCTTACCAACTTCCATCTTCCCGAATCCACCTTGTTGATGCTGGTCTCGGCCTTGGCCGGACGCGACTTCATCCTCGATGCCTACCGCCACGCCGTTGAACAACGCTATCGGTTCTTTTCGTACGGCGATGCAATGTTGATTTGGCCTGGTGAAGCCGGGAGTCGGGAATGGGGAACAGGGAATGGATAAAATCCCGATTTCGTGAAGGTTTTCCTGTTCTAAGTGTCTTTGTACAAGTGATTCACGAAAACACGCAAGCATATTGGTTGTGGCCCAGAAATAGATTCTGCGTTGAGCGTGGTTCTTTCTTTTTCCATTCCCCATTCTCCATTCCCTAGTCCCGGCCCCATGAACTTCACTCTCCTCAACACCGACAATAGCGCCCGCCGCGGTCGCATGATATTTGCGCGCGGCACGATCGAGACACCGGCGTTCATGCCAGTGGGTACGTATGGAACGGTAAAGGCGATGACGCCGCGTGACGTGGAGGAGACCGGTGCGGAAATCCTTCTTGGCAACACTTTCCATCTGTTCCTGCGACCTGGTCTCGATGTGATTGGTGAATTCGGTGGCCTGCATCGGTTCATCGGCTGGGAGAAACCCATCCTGACGGACTCGGGCGGGTTCCAGGTGTTCTCACTGGCTCACAAGCGCAAGATCACCGAGGAAGGGGTCACGTTTGCTTCGCCAGTCGATGGCTCGAAGGTGTTCCTGAGTCCCGAAGAATCCATGCGCATCCAGCATGTGCTGGATTCCGACATCGCGATGATCTTCGATGAATGTACGCCGTACCCGGCGACAGAACAGGTTGCACGAGAGTCGATGGAGCTGAGCCTTCGCTGGGCCCTGCGCTCACGCAGGGGGTTCGATGATCTCGGAAACCCGAATGCACTGTTCGGCATCGTCCAGGGATCGACCTATCCCGAACTTCGCAAACGTTCGGCTGATGGTCTCATCGAAATGGGTTTCGATGGCTATGCGATCGGTGGCCTCGCGGTGGGTGAACCGGTGGAAGAGCGAAACGCAACGCTCGAGACGATTGAACCATTCCTGCCCACCGACAAGCCACGCTATCTGATGGGGGTGGGGCGACCGGAAGACATTGTCGAATCGGTCTTGCGCGGGGTCGACATGTTCGATTGCGTGATGCCGACGCGCAATGCACGCAATGGCTTTCTGTTTACACGCCACGGCACCTTGCGTATCCGCAATGCGAAGTTCGCTCGCGATACGCGGGTCGTGGAGGAAGGGTGTGCCTGCTACACCTGCCGATCAGGGTTCAGCCGTGCCTATCTGCGACATCTGGACCGCTGCGGTGAGATCCTCGCCAGCCAGCTCGCAACGATACACAACCTCCACCACTATCAGGATCTGATGCGCGGGCTGCGTCAGGCCATCGAAGAATCGCGACTGGATGCCTTTGTCACTGCCTTTTACGCCCAGCGCTCGAAGGATGGCGGGCCGGACCCGATGATCGAATAGACTGGTTTCCTGCCGAATGATCACCATGGACAATGAATTCCAATGAAGACAGTACTCGTGACCGGCGGAGCCGGTTTCATCGGTGGCAATTTCATCCTCGAGCTGCTCGCCCTGGGGGGGTATCGCATCGTCAACCTCGATGCGCTCACCTACGCGGGCAATCCCGATACCCTGGCTGACGTCGCCTCGCATCCGGACTACGTGTTCGTGCATGGCGACATCGGCGACCGTGAGTGTGTGCAGGCGCTGCTTTCCGAGCATCAGCCAACAGCGATCATCAACTTCGCTGCCGAATCCCATGTCGATCGTTCCATCGACGGACCCGCCGAATTCGTGCAGACAAACGTGGTTGGCACGCTCAACCTGCTCGAATGCGCACTTATCCATTGGCGTGCGCTGCCGCTGGGTCGACAGGATGCATTCCGCTTCCTGCATGTTTCGACCGACGAGGTTTACGGTTCACTGGGTCCGCTGGGTCGATTCACTGAGGAGTCAACGTACCAGCCGAACTCGCCGTACTCGGCATCGAAGGCGTCGTCGGATCATCTCGTGCGTGCCTTTCATCACACCTACGGCATGCCGGTACTGACCACGAACTGCTCGAACAATTACGGACCATTCCAATTCCCGGAAAAGCTCATTCCGCTGATGATCCAGAAAGCGTTGGCCGGCGAACCACTGCCGGTCTATGGGGATGGGCGCAATATTCGTGACTGGTTGTATGTGAAGGATCACTGCAGTGCGATCCTGCGCGTCCTCGAGATCGGTCGGGCCGGCGAGGTCTACAACGTCGGCGGTGACGCCGAGCGCGAGAACATCCATGTCGTAAAGACGGTCTGTTCGCTGCTGGATGAGCGTCGGCCACTGGCCGATGGACGCAAGCGGGAATCCCTGATTACCTATGTGAAAGATCGCCCCGGTCACGATCGCCGTTATGCCGTTGACGCCTCCAAGATCAAGCGCGAGCTTGGTTGGCGCCAGACCGAATCCTTCGAATCGGGATTGGCGCGAACGGTTGACTGGTATCTGGCAAATGATGAGTGGATTCGGCGGGTATTGGATGGGAGTTATCGGATGGAGAGGTTGGGAGGGGGTTGATCTCCTACTTTCAATTTATTGACCGTCATCCCGGCGCAGGCCGGGATCCAGTTTTTCGATCTACGCCACTTGGCGGCGTGACCCAAGAACAATTCATTCAGCCGCCTTCGGCGAGCGAGTTGTTCACTCTTGCATGCGTTGAACGATGTTGTTGCGGCATTGGCCCAAGGCTTTCGCTCGCCTACAGCGAGCGAAAAAAGGGATGGATGCCGCGCCGCGACGCGGCGTAGATTTCAACAAAGATCCGAGACACCGCAATTAAGACACCATCTCAACGGGGTGTTCTCTCAACAGTGGGCATCCGCAAACGAATAAACTCGAATTACGAAGTTCGATTAACCGAATACTCCGCCAAAACCCCAAGCGCATCCCGCGCCGCCGAAGCAGGAAGTACCGACAAGGCTGATTGCGCCGAGTGCGCATAGTGTTCAGCCTGCGAGCGGGCATGCTCGATTGCGCCGGAATCACGAATCGCAGCGATGATGTTGTCGAGTGAATCCAGTCCACCGGACTCGATGGCGCGGCGCAGGCTGGCAGCCTGTTCCGGTGGGCTGTTGGCGATGGCGTGGATGACGGGCAGGGTGGGCTTGCCCTCGGCGAGGTCATCGCCGATGTTCTTGCCAAGGGTGTCGGCGTCGGAGACGTAGTCGAGGACGTCGTCTGCAATCTGAAACGCGAAGCCGAGATCAAGGCCGTATTGAGCCAGTGCCTCCTCCTGTTCCGCCGGAAGTTTGGCGACGACGGCGCCGAGTCGCGTTGCGGCGGAAAACAGCACGGCTGTCTTGCGTTCGATGACGTCCAGATAAGCCTGCTCGGTTGTATCGGCATTGCCGATGTTGAGCAACTGCAGCACTTCGCCTTCGGCGATGCGGTTCGTTGTGTCGGCCAGGATGCGCATGATGCGCATGTCGTCGAGCTCGACCATCATCTGGAACGAGCGTGAATAGAGGAAATCACCCACCAGCACGCTGGCAGCGTTACCCCAGAGCGCGTTGGCGGTTTTGCGGCCACGTCGCAGGTCCGATTCATCGACGACATCGTCATGGAGCAGGGTCGAGGTATGGATGAATTCGATCAGTGAAGCCAGGGGAATGTGGTCTTCGCCCTGGTAGCCGGCGGCGCGCGCGGCCAGCAGGTGCAACATGGGGCGCAGGCGCTTGCCGCCTCCACCGATGATGTGTTCGGCGATCTGATTGATGAGGACGACGTCAGACGCAAGGCGCGTTCGAATCAACTGGTTGACCGCGCCCATGTCGGCCGCGGCCAGTGCCTGGACGTCGGAAAAGCGGTGGATGCCTGCTGTTGCAGGACTGGAAACAGAATTCAAGACCAGATTCCCGGATGCGTTGGGAGGCAGTATAGCGGTCCGGCGCGTGCTTCCGATTCAGCGAGCATGCAATCGCGCTTGCAGTTGAGCCGCGATGCTCAATGCGATTGCTTCCGGTCCGCGACCGCCCAGATCCATGCCAACGGGGGAATGCAGGCGCGGCAGCAGCGCGGCAACGGCAGATTCCGGAAGCAATCTGAAAAGATCTTCGCGCCTCCGGTTCGGCCCCAGCAGACCGATAAACGGAATTGATGTGGGTGCCAGGACGAGCAAGGTTTCCAGATCCAGCTCGAAATTGTGATGCATCACAAGGGCCGCGAAATGGACGCCGATCAAATTGGATTGAGCCAGTCGCGCAGGCTTGTCGCTGATCAGGGTGTCGGCCAGGTAGGCGTTTTCCTGCCAGCGCGGTCGCGATTCCGCGGCTGTGCTCATCCAGCCCATGGCGCGTAAAAGCGGCAGCAATATCGGCGCTTCGGGGCCGGTTCCAAACACCAGCACCGATGGAGGTGCCGCAATGCTGACGCTCCAGCGCATGCCGGGGGCAATCTCCGAGCCCCAGTTCGGGGGTGATGTTGCAACTTCCCAGCGAGCGGACTTCCGCTCCACGGAACACTGGAGTTCGCCGGTGGACGAGAGCGATATTTCCATCGGGCCCGAGCAGGAAAGCCATGATGCCGCCAGATCTATCCAGCCGATCAGTGTCCGCAATGGCAACAATGCCAGTCGCAGGCGCCCCCGGCAGCCGAGGGCGGATCCGCCGAACAGGGATTCATCATCGCGTGTATCGATCTCCATCCATTCGATGCAACCACTGTCAGCCGCACTTTCTGCGCGGGCTGCGATCTCGGACTCAAGGCAACCGCCGCTGAGCCAGCCAACACGGACTTCGCCTGCAAACAGTGCGATCGCGCCCGCGCCGACGTACGTGGATCCCTCCGCTTCGACAACCAGTGCGAGCACTGCATTCCTGCCGTCCTCGAG
>NZ_JBAWHJ010000421.1:0-4244 GCF_049593775.1 Dokdonella sp. | reverse complement strand
GAATGAAGCTATACCAGTTGATCACCGGCTTTGCCGATACCGCGGCCCGGAAGCGATCGGTATGGCCGACGATCCATGCCGTCAGGCAGCCACCACCGCTGCCGCCGGTCACGAACAGGTTTTCGGTATCGATCGATCCGCGTGCAATGGTGGCATCCACGACGCTCATCAGATCATCGTAATCCTGGCTTGGGTAGGCGTTCTCGATGAGGTTGGCGAACTCGGTGCCGTAGCTGGTGCTGCCGCGCGGATTGGCGTAGACCACGACATAGCCGGCTGCTGCGTAGAGCTGGATTTCCGGTGCGAAATGCGGGCCGTAGGCGGCGAATGGCCCGCCATGGATCTCCAGCAGCATGGGATATTTCTTGCTCGGATCGAAATTGGGTGGACGCACGATCCAGGCTTGAATGTCACGGCCATCAAACGATGACTTCACCGTGATCGCCTCCATCTTGCCCAGCGTGATGTGCTCGAGCAGGTTGGCATCGAGGTCGCTCAGTGTGCGTGCTTTGCCCGAGCGCTCCACGACAGCGAGGTTTGCCAGGCTTTCCATGCCGCCCTGCGTATAGGCGACGCGCCCGCCCGAGGCCGAGAAGTTGGCTGAGGTGTAGGGACGCCCGATTTCGGTTCCGCCCAGGTCATCGACGATGCGATCGACCTTGCCGCCATTTACGGAAATCCAGCCAAGCCGGGTCTTGCCGTGGTCGTCGAACTGCAACCAGAGCCCACGATTTCCATCCCAGGCGATCGCATCGACATTGAAATCGAAGCCGTCGGTCAGCGAACGGGAGTCGCCTGCATTGGCGCTGCCGACGTAGATGCGGGTTGCCTGATACGGATGGCGTTTGTCGTCAAAGCCGAGCCAGGCCAGTTTCTTTCCGTCGGGCGACAGGATTGCGTGGAAATCCGGACCCTTGCGCTCGGTCAGCCGGGTGACCGAGCCGTCGCTGACAGCAACCCGATACAGCTCGCTGTCTGCTGGCTCGTATTCCCAATTGTCGCTGAGGTTGGCCGAGACGATCACGGCGCTTCCGTCTGCAGTCCAGGTCGGCTGGCTGTTGAAGTTGTGCTTGCCGCTGGTCAGCTGGCGGGCCGCGCCGCCATTGCTGGAAACGACAAATACGTGCGAATAGCCAGGATCGACATAGCCACCGCCATCGACCCGGTAGATGACGCTATCGAGCACCTTGACCGGCGCAGCCCACTCGGCGCCCTTCGGCGGAGTCGGCATTTTCGCCAGCGGTGCCTGCTCGGCTCGCACCCGCATGCTGAAGGCAAGCCAGCGGCCATCCGGTGACCAGCTCAGGTTCCTCGGCGATTCGGTCAGATCGGTGATGCGTGCTGTCTGCCCGGAGTCGAACCAATGCATCTGGATCTGCGATTTGCCGCTGTCGCTGGCGACGAAGGCCATGCGGCGCCCGTCCGGCGACCACGCAGCGCCATAGCCGGAGGCAGCAAGCGGACGCAGGTTCTTGCCATCGCTGTCGATCCGCCACAGGCCGGATTGCTTGCGATCCTTCATGACATCGAAACCCTTGCGCTCGAACACGATCTGGCGACCGTCCGGCGAGATTTGCGGGTTGTCTACCCATTGCAGTCCGAAAACGTCCATGGGTTCGAAGATGCGTGGACCAGCCTGGACGCTGGCGGCGATAAAGCCCGAGCACACGAAGGCTAGGCAGGTGATGGCAATTCGTTGCATGGTGACCCCTGGGCAAAAGCTGAACCTTCATTCTCGCCCCATGCGCCCGCGAGGACCAGCGTGCCAACGGTCATGTACCCCGCAGGTTGGCGGTGAGCAAAGCGAACCCCAACAGCGCCATGCCGATCGTTGCGGGCCAGCACCAGCAGATTCGTCAGGCTCCCCGTCGAAATGACCTTCCTCGCACCGGCACGCCGAAGCCGTTGGGGTTCACATTCATTCACCACCAACCTACGACCCCGCGTCTCGGACTCCCTCCTTTCTCCTAGCGACCCCGTAGGTTGGTGGTGAGCAAAGCGAACCCCAACATCGCCATGCCAACGCCCGCAAAACTCCCTTTCCCCTCGGATGAGGCTGGGGTGACGACTCCATGGATGGAGGAGGTAGAACAGCGTCTTGAACGGCTGCCGAGGGTTCGGCAAACGCGAACTATCCAACCCTGCGCCCACCCCACACCAGCCGAGAATCCGCTTTTTATGGATCCCGAATCCCGTCTCCCGAATCCCCTAATTGTGCGCCGTGTCTTTCATTCCCGGCGGCACCGTGTCTAGACTCCGGTTCAGCCGTGTCACGGGACCTCCACATCGAGTGGAGCGCCCCGATTCGCCGGGGGATCCGGCCTGTCGCAGCGAGGGACCAAGGTGCAACCCACCGACATCAGTGAACCGAAGTACTTCCATAAAGTCGTCGATTGCCAATGGGCCTGTCCGGCCCACACTCCAGTCCCCGAATACATCCGACTGATCGCGGCAGGGCGCTACGCCGATGCCTATATGGTCAATTGGGAGTCAAACGTATTCCCCGGCATCCTCGGGCGCACCTGCGACCGACCCTGCGAACCGGCCTGCCGGCGCGGTCGTGTCGAGGAAAACAACGGCGAAAAGCCCGAGCCGGTCGCCATCTGCCGGCTCAAGCGCGTCGCCGCCGACAACAAGGGCGAGGTCAAGGCACGCATGCCGAAACCCGCCACGAAGAAAAACGGCAAGCGCATCGCCTGTATTGGCGCCGGTCCGGCATCGCTGACCGTCGCCCGCGACCTCGCCCCGCTTGGCTACGAGATCACCATCTATGAAGCCGACCAGAAGGGCGGCGGCTTCATGCGCACCCAGGTGCCACGCTTCCGGCTGCCCGAATCAGTCATCGATGAAGAAGTCGGCTACATCCTCGATCTCGGCGTCGAACTGAAAGGCGGGCAGCGCATCGATTCGATGCGTTCCATGCTCGACAAGAACTACGACGCCGTCTTCGTCGGCTCCGGCGCCCCGCGTGGTCGCGCCCTGAAGTTGCCAGGTTCTGACGAAGCCGCCGCGAATATCCATATCGGCATCGACTGGCTGTCATCGGTCTACTTCGGCCACGTCAAGGAAATCGGCAAGCGCGTCATCGTGCTCGGTGGCGGCAATACCGCCATGGATTGCTGCCGCTCGGCGCGTCGCCTCGGCGGCGATGACGTGAAAGTCATCGTCCGTTCGGGCTTCGACGAAATGAAGGCCTCGCCCTGGGAAAAGGAGGACGCCGCCCACGAAGGCATCCCGATCCTCAACTTCCTCGTGCCCAAGGCTTTCGTGCACGATAACGGCAAACTCACCGGCATGACCTTCGAAAAGGTTCGCGCCGAGTTCGACGAGCGCGGCCGCCGCAAGTTGATCCCGACCGGCGAGCCCGACCAGCATTTCGATTGCGATGAAGTCCTCGTCGCCGTCGGCCAAGAGAACGCCTTCCCCTGGATCGAGCGCGACCTCGGCATCGAATTCAACGAATGGGACATGCCCGTCGTCGACGAAGCCACCCATCAATCGAGCCTGCCGCATGTATTGTTCGGCGGCGATGCAGCATTCGGTCCGAAGAACATCATCTGGGCCGTCGCCCACGGTCATGAAGCGGCAATCTCGATCGATCGACTGCTCTCAGGCGAATCCACTGCCGACCGCCCGCCACCCGAAGTGAAAGTGCTCTCGCAGAAGATGGGCATCCACGAGTGGAGCTACGACAACGACATCTCCGGCGACGAACGCTTCAAGGTGCCGCTGGTACCGTTCGAAGAAGCCATCAAAAGCATGAGCACCGAAGTCGAACTCGGCTTCAACGCCGCAACGGCATGGAAGGAAGCCCAGCGCTGCCTCAACTGCGACATCCAGACCGTCTTCGCCGACGAGGCCTGCATCGAATGCGACGCCTGCGTCGACATCTGCCCGATGGATTGCATCAGCTTCACCGGCAACGCCGAGGAAGACGAGCTGCGCAAGAAACTCACCGCGCCGGCCCTCAACCTGCTGCAAGATCTCTACGTTTCCGGCCCGTTGAAAACCTCCCGCGTCATGGTCAAGGACGAAGATGTCTGCCTGCACTGCGGCCTCTGCGCCGAACGCTGCCCGACCGGCGCCTGGGACATGAAGAAAGTCCTCATCGAAATGACTCACGCCAACACGCCTACATGCCCAAAGAAAACCAGCAAGCGGGAGGCCGCGTGATGCACAGGTCATCCTCCGAGCTTCCCTGCAGGAAGCGGCTTCAGCCGTCCCGAAAAGGGGACTTCCTTCGG
>NZ_JBAWHJ010000420.1:0-20072 GCF_049593775.1 Dokdonella sp. | reverse complement strand
GATGACAAGAGCGCGTCAAGCCAGAATCAGACCTGCCTGAGCCTGTCGATAGATGCACGGCATTTCGCGGAACGACTCCGTTCGTGACCGCACCTTTGAATGCAGGAACGCTTGGTCTGACTGAGTCGAAGCAACCGGGCCAACCAGATACTTCCCCGGGTGTGGACATCTACGCCGAGAGCTCGGTCCCAGCCTGAGCTGGGACGAGTAGCAGTGAATACCCGGCTTCGCAGAGACTGGTGGTTCGCAAGTATCCTGCTCAATCTGTGCAAATGCGCACAGGGTTTCTACGCCACGAATCCGCCGTCGATCCCCTTGGTCGCGTAGGCGACGGCATCGTGCGGATGCAGGCTCTCCAGATGCGAGGCGCGCAGCCAGAAATCGACGATGCGTTCGTCCTGATCGAGGGCGCCCCGCATGCGTCGCGCGGCGTCCTCGCAGAACATCAGGTTCTGCCCATTGAGCAGCGCGAAAGCCTGTTCGTCTTCGCGCTTCACTGCTGTCTGTACAGGCGTCTGCAAGGCGGATTCGATCAGGTCGATCAGATCGACGATCGGGAATTCAAAACCATTGCCGAGACGTACACGAACACGCGCACTGCTACGCTGGCTGTGCGGCGTTGCGCGAATGCCGGATTCGCTGCCCAGCCACTCAAGTACAGCAGCACGGTCGATTGGACGATCGGCGTCAAAATCGCTGGCGAATTGCTCCTGGATCAATTGGCGCGCGAGGGCCGCCGAGCACGGACAGGTACTCGAATAGAGGATTTCGGTTTCGAGTTCGAACGCAAACACGCCTTCGTGCATGCTCGCGTTGATCACAACGGGATAGGTCTTCCAGCCACTGTTGTCACTGGCCAGAGCGGCCCGCCGGATCATGTGATCGAAACGCACGCTGATCCGCGCACGATCTGACAGGTCGGCATGCGAATCGAGGAAATCGCGCAGCAGGCGACGCAATGAGCATGGCGTCAGCGGTTCACGGGATAGATGCTGATCCACGTGCAGGTAGAGCCGGGACATGTGGATGCCTCGGGCTTCCGCCTGATTCAGGTTGACGAAGGCCGCCACCCTGGCGGGCGACTGCACAAGGATGCCATCCGCATCGGCTATCCGGACCGGCACAGCGATCTCGTCCATTCCCACCCAGTCAAGCGGTCCGGCGCTGTCTGCACCGGCCTGGCTCGCAATATCGGGCATGAGACGAGCGGTATTGGTGGTTGCTGTCATCTGGTATTCCGGTAGTCACCTGGAGACGAGCCGCATTGAATCGGCCCGAACAAGCCATGTTGGGCGGTTTGGCCCGCGGATCAAGTCCGATCAGGGTACAAAATCAGACGCTTGGCTGCATCCGCCTCGCTGCACGCCAGCAGGCCCACAGCGCAGAGAGCGGCAATCGATCCAGATTGCCGGCGCTGGATTCAAGAGGTTTTTCCGCACGAGCAGCGCGGCGGCAACGTTGCAGATCCGCCGCCAGTCTGGCCGCCGCCAGCGGAGACAGACCGCGACTATCCAGCAACTTCATGGCCTCCCAAAGCGCGGCAAAGTGTTCACGCAGAGCGGCATCGCGTTGCGCACTGGCGACGCCCAGGTCGCTGCGCGAAAGCCCATGCCGGGCGAGCAGATCAAGGGGCAATGGCAAGCGTTCGCTAGTCAGACACTCTGGCAGACGAGCACTTTCGTGGACGATGCGAGACAACGCGCCAGCCTGCGCAGCAATATCCCTGCGCAGCGCGGGGTAGATCGCTGACTCGATTCGACCTAGCGGCTCATGAAACCTGGCATGACCGGCGATCAGGTCGGGCAAGCCCCTCGCCGGAGCGGCATCACGCTGCGCAAACGCACCGGCAATCAGTGCCGTCCATGTATCAGCGGGCAACTGCTTCATGGCCGATGAACCAGCCAACACCTGGGTCAGCGGATGCCGCGCCTGGCCGGACGGCAAGAGCGCAAGTTCTTCCGCCCACCAGCGCAGTTTGCCGGTTGCCACTTCGACTTCGACCACGCGGAAAGCAGCGAGACCGACTTCATGCGAGAGGCAAGCCAACGCAGAAACCACCGGGCGCGCCTGTGGATGCACGAAACGCAGGGCCAGCGGCAATTCGGGATGCGCCAGGCTCCACTTCTCCTCGAAGGAGGCCAGGGCGTCGGTGGAAGCGGCCATGCTGTCAGTCCAGGCGCAAGCTGGCCGGCAAGGCCGCCACGCTTTCGGCCACGCGATCGGCGCCCCAGGCGTGGGGATCACCACCGTTCAGGTAGCCCCATGCGGCTGCCACCGTGCGCGTGCCTGCGGCCCGGCCCGCTTCGATATCACGCAAGTCGTCGCCGACGAACAGGGTTCGCTCCGGATCAACCTTCATCAGTGCGCAGGCATGCAGCACCGGCGCAGGATGCGGCTTGCGTTCGCTCAGGGTGTCTCCGGAAACCAGTGCACCACAGCGAAGCGCCAGATCAAGCTGGTCGAGCATCGGCGCAGCCAGCCAGCCTGCCTTGTTGGTGACGATGCCCCACGCGATTCCGCGCGCATCAAGGTCAAACAGGACTTCAGCGATGCCAGGATAAAGACGGGTCGAAACATTGCCGCGCGCGGAATAGAGGGCGAGATAGCGCGGCAGCAGTTCCTCGATGCCGGCTTCATCAAGATCGGGCAAGCCGCAACGCAAGATGGCGCGACCGCCGGCAGATACGACTCGGCTCACGCGAACCGGATCAGGCTCGGCACGCCCCAGCTCTCCACACAGCGTGGCAAGGGCCGCAACGAGATCCGGAGCCGAATCGGCCAGGGTCCCATCCAGGTCGAAAAGAACCGCCTGCGGGCTTGCGGACCGGCTCATTCGGGTTTCAGCGCGCAAGCCAGATAGTTGACTGCGACGGAATCGCTCAACCAGGCTTTTCGCGTCAACGGGTTGTAACCCATGCCGCGCATGTCTTCCAGCTCAAGTCCGGCCTTGCGCAATGCACCCGCCAGCTCCGAGGGCTTGATGAATTGAGCATAGTGATGAGTGCCCTTTGGCAGCAGGCGCAAGAAATACTCGGCACCGACAATGGCTGCGGCAAACGACTGCGGAGTGCGGTTGAGAGTGGACAGGAACACTCGCCCACCCGGCCTGAGAAGATCGGCACAGGCGCGAATTACACTGGCCGGATCCGGCACGTGCTCGAGCATCTCGAGGCAGGTGACGACATCGAATTGCGCAGGCATTTCAGCCGCAAGGGATTCCACGCTCGTCTCGCGGTAATCGACATTCAGCCCGCTTTCGAGAAGATGCAGGCGCGCCACGTCTATCACCGCGGGAGACATGTCGATACCGATCACGTCGGCGCCAGCCGCCGCCATTGCTTCGCTGAGAAGCCCGCCGCCGCAGCCGACATCGACTGCGCGAATTCCCTTCAACCCTGCGCGCCCGGCGATATAGCCGAAACGCACGGGATTGAGATCGTGCAGGGGTCGCGATTCACCATCCGCGTCCCACCAGCGACTGGCAAGACGGTCGAACTTGGCAACTTCTCCGGGATCGACGTTTGCGCCGCTCATGACACGGGCCCGTTTTTTTCATGAGCTCGCGCAGCGATCATGCATGTCATCGTATTCACGCGGTCTCCTGGCGAGCAATGGGTTGGCGGGCACGATCGCCGAATGAGCAAATTGCCATCTTGATTCGGGCGCACGCACGAGCACGAGGCATTCATGATTGCTCCGGATTATGCGGCTGCAATTCGTTCACGCCAGCGCCGGGCCTTTGCCACCACTTCCACCGTATCGATATCGGTCAGTTGGCGATCACGAAGCTTCTGCTGGCCGGCAATCCAGACATCGCTGACCTGATGGCGACCTGCCGCGTAGATCAGTTGCGAGATCACGTTGTAGATCGGCTGGGTTTCAATGTCATCAAGGCGCACGGCAGCGAGATCAGCCTGCTTTCCCGGTTCGATTGAACCAATCAGTTCGTTCCATCCGACAGCGCGGGCCGAACCGAGCGTCGCTGCGCGAAGAATGGTCGCGGCGTCCAGCGCGGTCGCATCGTTGGCGATCATCTTTCCGACCAGCGCGGCGGTACGCATCTCGCCGAACATGTCGAGGTCGTTGTTTGAAGCGCAGCCGTCGGTGCCGATGGCCAGATTGACCCCGCCACGCCGGATCGCCTCGGCCGGACAGAAACCACTGAGCAGTTTCATGTTCGACTCGACGTTGTGCACGATCGACACGCCATTCGCCGCGCAATCGGCAATCTCGGCTTCGGTGATCTGGGTCATGTGCACGGCGATCAGGCGCTCGTTGATGAGGCCCAATTGCTTGATCCTGGCAAACGGACGCATGCCGAAGTCACGCAGGCTGTCCGTGATCTCGCTGGCCGTTTCGTGAAGGTGCAAATGCACAGGCAGGTCGAGCTGGTTCGAAAGCAACTGGATGCGCTCAAAACTTTCGTTGGAAACCGTATACGGCGCATGCGGCGCGAAGCTCGTGCCAAGCAAGGGCTGGCCGCGCAAGCTGTCATGCACTTCAAGAGCTTTCTCGAAGTATTCGTCGCGACTGCTCGCCCACGCCGTAGGAAACTCGATCACCGGCAAGCCAATGCGTGCACGGAACCCGAAGCGGCGATAAGTCGCTGCTTGTACATCGGGGAAAAAATAGTTCTCGTTGCAGCAGGTGGTACCGCCACGAATCATCTCGGCGATAGCCAGCTCGACTCCGTCACGCACGAACTCCGGCCCGACAACGCGAGATTCGGCCGGCCAGACATGTTCCTGCAACCACGGCATCAAGGCCAGGTCATCAGCCAGGCCGCGCATCAGGGTCATCGGATTGTGGACATGGCCATTGACCAGCCCGGGCATCAACGCATGCTCGTCGAGAACGACGCGCTCGCGCGGTGAAAACTGCTTGCGAGCGTCCGCAATCGGAAGGACCGCAACAATGCACCCGCCATCGACAACCACGGCATGGGCATCCAGGACGACGCCATGCGGTTCGACCGGGACTACCCAGCGCGCCTCGATCAGCAGATCGACAGCGCGCACGGCAGTCAGGTCACCAGCGTCACTTGACCCGGCCGACATACTCACCGGTGCGCGTATCGACCTTGACGATCTCGTTCTGATTGACGAACAGGGGCACGCGTACGACGGCGCCGGTTTCGAGCTTGGCCGGCTTGCCGCCGCCGCCCGAGGTATCGCCGCGAACGCCTGGATCGGTTTCGACGATCTGCAATTCGACGAAGTTCGGCGCCGCCACGTTCAGAGGCGCACCGTTCCACAGCGTCACGATGACCATTTCATTGCCCTTGAGCCACTTGGCAGCATCGGCGACGGCATTTTCATCGGCAGCGATCTGTTCGTGATTGTTCGGATCCATGAAGTGCCAGAACTCGCCATCCGAATAGAGAAACTCCATATCGGTCTCCAGCACGTCGGCGGCGTCGACCGTGTCGGTCGATTTCATCGTCATCTCGACCGTTCGACCGGTCTTGAGGTTGCGGTATTTGACCCGTGTGAACGCCTGGCCCTTGCCCGGCTTGATGAAATCCGTGTCGATGATGGTGCACGGATGGCCGTCAACGATGATCTTGAGGCCGTTCTTGACGTCGTTCATTCCATGTGAAGCCACGGAGTGCTCCTGTTGCTAGAGGATAAGCCGCACTTGCAAAGCGGCTAGAATGGGGAATTCGTTGACCGGGAAACCCGGAACCGATCGACAATGATACCTGCAAGCCCTCGTTTCTCCCAGATTTCCATCTCGCCTCCCATGCCTGCCGGTCACCGCTGGCAAGAGGCCTGGCGCAATGCCGTGACCGATCCGGCTGAGCTGCTTGCCTTGCTCGGCCTTTCCCATCGGGCCGGCGAACTGCTCGCCAACGCCGACACCGGATTCGCCCTGCGCGTGCCGCGCGGATTCGTCGCCCGCATGCACCATGCCGATGCCGAAGACCCGTTGCTGCTGCAAGTCCTCCCGGGTGCCGCTGAATTGATCAGCAGCCCCGGTTACTCCACGGATGCGGTCGGCGATCTCGATTCGAGGGCGGCAAGCGGCGTCCTGCACAAATATGCCGGTCGTGCCCTGTTGATCGCAACGGGTTCCTGCGCCATCAATTGCCGCTACTGTTTCCGCCGCCATTTTCCCTATGCCGAGGAAACCGCGGCCGCCGGGCGATGGCGCGCGGCCATAGAACATTTGGCCAATGACTCTTCAATCAGTGAAGTCATTCTTTCCGGGGGTGACCCGCTTTCGCTGTCCACGCCGAGGCTGGCCGAGTTGTCGGATGCGTTGCTGCAGATCCCGCATGTTCGTCGTTTGCGCATCCATACCCGGCTTCCCATCGTGCTACCTGAACGAATCGACCAGGAATTGCTCGACTGGCTCGGTGCCCTGCCGTTGCAGAAAGTGCTGGTCGTACACGCCAATCACGCCAATGAAATCAATGACCAGGTCATTGCCGCCACCCGCGCGCTCCTCGAAAAGGGACTGACCCTGCTCAACCAATCGGTGCTGTTGCGTCGGGTCAATGACTCCGCGCTGGCCCTTTGCGAACTGTCAGAGCGCCTGCTGGCCGCAGGCGTGCTGCCTTACTATCTGCACCAGTTGGACCGCGTGCAGGGCACCGCCCATTTCGAGGTCAGTGACCAGAAGGCCCGTGAACTGGTCGATAGCATGCGTTCACAGCTACCGGGATACCTCGTTCCCAAGCTCGTTCGGGAGGTGGCAGGCGATGCCTTCAAACGCCCACTGTGACTACCTGAATCCCAGAAAAAACCCTCCGGTATGGAAATAGGCGGGTGAATCCGGTACAAGTTCCAGCCTTGGTCGTCACTCGCATGAGGACCAGCCGCGCCCTGCGCACCCCCCTGAATACGCGACATCCATGACCAAGACAGACAATGTGATCAAGCTCCTGCTGATCGAGGATTCCGCCGACGAGGCGGAGCAGATCATCAGCATGTTGCGCAATGGCGGCATCGCCGTGCGCCCCTCACGCGCGGCCAACGAAGCCGAGCTGGAGGATCTTCTGGAGCGACAGCCCCCGGATCTGATCCTGGCCAACCTGGGCAGCAGCGATTTGCCCTTGCGCCAGACCGCGGAAGCCGTCAATCGGACTGGCAAGGACATTGCCCTGGTCGTCTACGGAGCGAATCTGTCCGACACGCAGGTCGTCGATGCCTTTCTGGGAGGTGCACGTGCACTCGCCCTGCACAGCCGGGCCGACCACCTGCAGATCATCGTGCGCCGAGAGTTCGAGGCACTGGCGATGCGCCGCAGCGTGCGCCATCTCGAAGGTGCGTTGCGCGAATCCGAGCGCCGCTGCAGCGACCTGCTGGATTCCTCACGCGATCCGATCGCCTATGTCCACGAAGGCATGCATGTTCGTGCGAACCGGGCCTACCTGGAGACTTTCGGCTACGACGATTTCGAGGATATCGAAGGCCTTTCCATACTCGATCTGATTGCACCGGAGGACGCCGATGACTTCAAGTCACTGCTCAAGCGGCTGTCCAAGGGCGAGCGACCACCGCAGAAGCTCAATCTGAAGGCACAACGAGGCGATGGCGACACGTTTGACGCCGTCATGGAGTTTGCCGAAGCAATCTACGAGGGTGAAACCTGCCAGCAGATCGTATTCCGGCAGCAGGCGACCGATTCCGCCAACAGTGAGGAACTCGAGGCGCTGCGCAGCAAGGACCTGATCACCGACCTGTTCAATCGCCAGCACCTGATCACCGAACTGGACCGGGCGGCTGCCGCAGCCACCAAGGGCAAGACCGAACAGGCCCTTGTCCTCCTCGAGCTGGACAACTACAAGACCGTTCTGGACGGTATTGGTCTCGGGAATACCGATCTGCTGCTGGGCGACATGGCAAACCTGTTGCGCAGGCACCTCAAGGATTCGGACATTCCGGGCCGACTTGGCGAGCACACCTTCGGCATACTTGTTCATGACCATTCGGCCGAAGCCGTCAACGAGCTGGCCGAGAGTATTCGAAAGGCCTTCGAGGAACGCATCTTCGAAGTCGGCAAGAACTCGATCAACCTGACTGTCAGCGTCGCCGGCAGCCTGATCGGCGAGAAGACGGCCAATGGCAATACCGTGCTCGATCAGGCCGCAGTCACCTTGCGTGCCATCCAGGCTGAAGGCGGCAACCAGGCCAGGGTTTTCGACCCGTCGGCCAAGGACAAGGCCGATGCCGAAAAGAACCGCCACTGGATCAAGCTGATCAAGGAGGGCCTGAGCAACGACGGTTACGTGCTCTATTACCAGCCGATCATCAGCTTGCAGGGTGCCGAAGGCGAATACTACGAAATCCTGTTGCGCATGAAGGGACCCAAGGGAGAAATCCTGCCAGGATTCTTCATGCCGATCGCAGAGCAGCATGGCTTGCTCGCGCAACTGGATCGTTGGGTTATCTCCAACGCCATCAAGGCCCTTTCCGAGCGCGAGCAGGCGGGCCAAAAGACCACGTTCTTCATCAAGCTGTCGCCACAGTCGCTGGAAGATCAGGGGCTACTTCCCTGGATTGCGCTGCAGTTGAAGAACTCGCGCCTTCGCGGCGACGCCCTGGTCTTCGAAATGCCCGAAAGCAAGGTCGTGACCAACCTGAAACCCGCACGCGCCTTTGTGCGCGGACTCGAGCAGCTGCATTGCGGCTTCGCCCTCGAACAGTTTGGATCAGGACTCAACTCCTTCCAGTTGCTCAAGCACATTCCTGCGCACTACCTGAAAGTCGACCGCAGCTACATGGCCGAACTGCCTAAAAACAAGGAAAACCAGGAACGCATCAAGGCGATGTGCGAGCAGGCCCACAATGCCGGCAAGCTCACGGTTGCCGAATTCGTCGAGGACGCCGCCAGCATGTCGATACTGTTCTCCTGCGGCATCAACTTCGTGCAGGGCAACTTCCTGCAGGAACCCGAGCAGATCATGACCTATGAATTTGGCACTGGCTGATCAGGGAAAACCGGTTATGCCAGGCAAAAAAAGGCCCCGCGATGCGGGGCCTTCTTGATTCTGCAGACCTACTGCGCACCTGCCCGAAGTGCGGCAATCCGCTCCTCGATGGGAGGATGGCTGGAGAACAGCTTGCGCATTCCGCCACCGGCGATGCCGAATGCCTGGATGGCTTGCGGAAGGCTGCTCTCGCCATGTCCCTGCGCCAGTCGCGACAGGGCCGAGATCATTTTTTCCTTTCCTGCCAGGCGCGCGCTGCCGGCATCGGCACGGAACTCGCGCCAGCGCGAAAAGGCGAAAACGACGATCGATGCCAATGCACCAAGGGCAATCTGCAGCACGATGACAATCGCGAAATAGGCCAGTCCACCGCCATCGCGACCACCGCTGATGGCGCGGTCGATGACCGTGCCGATAACCCTGGCAAGGAAGATGACGAAGGTGTTGAGCACGCCCTGAAGCAGGGTCATCGTGACCATGTCGCCATTGGCCACGTGACTGACTTCATGCGCAAGCACCGCCTCCACTTCATCCCTGCTCATGTTCTGCAGCAAGCCCGTGCTGACCGCGACAAGCGCATTGTTGCGACTCGCCCCGGTTGCGAATGCGTTCATGTCGGGTGCGTCATAGATCGCGACTTCGGGCATGCCGATACCGGCCCCTTCAGCCTGCCTGCGCACGGTCGACAGGAGCCAGGACTCGGTCGGATTCGACGGATTCTCGATGACCTTGGCCTTGGTCTGCCATTTGGCAATCCACTTCGACATCAAAAGCGAAATGAAGGATCCGCCGAAGCCGATCACGGCAGAGAGGATCAGGATTCCCTTGAAATTGATTCCGGCTTTCGTATAGGTGTAGGTATCAATACCAAACACCTTGACGATTACCGTCAGCAACGCCATGACTGCCACGTTGGTCAGCACGAATAGGATAATGCGGCGCATGTTTGTTTCTCGCTGGTCAGTTTGAGGTTTGCGCTTGCGCTGTCGCCTCCGGAAATTCTGCTCCGTATGCGATTCACGCCATCGACCCACCGATGTTTGGGTAAACTGCCCGCGTTTTCAAGCAGCACGTGTCGCCATGTCACCTGAACGACAGCCGTGAACCGCATCAACACGGAACCATCCGGCCTCCCACTCCGGCGTGGTCGTTTCGCGCCCTCGCCCAGCGGCCGCCTGCATTTCGGTTCGCTGGTCGCCGCACTCGGCAGCTGGCTCCGCGCTCGCCACAGCGGAGGCTGCTGGATCGTCCGCATGGAGGATCTGGATCGGGCCAGGGAAATCCCTGGAGCCAGCGCCGACATTCTGTCAACGCTGGCTGCCTGCGGACTCGCATCCGACGAGACGGTCGTATTCCAGAGCCAGCGCAGCCACCTGTACGCGCAGGCATTCGCTTCCCTGCAGGCCGGCGGATGGGTCTACCCCTGCCATTGCAGTCGCAGTGATCTGGCAGTTTTCGGCGGAATTCACCCAGCCCACTGCGTGGCCGGATCCACGGACGGGAACTCTCCCTCGTGGCGCTTGCGCGTCGGCAATGAAGTGATCACGTTCGATGACGCCATCTGCGGCAGACAGACCCAGGTGCTGGCCGAGATGGTTGGTGATTTCGTGGTGCGCCGATCGGATGGCAGCTACACCTATCAACTGGCCGTAGTCGTGGACGACGCCGACCAGAGCATCGATGAAGTCGTTCGCGGCGCGGACCTGCTCGACTCCACGCCCCGGCAGCTCTTGCTGCAGCGTTTGCTTGGATTGGGACAGCCTGCCTATGCACATCTTCCGCTGGCCCTGGACGAATTGGGACGCAAACTCAGCAAGCACGATCAGGCCCGCCCCGTCGATGCTTCCGACCCCGTCCCCGCGCTGAGGTCTGCCCTGGCCTTCCTTGGCCAGCCGGTTCCTGCTGTTTTGCAGGTCGAAGGCCTGCTTCGCGAGGCAGTCGCGCGTTTTGATCTCGAAAAGATCCGCTATGGCGGCCCGATCGATGTCGCATTGCAGAAGGACTAATACGGCGCAGGCAGGCACAATCACCTGCCAGCATCGTGTATCAAGAATTTCCCCATCAATGACAAGGAGAACAGCATGACGGCACGAGTCGCACTCGTTACGGGCGGCATCGGCGGCATCGGCACGGCAATCTGCCGCCATCTCGCGCAAGCTGGCCATCGCGTCGCCACCAACTATCGCGATGAAGGCAAGGCCAAGGCCTGGCAGGCGGCGCAGAAAGCTGACGGTTTCGATTTCGCGATCGCCGTCGGCGACGTTTCTGATGTCGATGCAGCGGAAGCCATGGTGCGCGAAGTGGAAAAGCAGCTCGGGCCGATCGATATCCTGGTCAACAATGCCGGCATCACCCGCGACACCACGTTCCACAAGATGTCTGCCCTGCAGTGGCAGGAAGTCATCAATACCAACCTGAATTCGTGTTTCAACGTGACCCGGCCCATCATCGAGAGCATGCGTGCGCGCAAATGGGGCCGCATTGTCCAGATCAGTTCGATCAACGGACAGAAAGGCCAGTACGGCCAGGCCAACTACGCCGCATCGAAGGCGGGCATGCATGGTTTCACGATTTCGCTGGCACAGGAAAATGCCAAGTTTGGCGTCACCGTCAATACCGTGTCCCCGGGTTACGTACTGACGGAGATGGTCAAGGCAGTCCCGGAAGACGTCAGGGCCAAGATCGCGGCCCAGATTCCAGTCGGCCGCCTCGGCGAGCCCGAGGAAATCGCGTATGCCGTCGGCTTCCTGACTGCTGAGCAGGCCTCGTGGATTACCGGAGCCAATCTTTCGATCAACGGCGGTCACTACATGGGCTGGTAGCCCCGCAACACGGTGGACGCTGCACTGCGTCCACCGTGTTGCAACATGAGGGAGCAGAACCGCGCATCGAGCCGAATGCCCGCAGATCCTGCCCTGCAGCCTCTCCCGATTGCTGCGCGCTCGCGATTACGATGCTGCGCAGCATGAAACTGGTGCAGCGCCGCACGATCTGGTAGCGTTGCGGGATGGCCGAATCCCGCATCATCAAGAAGTATCCGAATCGTCGTCTCTACGATACCGAGATTTCGAGTTACATCACTCTCGAAGAAGTCCGACAGTTGGTCGTGGACGGCGAGAAATTCGAAGTCAGGGACGCGAAATCCGGCGATGACCTGACCCGATCAGTGCTGTTGCAGATCATTTCCGAGCACGAGGAACGTGGCCAGCCCATGTTCACGACCCAACTCCTGTCGCAGGTGATCCGCTTCTACGGCGACTCCTTGCAGGGATTCATGGGCAGCTATCTGGAAAAGAGCCTGCAAGCCTTCCTCGATCAGCAGCAGCAGTTTCGCAGTCAGCTCAACAACATCATCGGGCGTACCCCCTGGTCGATGCTCAATGACATGACCGAACGCAACATGGATGTCTGGAAGTCCGTTCAACAAGGCTTCCTCAACGATGCTGCCGACAAGGTGCGCCAGGGTGCCGACAGTTCGCAAAAGGCGAAGAAAGACAGCAAGTCCTGAGCAGCTCCGCATCGCGAACCAACTATTGACCGCTTCAGTCTGGAATACACGGCACTGCCTTTTTGCCCGGCAGCTGGCGGAGCCGTGTTCCGGATAAACCGAACACAGCCGAGGAGATTGCCCGAATGAGTCCGCGTCTTGCCCTTGTCACTGGCGGTATTGGAGGTCTTGGCACAGAAATCTGTCGCTATCTGGCCCGTTCCGGACACCGCGTGATTGCCGCAGATCTTGGCTCACGTGCAGAACGAGTCGAACAGTTCATGATTGATGTCGCGGACCTGGGAGAGTCGGTGCATTTCGAGGCTCTGGACGTTTCCGACCACGCCGCCAGCGGTTCGGCCCTGGCGGATATCGAAGCCCGGCACGGCCCCATTTCCGTGTTGGTCAATGCAGCCGGAATCACGCGAGACACCAGCCTGCGCAAGATGTCCGAGCAGCAATGGAGTGACGTCATCACGGTCAACCTCGGCGGCGTATTCAATACCTGTCGCGCCCTGATCGACGGCATGGTCGAACGCGGCTATGGACGAATCGTCAACATCTCTTCGGTAAACGGCCAGACCGGCCAGTTCGGTCAGACCAACTATTCCGCCGCCAAGGCTGGCATGCACGGGTTCACGATGGCACTGGCCCGCGAAGTGGCGAAAAAGGGTGTAACCGTCAACAGCGTATCGCCGGGGTACTGCGAAACCGCCCTAGTGATGGCGGTACCGGAAGCCGTGCGCAACCAGATCGTGGCAAGCATCCCGGTCGGAAGACTCGGCAAGCCCAGCGAAATCGCAAGGGTGGTCGACTTCCTGTGCGCCGAAGATGCGGGATACATCACCGGCGCCAACATCCCGGTCAATGGCGGCTACTTCATGGATTTCTGATCCGCAGGTGCAGCTCTGGGCTACTACCAGACCAGGTCTGCCGGCACATCATCTTCGGCGGCTGCATCGGGATCACATAGCAGGATCAGTGCTTCGGGACTGATCTCGCCCGCCTTGAGGCCAATCTCGCGACTCACCAGCAAATAGCGCCCACGGTACTGGACCACGGCCAGGCTTCCCGAATTGACCTCAGCAAGTTGCTCGGCCGTGCAATAAACGCGACGGATTTTCTCCCCGTGCGGAAAATGACGCGGGATTTCGGCATCCTGCTTGTTCAGGGCCTTGTCGGAAAGCAGCGCGGCCAGCTTCTGCTTTCGCTCGGCCTTTTCCCTGGCGCGCTGCTCGGCTTGTTTCTTTTCGAGATCCTTTTGCTCACGCTCGGCGCGGTCGCGCAGGCCGTAGGCACGCGCAAGATCGATTTCCCCGGCATTGCCATTGCGGCCCGACTTTCCTTTGGGCGGCCGGGAAGCGGACGGGCACCCCTTGTTTTCGGTACGCGCCGGACGTGCCGGGCGCTCGGCAGGACGCGCCTCGCTCCTCAGCTTCTGGACGAGGCCGCTCTTCAAAAGTTGGTCGCGCAGGGAATCAGCCATGGTCCGATTTCTTGATTTCGCTTGGCAGGTATCAGTAGTGAGGTGGAGGCGGTTCGTTGCTGGTGTCATTGCCCAGCGCGGATCGCAAGCCAAGCAGGTCTTCGCGCATGCGATCGAGCTCGCGACGCATGCTCAGCATGGTCTGGTCCTGCATGGCAACGGCGGCATTCAAGGCTGTCACGCCATCGTCGATGAAGGCGAGCCTGACCTCGAGTTCGGTCAGCCGTTCCTCCAGACTGCTCATCCTTTCGGAAGCGCTTCGATGAGGTGACGACCGTGGCGCGCACCGACATTGCCGGCGGCTTCATTGACAGCCAGGGCAAGGTCGGCCGCCGCCATTTCGCGAACCAGTTCTGCAAAACTCGTTTTCGGGGTCCATCCCAGCTTTTCGCGCGAGAAGCTCGGATCACCGAGCAGGGTCTCGACTTCTGCAGGCCGGTAGTACTGTGGATGGATGCGCAACAAGGTATCGCCCACCGCAATGCGCGCTCCTGGCGTGCGCACTTCGGCAACCACGGCGACCTCTTCCACGCCCTGGCCCTTGAACTCGACTTCCACGCCCATCTCGCGTGCCGCGAGCACGACGAAGTCCCGCACCGAGTGCTGGATGCCGGTCGCGATGACGTAGTCGTGTGGCGTGTCCTGCTGAAGAATCAACCATTGCGCCTCGACATAATCGCGTGCATGCCCCCAGTCACGCCTTGCATCGAGATTGCCCAGATAGAGGCATTGCTGCAGGCCGTGGATGACCCTGGCAAGCCCACGGGTGATCTTGCGGGTGACGAAGGTTTCACCGCGAATCGGAGACTCGTGGTTGAACAGGATGCCGTTGCAGGCAAACATGCCATAGGCTTCGCGGTAGTTCACCGTGATCCAGTAGGCATACAGCTTGGCCACGCCATACGGAGAGCGCGGATGAAAAGGCGTTGTCTCGCGCTGCGGCGTTTCCTGGACCAGGCCGTACAGTTCGGAGGTCGATGCCTGATAGATCCTGCAACGATCCTGCATCCCGAGAATGCGCATCGCCTCTAGCAGTCGCAAGGTACCCAGTCCATCGGCATTGGCCGTGTACTCGGGCTCCTCGAACGAGACTGCAACATGACTCTGCGCAGCAAGATTGTAGATTTCGTGTGGCTCGACTTCCTGGACCACGCGGACCAGGCTGGTCGAGTCGGTCAGATCGCCATAGTGAAGGCTAAGCGCGGGTCCCGATTCATCCAGCTCGCTGTAGAGGTGGTCGATCCGCTCGGTATTGAATGATGAAGCACGGCGTTTGAGACCATGGACTTCGTAGCCCTTGGCAAGCAGCAGCTCAGCCAGGTAGGCACCGTCCTGGCCGGTTATGCCGGTTACCAATGCGCGTTTCTTTTCCATGGATCCATCTACTGTTTGGGAATGGTGGCAAGCAAGCCAGCATGCTGACTCAAGGTCGGCGATGGTAGCGGCGGCTGGAGCAGAGGTACAGCGTCAGTCCCGTGTCGGCGCCTGCACGCTGCGTCCCCGGCCTACTCCGTAGTAGGCCAATCCTGCGGCTTCGATCGTTGCGGGCTCGAAGATATTCCTGCCATCGAACACCACCGGATGGCCGAGGGCCGCGCAAATCCTGCCCAGGTCGGGACTCCTGAAGGCCTTCCATTCGGTCACGATGACGAGAGCATCCGCGCCATCGAGCGCCGCATATTGGGAATCGCACAGTTGCAGGTCCGCCCGATTTCCATAGATGCGCCGCACTTCCTCGTGCGCCTCCGGGTCGAAGGCCTGCACCGAAGCACCATCGCTCCACAGTTTCTCAAGCAGCGTGCGACTGGGCGCTTCGCGCATGTCATCGGTATTCGGCTTGAAAGCCAATCCCCAGACGGCAATGGTTCGCCCTTTCAGGTTCCCCTCGAAGTGGCGCGATATCAAGGCGTGCAGGTGTTCTTTTTGTGCAGCGTTGGTTGCTTCCACCGCACTCAGTACGCGGGGTTCATAGTCGTGGCTGCGCGCGATATGTTCGAGCGCCTTGACGTCCTTGGGGAAGCACGAGCCGCCATAGCCGGCACCGGGATAGATGAAGTGATAGCCGATGCGCGGATCCGAACCGATACCCAGGCGAACCTGCTCGATATCGGCCCCGACTCGCTCGGCAATATTGGCCATCTCGTTCATGAAACTGATTTTCGTTGCGAGCATGGCATTGGCCGCGTATTTGGTCAGCTCGGCCGAGCGCACATCCATCAGCACGATTCGCTCGTGATTCCGATTGAAGGGCGCGTACAGGCTGCGCAGGACGCCAATAGCATGCGCGCTGTCACTTCCGATGATGATGCGATCCGGACGCATGCAATCCTGGACGGCGTCGCCCTCCTTGAGAAATTCGGGGTTGGAAACCAGATCGAACGAGAGATCGCTGCCTCGTGCGGACAATTCCGCCGCAATGGTTTCGCGAACCAGATCGGCGGTACCCACGGGCACCGTTGATTTGTTGACGATCACGGCGGGGCTGGACAAGGCTTGCCCGATGGTCCGCGCAACATCGAGAACGTGCGACAGATCCGCACTGCCATCCTCTTCGGGCGGCGTTCCCACGGCTATGAAGATGACCTCACCGTGGGCGATGGCGACGGCCGCGTCGGTGGTGAAATGAAGCCTTCCCGCGGCATGGTTCTCCACCACGAGAGGAGTCAGCCCGGGCTCGAAGATCGGAATTTCGCCACGCTCCAGACGGGCAACCTTGAGTGCATCGACATCGACGCAGATCACATCGTTGCCCACTTCGGCAAGACACGTACCGGTTACAAGCCCCACGTATCCGGTTCCGAATATCGCTACGCGCATCCTCTCAACTCCCGATCAGTACGCCAATTGATCTTGCCCGGACGTTCGGCCACGGGCCGGGCCTGGTCGGCAAATCGTCCTGCCAGTGGCAAGTGCAATGAGCCGCATGTGGGCCAGAAACGACAAGGGCGTGCCGAAGTTCCCGGCACGCCCTTCTTGCTACTCAGTCGTCGGCTTACTTTTTCTCGGTAGCCGGCGCTGCGCTTTCTGCTGCTGCAGATTCGATCGAGATCAGCTTGACGTCGAAAATCAGCGTCGCGTTCGGTCCGATGGTCGGCGGTGCATTTTCACCGTAGGCAAGTTCAGCCGGAATCACCAGCTTGTACTCGGAACCAACCGGCATCAGCTGCAAGCCTTCTGTCCAGCCCTTGATGACGCCGTTCAGCGGGAACGTTGCCGGCTGTCCGCGATCGACCGAGCTGTCGAACTTGGTGCCATCGATCTTGGTACCGGTGTAGTCGACCTTGACCGTATCGGTCTCCTTCGGCTTCGGACCGGTGCCCTGCTTGATGACTTCGTACTGCAGGCCAGAAGCGGTTGTCTTCACGCCAGCCTTGGACTTGTTCTTGGCGAGGAATGCGGCGCCTTCGGTCTTGTTCGTGTCAGCGGCCACCTTTTCTTCGGCGACGCGCTTGGCCTGCAACTTCTGCATGAATTCCTGGCGAACTTCCTGACCCTCTTCCTGGGTCATGAGGCTCTTGCCGCCATTGAACTCATCCTGCAGCGCCTGGATGACGATCTTCAGATCCAGCTCGCCCTTGATCTGGTTGAGGCCGCGACCGACGTCAGCACCGACCATGTAGCTGACCTTGTCTTTCTCGGTCTTCAGCGAGGGATCAATGGCGAAGGCATTGCCTGCACCGAATGCGGCGGTCAGCGCCATGGCGATAAGGGTCTTGCGCGCGAAACGTGTCATTTATGAGAACTCCTGGGTAAAGCGATTGAGGACGTCTGCTGGTCGCCCGACGGAATCTGCCGCATCAAGCGGGCCGCATATTGTGGCGTTGGGCGTCCCTGATGGCAAACTGCAGACACGTTGGCAGGCATGGTTTGTCGGAATCAACTGCAGGAACCCGGTCCGGCAGCCATGCTGCGGACTGAGAACGTGGATTGTGGCCGTGGTTCCCCGATTTTGCTGAACGGCCCAGGTTTTTCTGTTCATGGAGATCCGTGGATCCGCCTCGAGCCATCCCGGTGCCTGGCACCGTGCACCCCGGACGCCACCCTGTCTGGCGGGTGATTGACCGATAGTCGGGCCGGCGAATGCCGGACTTGCCCGGGAATTCCAGCATTGCCGAATATATGGATATCACTGACGCGCAACCGGCAAACTCCCGATTGATAGCCGCAGGCCTTATAATTCCTGATGTTCCGGAAAGCGGAGGTGCGTCCTCGGCCGGTCCGGCTCACCTCCATGCGTTGCCCGAGGTCCGGGGTTTTCGTCGGTGTCTGGTCTTGTCTGACCCGTACCGCCGTCGCCCAGCCGCGGATATCACGCCCTCAATCCAGGAAACCCGATGTCCCAGATGATCGCACCCCACGGTGGCCACCTCGTTGATGGCCTGGTCCCGTCCGAGCAGGCTGAATCGCTCAAGCACGAGGCTGCCGACCTGCCGTCCTGGGACCTGAGCCCGCGCCAGCTGTGTGATCTTGAAATGCTGCTGACCGGTGCTTTTTCACCGCTGCAAGGCTTCATGAGCCGGGCTGACTACGAGTCGGTGCGCGACAACATGCGCCTCACCGACGGCAATCTGTGGCCGATGCCGGTCACGCTCGATGTCGACCAGAAGTTCGCCGAGGCGATCAAGGGCTCCAAACAGATCGCATTGCGTGATCCGGAAGGCGTGATACTGGCCGTTCTCGATGTCGAGGATAGCTGGGAGCCGAATCGCAAGCACGAGGCACAGCAGGTTTTTGGTACGACCGACACCAAGCATCCCGGCGTCAGCCATCTACTGGATCGCAGCCATCCGGTTTATCTCGGCGGAAAGCTGCGGGGCCTGGAGTTGCCACGTCACTACGACTTCGGGCATCTGCGCTCGACGCCTGCAGAAATGCGGACACTTTTCGCCAAACTTGGCTGGTCGCGCGTAGTCGCGTTCCAGACCCGCAATCCGATGCATCGCGCGCACCTGGAACTGACTTTCCGCGCCGCCCAGATCGCCGAGGCCAACCTCCTGATCCATCCGGTCGTGGGCTTGACCAAGCCCGGCGATATCGACCACTACACGCGTGTGCGCTGCTACGAAAAGCTGCTGCGCCACTACCCGGAGCAGACCACCACGCTGGCCCTGCTGCATCTCGCCATGCGCATGGGTGGGCCGCGCGAAGCGTTGTGGCACGCAATCATCCGCAAGAACCATGGCTGCACGCACTTCATCGTCGGACGTGATCACGCAGGTCCCGGCAGCGACAGTTCGGGCAAGCCGTTTTATGGCCCCTACGACGCCCAGACCCTGGTCGCGGAACACCAGGAGGAGCTTGGCATCACCATGGTGCCGTTCCAGGAAATGGTCTACGTGCAGGAACGCGCCCAGTACATGCCTGCTGATGAAGTGAAGGACGGCGACAGCGTGCTCAACATCTCCGGCACGGAATTGCGTCGCCGGCTGCAGGAGGGCCTGGATATTCCCGAATGGTTTACCTATCCGGAAGTCATCGAGGAATTGCGCCGCACCCATCCTGCCCGCCACAAGCAGGGCTTCACCGTGTTCTTCACCGGCCTGTCGGGTTCCGGAAAATCGACCATCGCGAACGCACTGCTGGTGCGTCTGCTTGAAATGGGTACGCGTCCGGTGACCCTGCTCGACGGCGACATCGTGCGCAAGAACCTGTCCAGTGAACTCGGCTTCTCGAAGGAACACCGTGATCTCAATGTGCAGCGCATCGGCTTCGTTGCTGCCGAAATCACCAAGAATGGCGGCATCGCGATTTGCGCCCCGATCGCTCCGTACAAGGGCTCACGCGACATCGTCCGCGAGAACGTCAGTGCAGGCGGCGTGTTCGTAGAGATCCACGTCTCCACGCCGATCGAAACCTGCGAAGGACGCGACCGCAAGGGCCTGTACGCACTTGCGCGGGCGGGCAAGATCAAGGAATTCACCGGAATCAGCGATCCCTACGAAGTGCCCGAGAACCCGGACATGCGCATCGATACGACCTCCCTGCCACCGGATCAGGCCGTACAGCAGATCGTGCTCAAGCTGGAAGCACTGGGCCTGATTCGACCGGCGCAATAGAGCGGGACCGGGGAGTGGGAAATCGGGATTCGGAAGAGCCGGTCCCGACCCAGCGCGGCCAGCGTATGGCGATAAGGCTTCGTGCTGCGTACAACGTCAACGCTTGAA
>NZ_JBAWHJ010000419.1:0-15530 GCF_049593775.1 Dokdonella sp. | reverse complement strand
TGAGTGGGTTCGATGTCCAGTTCATCGCGCCGGTCATCGCCGTTGTCGCGGGCTTGCTCATGGTCAGCAACGTGCGCTATTTCAGCTTCAAATCCTGGCCGACTTCGGACCGGGTACCGTTCATCTGGATTCCCGCGGCACTGTTGATCATCGTGGCCCTGGCCGTGGATCCAGCCCGCGTGCTGTTTGGAATTGCCGCCTTGTACGTCCTCTCCGGGCCGATCATGACCCTCTGGGGACTGCGCCGCTGGCGTGAGCAACGGGCGTTGCGCGCCGGAGAGAGCGGCGAGAAATGAGTCCTGCTCCGGCCAGCCAGCAGACCGTGGCAGTGGCCAGCGAAAAGCGGGCCCTGGCGTTCCTGGCTGATTTGTCGGAGACCCTGGCGGTATCGCTGGATCTGCGCCAGACCCTGAGCGAGGCGGTCAATCGCATCGCGGACTTCATGGGCGCCGAAGCGGCTTCGCTGTTCCTGCTCGACGACGACAGGAAAATGCTCGAGTGCAAGGTATGCGTGGGGCCAATCGACATTGCCGGGCTGCGTATTCCGCTGGGGCAGGGCGTGGTCGGGCGTACGGTAGCGGAAAACGCCAGCCAGGTTGTCGCCGATGCGCTTAGCGATCCGCGCGTAGACCATACGACCGACAGCGATACCGGTTTCGTCACGCGCAGCCTGTTGTGCACGCCGCTGGCAACGGCCAAAGGGCCGATCGGTGCGCTCGAAGTCGTCAACAAGCGCTCGGGCGGCTCATTCAGCGCAGACGATGCGGAAATCCTTCGCCTGATCGCTGCGCCGACTTCACTGGCCATCAACAACGCACGCATGGCCCACGAACTGGTCCAGCAGGCGCGAATGAAGCGCGAATTCGATCTTGCGCGGCGCATGCAGAAGTCGCTGCTGCCAAAGCGACGCCGGGATGGATTTCCACTGCTCGGCGTCAATCTGCCGGCACACGAAATATCCGGTGATTTCTACGATTATTTCGACTTGCCGGACGGACGCATCGGATTTCTCATCGGCGATGTCTCGGGCAAGGGGCTCGATGCCGCCTTGCTGATGGTGCGCGTGGCGTCGTTGCTGCGCTGGATTGGCAAGGAAGGCACGCCACCCGAACAATGGCTGGAGCGCGTCAACGAAGAACTTTGCCAATCGAGCCTGGATGGTCGATTTGTCTGCGCCCTGGTCGGGCACTGTGACCGGCATGCGCAGCATGTCCAGATCGCCGCAGCCGGATTTCCCCCGGCCATGCTCTATCGTCGCGGCGAATTTACCGAATTCCTCTCGGGTGGCCCACCACTGGGAATCCTGCCTGGCATGACGTTTGAGGGGCGCGACATCGATCTCGCCAACGCCTCGCTCTATTGTTTTTCCGATGGTGTCACCGACGTGCGCGATGCCAGCAACCGGACAATCGGTTCAGAGGGAGCCCGCGAACTGATCCGGCGTCATGCCGGCGCGTCCGCCGAGCCGAGGCTGCGCGGAATCATTTCCGAGCTGAAGCAAATGCATCTGGTCGATGACACCACCCTGCTGCTGATCGAGCGCATGGATGGCAATGGTCCGGAGATCCTGCTCAAGCGCAGCTTTCCGGCCAAGCCCGAGCATATGCGCGAAATCCGCTCGCTGCTGCGTACGGCGCTCGACGATGCCAATGTGGAAGCGTCCATTCGCGACAATCTCGTCCTTGCCGTCGACGAAGCCTGCTGTAATGTCATCCGCCATGCCTACGGCCCGGACAGTTCGGGAGATATCGAGCTGCACGTGACCAGCGAAAATGGCAAGCTGGAGTTTCGAGTGCTGGATTCCGCGCCCGCCGTGGACCCAGCTTGCGTGCGCCCGAAACCGCTGGGCGAATGCCGCAGCGGTGGACTTGGCGTTGCCCTTATCGACAAGGTCATGGACGATTGGGATCTGCAGGCCCTGCCAGCAGGTACCGGCAACCGCTTGATCATGCACAAGACCATTGGCGTTCGACGCCAGGAAGGGGACGAACACGAATGAATGGTATCGAGCAGGAAGAATCTGCAGGCTGCAAGCTGATCCGACTGAGCGGGGAGGTTGATTTGTCGTGGTCGCAGCAGGTCCGCCAGGCCATCCTCAATGCCCTCGGCGAATGCCCGCGGGTTGGCGTGGTGTTGAGTGAGGTGACATATATCGATTCCTCCGGCATTGCTGCGCTGGTCGAGGGATTCCAGAACGCACGTTCCAATGGCAAGGTTTTCGCACTGGTTGCAGTCAGCGACTCGGTGCGCGCGGTGCTGGAACTCGCCCGTCTTGATCGCGTGTTTCCGATCGTTGCGGATGTCGAATCGATGCCCGTAGCAAGCGGTAGCTAGGTTTGGAAGCCCTGACCCGCCCGCTTGCGCAACTCGGCCGGAGTACGGTCTCCGCCCTGAGCGGCATGGGCTACGCGGCCGTATTGCTGTTCGAGTCGCTATACCTGTCCGTGCTTGGTTGGCGCATCGGCCAGCCGCTGCGCTTGCGCTCGGTGCTCGAGCAGATGCGTCAGGTCGGTGTTGATGCCTTGCCGATCGTCTGCCTGCTGTCGTTCACAGTAGGCATCATGCTGGGCATCCAGTTTGTTTCCGCGCTGGGCGAATTCGGCGCGCAATCCCAGGTCGTCGTTGCTGTCGCCAAATCGGTAACCCGCGAATTCGGCGCCCTGATTACGGCGATACTGGTGGCAGGCCGCTCCGGCTCGGCGCTGGCGGCACGCATCGGTTCGATGACCGTTTCGCAGGAAGTCGACGCGCTCGCGGTAATTGGCATCGACCCGGTGCGCTATCTGGTCGCGCCTGCCCTGATCGCCATGCTGATCATGCTGCCCCTGTTGACCGTATTTGCCGATGCGGTGGGCATTTTCGGCGCTGCCCTGTATAGCGCTTCGGCGCTCGACATCACCCCGACGGCCTACATGCTGCAATCGATGTCACTGCTCACGCCCGGCGATATCGGCCAGGGCATATCCAAGAGCATCGTGTTTGCCCTGTTGATCACCCTGATCGGCGTCAGTACCGGCTTCTCGGTGACCGGCGGTGCTGAAGGCGTGGGACGCGCCACCACGCGCGCCGTTGTTCTTTCGATCTGCTGGATCATCGTCGCCGACATGATCTTTTCGTTCTTCCTCAACAGATGAACAATCCGGCCCCACTCATCGAAGTTGAAAAGCTCGAAGCCTGGTACGGCAAGCGGCGCATCCTCCATGGCGTCGATTTCAGCGTCAATGCAGGTGAAATCCGCGTGATCATGGGTGGCTCCGGATCCGGAAAGAGCACGCTTCTGCGCCACATGCTCGGGTTGAATCGACCCGTCGCGGGCACGGTCAAGCTGTTCGGCACTGACCTCGCGAATGCCAGCGATCGCGAGAAGCTCGACGTGCGCAAGCGCATCGGCGTTTCGTTTCAGGGTGGCGCCTTGCTCACTTCGATGACCGTAGGCGACAACGTCGCACTGCCCCTGCGCGAACACACCGAGCTGGATGAGCAGACCATCCGCATCATGAGCCGGCTCAAGCTTGAGGTGGTCAATCTCGGTGGATTCCAGGATCTGATGCCAAGCCAGCTTTCCGGCGGCATGATCAAGCGCGCGGCACTGGCGCGGGCCATCGTCATGGATCCGCGGCTGCTGTTCTTCGACGAACCTTCAGCCGGCCTTGATCCCGTGGTCTCGGCCGAACTGGATGAATTGATCCTGCGCTTGCGTGATGCCCTGCGCATGACCATCGTCGTGGTAACCCATGAGCTGGAAAGTGCGTTCAAGATCGCTGATTCGATTACCGTGCTCGATCAAGGCAACGTGCTTCTGACGGGTACGACCGCCGAGGTGCGGGCGGCTGATAACGAACGCATTCAGGATCTGCTCAACCGTCGCCCGCGCGAAGTGCAGGTGGATGCAGACGAGTATCTGCGTCGTCTGGTCGGGGAGGATGCATGAGGACTTGTCGGGCGATGCTTGCCCAGGAAATTCGATACGACGTTAGAATGAGGAAGCCTTCAGGGGGAATGTTCTGGTGAAGCGCGACACTGTCAATTACGTCCTGGTGGGTGCCGTCGTCGTGGCAGGTCTTGTCCTGCTGCTAGTCGGTCTGGCCCTGATAACCGGGCGCAGCGGTGCATCAACCGACTATTACGTGCACTACCGAAACGTCACCGGCCTGCGCTATGGCGCGCCAGTGTTCTATGAAGGTTACCGAATTGGTGAAGTCGGTGAAGTGGAGCCCGATCGCAGTGCGGCAGGCACCCGCTACAAGGTGACCTTGTCGGTGAAGGAAGAGTGGGGCATCCCGAAGGACAGCGTGGCCAGCCTGCAGTCCAGTGGCCTGCTGGCTGACACGTCGATCGGAATCCGCGAAGGAAAGAGTCGCGACATGCTCGCGCCCGGCACCGAAATAAAGGGAGCTGAAAACGCGGATATCTTTGCGGCAGTCGGTGAATTGGCCGGCCAGGTCTCCGCCCTCACCCGCGACCAGATTGCACCGATGCTCAGCATGCTCTCGCAGCGTGTCGATTCGATTACCGGTGCAATTGATACCAGTGCACCTGAAATCCTTGCCCAGGCGAACGACCTGCTTGGCAAGCTAAACGGGGCTTCCAGTGCTCTGGACGAATTGCTCAAGCCCGAGAATCGTGCCGCCGTGGCAGGCATTCTTGGCAACGTGCACGGATTGAGCATGGAGCTTCGCGAAACGCGCAAGACCCTGGACAACACGGTCGGCGAACTGGCGGACATTGCCAGCGAGAATCGTGGCGATATCCGTGCATCCGTGACGGATCTGGCCACGGTCATGGCCAGCCTTTCCAGTCGCATGGAAGTCATTACGCATCACCTGGAGTCGGCCACTCGCAACCTCGACGAATTCAGTCGCGAGATTCGGCGCAATCCTGGCCAGTTGCTGCGCTCGCCGCAGCCCGACGACCTTGAGGAGAACAACCAATGAACAGGGCGGCTGCCTGGAGTTCACTTATTGCCAGCGCCGCACTGCTGCTGGCTGGATGCGGCAATGTGCCGGGCGTGCCCGATTACACATACTTCCGCATGCCGCCAGTTGCGTCGCTTCCGGTCAGCCCCGAGCCCGTATTCGTGACGCCGATCGTCGTGGGGTTGTTCGCTGCGGACGGCTTGTATGCGGATCGCGCACTGGTCTACGCCAACAATCCGGAAGGCACCGAACTGCATCAGTACCACTACCAGTTGTGGACTGACCCGCCTACGCGCCTGTTGCAGCGTCGTCTGAAGGTCGAGCTGCGCGAAGCCGAGATTGCCCCGTTCGTCACCGACGAACTGGCCGCAAGCCAGGCGGCGATTCGCATCAGTGGGCAGATCATGCGGTTCGAGCGCGTTCCGACCGTCAGCGGTGGCTACCTCGCCAGCGTGGTGATGAAACTGCGCGCAGACCGCCCCGATGGCACGCCGCAAACCGACGAAATTTACCGGGCCGATGTCGAGGCAGTCGACAACCGCCTGATCTCGACGACCGAAGCCCTGTTCGCCGCGTCCGATCAGATTTTCGCCGAGTTCCACGCCGATTTGCTTGAAAGCGAGAAACGCGAACATGCTCGATGAGTATGGCCTGCGTCTTCTTTCCGAAATCGGCGTCGATGTGTATGCGCCGAGGGTAGCTGCGGCACCCACTCCTGCAGGGTCGGGCCAGGTTGCCGAATTCGATGTCGCTGAATCCCGGCACCAATCTGCTGCGCGAAGCGCCGAAGTTCTGATCCTGGGGTCCGCGGCAGCAACCAGTCGCATGTTGGCCGATCTGCAACGTGCGTTTCGCGTTGCGGGTCTGCGGGTCGGGGTTGCGGATGCGCGTGATGATGCAAGTCTGGCTGATGCGCGTAGTCTCGTCGTCCTGGGTGAGTCTCTGGCGCGCGAACTGGGGGCCAGGATGCCGGCACAGCAGCACAAGGCGATCAACTGGATCATTACCTCCGAACCGCAGGCGCTGGCGGCCAGCGCATCCGCCAAGCAGGGACTCTGGGGCGAGATCAAGCGCCTTTCCCGTTCGCTGCGTGCGGGCGCTTCGCAGACCTGAGTTACTCACGCCATGGTCGCCATCATGCAGGAGCCGATATCGAATTTTCGCGCCATGCGAGCTTCCGATCTCGAGACCATATCGCGCATCGAGCTCAGCGCTTATCCGTATCCCTGGACCTTCGGGATCTTTCGCGACTGCATGGCCGCCGGCTATGAATGCTGGGTACTGGAGCGTTCCACCGAACTGATCGGCTACGGCGTGCTTTCCGTCGCCGGTGGCGAAGCCCACATCCTCAATTTGTGTGTTGCACCTGGCGAGCAGGGCCGCGGGCATGGCCGACGAATCCTGGCCCGATTGCTCGACCTGGCCCGCTGGCACCATGCCGACCGCGTCTTCCTGGAAGTTCGCCCATCCAACAAGCCGGCGGTTGCGCTCTACGACAGTGTCGGCTTCAACGAAATCGGCAAACGTCCCAATTACTATCCCGGCAAGAAGTCGCGCGAGGACGCCCTCGTGATGGCTATCGAGCTGCTGGCCCCGGAAACGGACCCCTGAGGCCGGAATCCGACCGAAATGGCGCGCAACAGGCCGTCACTTGACTCAAACAGATCCGGTTCGGGGAACTTGCCGCCAAAGTGCGAGGCCCTGGTGTCGCTTGCCTGCCCATTGCCGGCCTCGGCAGCGGGATCGATGCCGTGATTCGTGCTGCAACGCGGTAACATGGGCGTCCCCCAATGGCTGCCGAGTGCTTTTCGATGTTCTCAAAGGGTCTGCGTATTGAAGGATTCGATCCCGAACTGGCTGGTGCGATCGCCGCCGAGGCCGGACGTCAGGAAGATCATGTCGAGCTGATTGCGTCGGAGAACTACGCGAGTCCGCGGGTGCTCGAGGCGCAGGGCTCGGTGCTCACCAACAAGTATGCCGAAGGCTATCCGGGCAAGCGCTACTACGGTGGCTGCGAGCACGTCGATGTGGCCGAACGCCTCGCGATTGATCGCCTCAAGCAGTTGTTCGGCGCGGACTACGCCAATGTGCAGCCTCACTCCGGTTCGCAGGCCAACCAGGCCGTGTATCTGGCCTTGCTCCAGCCTGGCGACACGATTCTCGGCATGAGTCTCGCCCATGGCGGTCATCTGACCCACGGAGCCAAGCCCAATATTTCCGGCAAGCTTTTCAACGCGGTGCAGTACGGCGTCAATGAGCAGGGGATGATCGACTACGACGAAGTTGAGCGCCTGGCCGTTGAAAACAAGCCAAAAATGCTGGTCGGCGGATTCAGCGCCTATTCGCAGATCGTCGATTGGGCACGCATGCGCGCGATTGCCGACAAGGTGGGCGCGATCTTCTTTGTCGACATGGCTCATGTCGCGGGTCTGATCGCTGCCGGCGTGTATCCGAATCCCGTGCCGCACGCGCATGTCGTGGCATCGACCACGCACAAGACCCTGCGCGGTCCGCGTGGCGGCTTCGTGATTTCAAAAGGACTTGGCGAGGAGCTGGAAAAAAAGCTGCAGTCGATCGTCTTCCCCGGCATCCAGGGCGGGCCGTTGATGCACGTGATCGCGGCCAAGGCCGTGGCCTTCCTCGAAGCCTTGCAGCCCGAATTCAAGAGTTACCAGCAGCAGGTCGTGGTCAACGCCAAGGCCATGGCAAGGACCCTTGCTGCGCGCGGCTACAAGATTGTCTCCGGCGGCACCGAAAACCACCTGATGCTGATCGATTTGATCGGTCGCGATTCCAGTGGCAAGGACGCCGAAGCCGCACTCGGCAAGGCATATATCACGGTCAACAAGAACGCCGTACCGAATGACCCGCGCTCGCCCTTCGTCACCTCCGGCCTGCGCATTGGCACCCCCGCCGTGACAACGCGCGGCTATGGCGAACAGGACTGCATCGATCTGGCTGGCTGGATGGCCGACGTGCTCGATGCACCGAAGGACGAAGCCGTCATCGCCGCCGTCCGCGACAAGGTCACGGCGCAGTGCAAGGCGTTTCCGGTGTATGGCTGAGAAAGCGGGAATGGGGAATGGAGAGTGGGGGATCGGTAACAGCCGGTTGCCTGCAAACGCGCAACTTTCCTGCGCAATTGCGTGGACTGCTTCAAACCCGTTCCCCATTCCCCATTCCCCATTCCCTCACTCCTGATGCACTGCCCCTTCTGCCAGCACGAAGACACCCGCGTGATTGATTCGCGGGTTTCCGATGATGGTGCGACGATTCGCAGGCGCCGTGAGTGCGAGCAGTGCAATGAGCGTTTCAATACGTTCGAGACTGCCGAACTGAAGCTTCCGGCCATGGTCAAGTCCGATGGGCGTCGTGAGGCATTTGACGAACGCAAGCTGCGCACGAGCTTCAATCGCGCGTTGCAAAAGCGTCCTGTAGCCAGCGCCGAAGTTGATTCTGCAGTGCGCGTCGTGATTGATGACCTGCGCCGCAGTGGCGAGCGCGAAGTGCCATCGCTGCGGGTCGGCGAGTTGGTCATGCGCGAGTTGAAGAAGCTCGATCAGGTTGCCTATGTTCGCTTCGCCTCGGTGTATCGCAGTTTCGAGGACGTGCAGGCGTTCCGCGAGGAAATTGAACGCCTGGAGCGCGATCTGCCCGCACTGGAAGGCATGCAACTCCCCTTGCTGGCCGAGGTGACTGCGCGCAAGGGCAAGGTCTGATCCGCCATGCGAATGCTGCGGTGAGCGAGTCCGTATTCAGTTCCGTCGACCATGTCCACATGGCCAGCGCATTGCGGCTGGCCGAACGTGGATTGTGTTCGACCCAGCCGAATCCCCGTGTCGGTTGCGTGATCGCGCGTGGCGAAGAAGTGCTCGGTCGCGGTTGGCATCGTCGGGCCGGCGAAGCGCATGCCGAAGTTTTTGCGCTGGACGAGGCCGGTGAGCGATCACGTGGCGCAACCGCCTATGTCACCCTGGAACCCTGCGCCCACCATGGCCGCACGCCGCCTTGTGCCGATGCCCTTGTCGCAGCGGGAGTTGCCCGCGTAGTCGTGGCCCTGGAAGATCCCTTCGCCGAGGTCGATGGGCGTGGCATCGCAAGGTTGCGCGCTGCAGGAATCCGCGTTGATGCAGGCCTGATGAACGCGCAGGCGCGCGAACTCAATCGTGGATTCCTTTCCCGTGTGCAGCGCGGGCGGCCCTGGGTACGAATCAAGCTGGCCATGAGCCTCGATGGGCGCACGGCCTTGGGCAATGGCGAGTCGAAATGGATCACCGGGGACGCGGCGCGCGCTGACGTACAGCGTTGGCGAGCACGCAGTTCGGCGATCCTGACAGGCATGGGCACCGTGCTGGCCGATGATCCGCAATTGACGGTTCGCGAGCCGATTCCCGAGGCTCTGGTCGCACCGTTGCGCGTGATCCTCGACCGCACACTGCGCACTCCGGTAAACGCCCACGTACTTGATGGCACTGCGCCAGGCCTGGTCTTTCATGGCTCCGATGCGCAGTCCGCAGACGCCCGATTTGATCGCGTTGACCGCGCCACGCTTGAATTGCGCGATGGGCGACTCGACCTCTCTGCCATGCTGCAGGATCTGGCCAGTCGCGAAATCAACGAATTGCAGGTCGAGGCGGGGCCTACGCTGTGCGGAGCACTGTTCGCGCAAGGCCTGGTCGACGAGATCCTCCTGTACATCGCGCCGGTCCTGCTCGGCGATACCGCGCGGCCCTTGCTGGCCCTGCCGCCGCTGACTGAGATGTCCGGACGATGGCAGATGCAGATCATCGACCAGCGCTCGGTCGGCTCTGATATTCGCCTGCTGCTGCGTCCACGGGAGAGCTGAATGTTTACCGGAATCATCCAGGCCGTGGGCCAGCTGGAAAGCACCGAGTTGAAAGGCGGCGACAGACGCATGACATTTTCGTGCGCGAAACTCGGACTCGACGATGTGCGCGAAGGCGACAGCATCGCCGTGGCTGGTGTCTGCCTGACGGCACTGGACATCGGCAGCGAAACTTTCGCCGCCGATGTCTCGCTTGAAACCCTGCGACTGACGACGCTTGGCGCGCTGGAGCCGGGTACGCCAGTGAATCTGGAAAAGGCTCTTCGCCTGAGCGATCGGCTTGGTGGTCATCTGGTGTCGGGACACGTTGATGGAACCGGTCAGGTCGTTGACATCAGTGCCGATGCGCGTTCGCAGCGTTGGGTGTTCGAGGTGTCGCCAGGGCTTGCCCGCTACATAGCGGCCAAAGGATCGGTCTGCATCGACGGCGTCAGCCTCACGGTCAACGAGGTAGAGGGCCTGCGCTTTGGCGTCAACCTGATTCCGCACACGCAAGCCGTGACCACGTTCGGCGGGAGAAAGAAGGGCGATACCGTCAACATCGAGGTCGATCGCATGGCGCGCTATGCAGAGCGCCTGATCGAGTTTCGAGAGAACGAATAAAATCCACGCAGGAAGCGGCTTCAGCCGTCCCGAAAAGGGACTTCCTTTGGTCGCGATGCTCTTTGATTGAAATCAGGAGCAGGAGCATCACGGCTGGAGCCGTTTCCTGCGATAAAGGCAACAACTCAAAATCACGCTATTCAACGGACACCCCATGAGCTTCAACACAATCCCCGAAATCCTCGACGACATCCGCGCTGGCCGCATGGTCGTGATCCTCGACGATGAAGATCGCGAAAACGAAGGCGATCTCGTCATGGCCGCAGAGAAAGTGCGTCCCGAGGACATCAACTTCATGGTTCGCGAAGCGCGCGGACTGGTTTGCCTGACCCTGACATCAATGCGTTGCAGGCAGCTCGGCCTGAAGCCGATGGTGCACAACAACACCTCGTCGCACCACACCAATTTCACGGTCTCGATCGAAGCGGCTGAGGGCGTGACGACAGGCATCTCGGCGTATGACCGCGCGCACACCATTCGCACCGCCGTTGCCTCCGAAGCCAGGCCGGAACATCTGGCCCAGCCCGGACACATCTTTCCGCTGACGGCACAAACCGGTGGCGTACTGGTGCGCGCCGGTCACACCGAAGCGGCATGCGACCTGGCCACGCTCGCAGGGCTTGAGCCAGCCGGAGTGATCGTCGAGGTAATGGATGAAGACGGCTCGATGGCGCGACGTCCCGCGCTGGAAGCGTTCGCAGGCAAGCACGGGTTGAAGATCGGTTCGATCGCCGACCTCATCCGCTATCGATTGCAGACGGAGAACACGATAGAACGCGTGCGTGATGTCGAAGTCGATACCGAATTCGGCACGTTCCGGCTCGTGGTCTGGCGCGATCTCATCAACAAGGCGCTGCATTTTGCGCTGCTGCGAGGACAGGTCGATGATGGCCAGCCCGTGCTGACCCGCGTGCATGTACGCAACACGTTGTCCGATGTCCTGCATCTGCGACGCGACGATCTGGGCCTGACCGTGACTGCAGCCTTGCGTCGAGTCGACGTGGAAGGCCGTGGTGTCGTCGTCGTGCTCAGCGAGCCAGGCGAAGCCGAATCCCTGCTCGACTCGCTGGCCGGGAAGCCCGCGGCGAAGGACTCGGATGCCGCCAGCGAATGGCGTCAGAACGGACTGGGTGCGCAGATTCTTGCCGACCTTGGCGTGCGTCATCTGCGCGTGCTCGGTACGCCGCGCAAGCTGGTCGGTCTGGCCGGATTCGATCTGGATATCGTCGGCTACGAGGATGTGGCCAGCGGTAGCTAGAGTCGAAGCGTTCAGCTTTTTTTGCAGGAAAGGCATTCATGCCCGATGCTCTTGGCAGGTTGCGAGAAGAGCATCGCGGCTGAATCCGCTTCCTACAACGCAGAGTTGCAATGCGGCACGTGCGATGTGCGACAAACCACTCAATTCGGCCGCGCCAGGTCATCCAGGAGAGCCTTCAGGAACCGAGCGGCTTCGCCCCCGGTTGCTGCGCGATGATCAAACGTTACCGAGATCGGAACGATCTTGTGCGATTCGAATCCGCCCATGACCGGCGTCATCTGGTGGCGACCCTTGCCGGCTGCGACGATGGCAACGGTTGGTGGAACGACAATGGGTGTCGCATAGCGGCCGGCGAACACGCCGAAATTGGACAGTGAAATCGTGTAGCCCTTGAGCTCTTCGGCCGGGATGCTGCGGTTGACGACCTGGTCACGCAGCCGGTTGATGGCCTGGCGAATGCCATTGGCATCAAGCACGTCGGCATTGCGCAATGCCGGAACGAACAAGCCGTCATCGGTATCCACCGCAATGCCGATATCGACATGCGGATGCAGGGTCCGGGTCAGCTTGTCGCCGTCGAACCAGGCGTTCAATGCCGGAACCGCCTGACACGCACGTACCATCGAGCGAATCAGGCGCACGGTGATGTCGTTGCCCGGTGTCCAGGCGTGAATATCCGCATCGTCGCAGAGTGTCGTCGGAACCACCTTCGCATGCGCATCGGCCATCACGCGGGCCATGTTGCGGCGGACACCCTTCAGTTGTTCGGGCTGCCCGGAAACGCTTTGCGTGGGCGGCGTCGTGCGCATTGGCTGGCCGGTGGCAGACAACGCGGTGCGCTCGCTCTCGGCGCGTCTGGCTGCGGGTGCGGGTGCTGGCGCTGGCGTGGCTGATTGTGCCGGGCCTGATGCAGCCCTGGCTGCTGCGGGGCGGGTACCCTGTTTCGCCGTACCCGCTTCGGCGGCGGATTTGACATCCTTGAGCGTGATGACGCCTTCGGCGCCACTGGCATTGACCAGTGCAAGATCGACGCCGAGCTTTTTTGCCAGTGCTCGAACCGCAGGCACCGCCTTGACGCCACCTGCAGTGGACGTGCGTTCGGTATGCACGTGATCGCCGGCTTCCATCGCACCGACCACGGTGCCGGAGTCTGCACGTTCCGCTGATCCGCTCTTTTCCGATTTGCTTTCGCTGGCGGACGTCTGTTCCGCTTCCTTCGCCTTGGCTGTCTTGGGCGGGCCATGATGATGGCCGGTTTCCTCTGCATCCGCGCGCTGCGGCAGGCTGGCATCCAGTTCGATGTCGATCAGCGCCGCACCGGTTTCGATCACGTCTCCAGCGTTGCCATACTGCTTCGCCACCTTTCCGGAAAACGGTGAAGGCACTTCGACGACGGCCTTGGCGGTCTCCATCGACACCAGAGGCTCGTCAAGGTGCGCAACGTCACCGGGTTTCACGAACCATTCGACGATGGTGGCGTCCGGCAGGCCTTCACCGAGATCCGGCAGGTGGAATGTTTTTGTCTCACTCATGTCTCGACTCCGTCGGGTCAGCTCACTGCCAGTGTTTTTTTCGCCGCGGCGACGATTTTCTCGACGCTGGGCAAGTACTTCATCTCAAGTCGGAACAGCGGGATATGCGTGTCGTAGCCGGTCACGCGCTCGACTGGCGCGACCAGGTCATACAGGGCATGCTCGGCCAGGCGTGCCGAAATTTCCGCGCCGAAGCCCGCTGTGCGCGGCGCTTCGTGCACGATCACGCAGCGCCCTGTCTTGCGCACCGATTCGTGGATGGTGTCGAAGTCGAGTGGCTTCAACGTGGCAACGTCGATGACTTCGGCGCTGATGCCTTCCTCGGCCAGCGCGTCAGCAGCCTCAAGGGTTTCCTTGACCTGCGCACCCCAGGTTACGAGGGTCACATCTTCGCCATCACGCAGGACGAAGCAGACATCGAGTGGCAGCGCTTCGCCGTCGTCTGGCACCTCTTCCTTGTATTGCCTGTAGATACGCTTGGGCTCGAAGAAGATGACCGGATCCGGATCGCGGATCGAGGCCAGCAACAGGCCGTAGGCGCGAGCGGGTGATGAGGGCAGCACGACACGCAGGCCAGGGACGTTGGTGAAGAGGGCTTCGTTGGCTTCCGAATGATGTTCCGGTGCGCGAATGCCGCCACCCCAGGGTGCACGCCAGACTGCTGGAATGGTCATGCGGCCTCGGGTCCGGTTGCGCATGCGCGCAGCATGGCAAATGATCTGTTCAAGCATGCCGTAGATGAATCCCTCGAACTGCGCTTCGGCGACTGGTTTCATGCCTTGCGCAGCGAGGCCGACGGTGATGCCGCCGATCGTGGTTTCATCCAGCGGCGTGTCTATTACGCGATCGGGGCCGAACGTGTCCAGCAATCCGAGCGTGGCGCGGAACACACCGCCATTGATGCCGACGTCTTCGCCAAGCACGATCACGCTCGGGTCGTGCTTCATTTCCCACGCCAGTGCCTGGGTCACTGCTTCAATAAGAGTTATCTGTGCCATGGTCTACAGCTCGCCAAAAGGATTTTGGTAGGAAACGGCTTCAGCCGTGATGCTGTTGATGGGGCCTCTGAATTCCGAAATGAAAGCATCGCGGCTGAAGCCGCTTCCTGCGGGGAGGACGTTTGCTCGACTCACGTGCGCTTCTCCCATGCGAGGGCTTCGTCGCGTTGGGCGACCAGGTCTGGCGGGAGTTCGGCATAGGTGTAGTCGAACATGGCCTCGACAGGTTGCGATTTGGTTTCAAGGTAGGCATTGACCTCGGCGTCGACGTACTTCTTGCACTTTTCCGTCCATTCCTTTTCTTCGTCGTCGGTCCATGCGTTGAGCGATTGCAGGTACTTCTTCATGCGTCGCAGCGGCTCGCGTTCCCAGGCATCCTTGACCTCCTGTTCCGAGCGATAGCGTCGCGCGTCATCGGCTGTGGTGTGGTCGGAAAGCCGGTAGGTGACGGCTTCAATGACCATGCCGCCATGGCCGTGGCGTGCGCGTTTCAGCGCGTGATCCATCGCGGCGCGCATGGCAATCAGGTCGTTGCCATCCACCTGCAGGCATTCAAGACCAGCCGCGATGCCTTTCTGGGCGAGGGTCTTGGCGCCGGTCTGCGCATCGCGCGGTACGGAAATGGCCCACTGGTTGTTGACGATCACGGCCACCATCGGCAGGTTCATCGCGCCGGCCACATTGAGTGCGCTGTTGAAGTCGGCTTTGGAAGAACCGCCGTCACCGATCGTGCACACAGCAACGCGCGGCTCCTTGCGGATCTTGAAGGCGAGTGCGGAGCCAGCCGCATGCAGGCATTGAGTGCCTATCGGTACGCACCAGGCGAAATCATGCGCAGGTCCCGAAAAATCGCTGCCGCGTTCGTCGCCACCCCAGTAGAGCAGGAGTTCGCGTGGTTTCACGCCGCGATGGAACTGAGCACCATACTCACGGTAGCTGCAGGCAAAGGAATCATCTTCCTGCATGGCACTGCCGATGGCGAGATAGGTCGCCTCGTGGCCCAGGCAGGGTGCATAGGTGCCGAGCTTGCCGGTTCGCTGCAAGGCAATTGCCTTGGCGTCGAAGATGCGCACCATGAGCATCTCCTGGTACAGCTTGACCAGTTGTCTTGTGTCGCGAGCGAAGGCGGGCAGGTCATCGCGGACCAGCTTGCCCTCGGCATCGAGGAATTGCAGGTATTCAATTTCAAACGTGGCGGCTAAAGGCACGGAATTCTCCTCTGGACCATGTCTCGTCATGACGACACGAATTGGCCAAGGCTCGGCCGGAGTTCTTGATATCGTCGTCGCCGCGCTCCGTCGATTGCTGGACGGATCTGCGGGAACGGCGCGAACGTAGCGTGCGGAATCCGGATCCAGTGCCGGACGGCTCGATACT
>NZ_JBAWHJ010000418.1:0-6449 GCF_049593775.1 Dokdonella sp. | reverse complement strand
GACCAGGCGCTGGATCTCGCTGGTGCCTTCGTAGATCTCGGTGATCTTGGCGTCGCGGAAGTAGCGCTCCAGCGGCATTTCCTTGGAGTAGCCCATGCCGCCGTGGATCTGCACGGCCTGGTGGGTGATCCACATGGCGGCTTCAGAGGCATACAGCTTGGCCACGGCCGCCTCGGTGCTGAAGCGACCGCCAGTCTTGTCCGCTTCGCCCTTGGCGAATGCTGCGCGCAAGGTCAGCAGGGTCGCAGCGTCGAGCCGGCATTTCATGTCGGCGATCTTTGCCTGGATCATCTGGAATGAACCGATCGCCTGACCGAACGCCTTGCGCTCCTGGACATAGGCAATGCTCGCTTCGTAGGCCGCACGACAGAGACCGACCGCCTGAGAGGCGATGCCGATACGTCCCGCGTCAAGAACACCCATGGCGATGCCGAAGCCCTTGCCCTGTGGTCCGAGCATGTCTTCAGCCGGGCATACGTAATCGTGGAATTCGATCTCGCAGGTAGCCGAGGCACGGATACCGAGTTTCGGTTCGACCTTGCCGGTGTGGAAGCCCGGGCGTCCGGTATCGATGATGAACGCCGAGATGCCCTTGGCACCGATTCCGGGCGTGGTGATCGCAAACAGGATGATGTACTTGGCCACGGGCCCGGACGTGATCCAGCTCTTCTTGCCATTGATGACCCAATTGCCATCCTTGTCCCTCGTCGCCTGCGTGTGCATGGCCGAAGCATCCGATCCCGACTGGGGTTCGGTCAGCGCATAGGCACCAATCGCCTCGCCCGAGGCAATGGCGCGAACATATTTCTGTTTCTGTTCCTCGGTGCCGTGCTGGAGGATGCCGTTGCAGTACAGGGAATTGTTGACCGACATGATGGTTGAGGTCGCCGTGTCCGCCGCACCGATCTCGATCATCGCCAGTGCGTAGGCAACCGGATCCATTCCCGCGCCGCCGTACTCCTCGGGGACTTCGATGCCCATCAGACCGAGCCTGCCCATTTCACGAATGTTCTCCAGCGGGAAGGTTCCCGAGGCATCCAGTTCGGCGGCTACGGGCGCAATGCGCTTCTGCGCAAACTCGCGGGCAATGGACTGGATCGAGAGCTGGTCGTCGCTGAGGCGAAAATCCATGGAGTGTCCTTGGGGGTGGAAACGGCCGATCATTTTATCGCGTACTGACCAAAGACGCCCGTCTCGACCCGAATCAAGGCCCTGCCTCGCCCCTGAGGCCCCTGCCAGCGCTTGAAATGGTGCGTTGACGGCGTCGCTGGTGATCGCTAGGCTGCACTTCCATCTTTTGATCAAGATGAAAGGATAATACGTGGACCTGACTGCCACTTCGGCCCTGCTGCGACTGCTGTCCGACCCGACCCGGGTACGTCTGCTTGCACTCCTGGAACGCGAGGAACTGACCGTAGCCGAACTTTCTGCGGTCCTGCGACTGGCCCAGCCCCGGGTCTCCACGCATCTGGCCAAGCTCAAGGAAGCCGGCCTGGTTCGAGACCGGCGTGCGGGAGTTTCCTCCTACTACCGCTATAACGGAGAGCTCGAGACGCGCGAAAGAACCCTGCTGCAGGCGCTCAAGGACGCCGTCGAAGATGCCCTGCTGATCGACGACGAGCGACGACTGCCCGCGATACTCGCCAAACGGGCGCGTGCGGAGGGCTGGGCCGATACGGTCGCAGGCGACATGGAACGCCACTACTCGCCCGGTCGGACCTGGGAAACACTGGCCCGGGCCATGACCCAACTGGTTGATCCGGGCGATGTGCTTGACGTGGCCTCCGGTGACGGCGTTCTTGCCGAACTGCTGGCACCGCGAGCGCGCTCCATTGTGTGCGTCGACGCCAGTCCACGCGTTGTCAGTGCTGCACAGGAGCGACTCAAGGCTTTCAGCAATGTCGAAGTGATCACCGGAGACATGCACGCTCTGGATTTCGGCCGAAAGCGCTTCGACCTGATCCTGCTCATGCACGCACTGACATACAGCGAGCGGCCGGATGCGGTGGTTGCCGAAGCAGCCAGGCTACTGGCCAAGGGAGGCCGTCTGCTGGTAGCCACTCTCGGCAAGCACGGGCATCGCACGGCAGTGGAGCCGTTCGATCACCGCAATCTCGGCTTCAAGCCTGACGAGTTGCGCGCATTCGCAACGGACGCCGGGCTCGAGGTACTTTCGTGCGAGCGCATTACCCGTGAAGTGAAGGCTCCGCATTTTGAAGTGATCTCCCTGCTGGCGCGCAAGCCGTGAGCACCTCACTGCGCTGGCTGCATCCGGATCGCGTGCACGCGCTTGAACAGGCCCTGCACGAACGCATCCTCATCATCGATGGCGCCATGGGTACGATGATCCAGGCGCACCGCCTTGACGAAGCCGACTACCGCGGCACGCGCTTCATCGACGGTCACGACGCGACACTCGGACACCACGATGCCTGCGGCCACGATCTCAAGGGCAACAACGACCTGCTCTCGCTGACCCGGCCCGACATCATCGCCGACGTGCACAACGCCTATCTCGAGGCCGGTGCCGACCTGGTCGAGACCAATACCTTCAATGCTACTGCGATCAGCCAGGCAGACTATCACCTGCAACATGTCGTCTACGAACTGAATCGGGAAGCTGCCCGAATCGCGCGCGCGTGCTGTGATGCCTTCACCGCGAAGACACCGGGAAAGCCGCGTTTCGTGATCGGCGTACTGGGCCCGACAAGTCGCACGGCGTCGATCAGCCCGGACGTCAATGACCCGGGATTCCGCAACACGAACTTCGACGAATTGCGCGGCACTTACCGCGAGGCAGTCGAAGGACTGATCGACGGCGGCGCAGACACCATCATGGTCGAAACCATCTTCGATACACTCAATGCCAAAGCTGCGCTGTATGCCACCGGCGAAGTATTCGAGCAGCGCGGAGGCCGCCTGCCACTGATGATCTCGGGCACGATCACCGACCGCTCGGGTCGCACCCTTTCAGGACAGACTGCCGAAGCGTTCCACGCATCGCTCGCCCACAGCCGCCCGCTTTCATTCGGGCTCAATTGCGCACTGGGTGCCAGCGACTTGCGTGAACACATCGAAACCCTGGCCCGGATCAGCCACAGTTTCGTCAGTGCGCATCCGAATGCAGGCTTGCCCAACGCCTTCGGCGAGTACGACGAAACTCCCGAGGAAATGGCCGCCACGTTGCAGGAGTTCGCCAACTCAGGATTGCTCAATCTCGTCGGTGGCTGCTGCGGAACCACGCCCGCACACATTCGCGCCATCGCCGAAGCCGTGCATGGAATCAGGCCACGCACCATGCCCGACCCGAACAAGGAAATCGCGGCATGAACGGCAGCCCTCGATACATGGTGTTGTCCGGACTCGAACCGCTAGTCATCACGCCCGAGCTCAATTTCATCAACGTCGGCGAGCGCACCAACGTGACCGGCAGCGCGCAGTTCCGCAAGATGATCAAGGAAGGTCGTTTCGAGGATGCCGTCGAGGTGGCTCGCCAGCAGGTCGACAACGGTGCGCAGATCCTCGACGTCAACATGGATGAGGGGCTGATCGACTCCGAGGCGGCGATGGTTCGCTTCCTCAACCTGATCGCCTCCGAACCTGACATCGCTCGCATACCGGTGATGGTCGATTCGTCGAAATGGACCGTGATCGAGGCCGGCCTCAAGTGCCTGCAGGGCAAAGGCATCGTCAACTCGATCTCGCTCAAGGAGGGTGAGGAACAGTTCCTCGAACATGCTCGCGCGGTCATGCGCTACGGTGCTGCAGCCGTGGTCATGGCTTTCGATGAAGACGGCCAGGCCGACACCTGCGAGCGCAAGGTGGCCATATGCACCCGAGCCTATCGGGTCCTCACCGAGCAGCTCGATTTTCCGCCAGAAGACATCATCTTCGATCCGAACATCTTCGCAATTGCCACGGGCATCGAGGAACACAACAACTACGCCGTCGATTTCATCGAGGCCACCCGGATCATCCGCCAGACCCTGCCCCACTGCCACGTCTCCGGCGGAGTATCGAACGTCTCGTTCTCGTTCCGCGGCAACGAGCCGATACGCGCAGCAATCCATGCCGTCTTCCTCTATCACGCAATCCGCGCCGGCATGGACATGGGCATCGTCAATGCCGGTGCCCTGTCAATCGTCGACGACCTAGATGCCGACCTGCGCGAGAGAGTCGAAGATGTCGTACTCAATCGACGCGACGATGCGACCGAGCGACTGCTGGAGATAGCGGGCAACTACAAGGGCGGCAGCCGGGAGTCTGGATCGGGGAGTCGCGAAGACAAGAACGAGTGGCGTTCCCTTCCCGTTGCCAAACGTCTCGCCCATGCGCTGGTTCATGGAATTGATGCCTATGCAGAAGTTGATGCGGAAGAAGCACGCCTCCAGTCGACACGGCCGCTTGATGTGATCGAAGGACCCCTGATGGACGGGATGAACATCGTTGGCGACCTGTTCGGCGCCGGCAAGATGTTTCTGCCGCAGGTGGTCAAGTCGGCGCGCGTGATGAAAAAGGCCGTGGCCTGGCTGCTGCCATTCATCGAGGAAGAAAAACTGCGCACTGGCGACACCGGGAAGAACAACGGCAAGATCGTCATGGCGACAGTCAAGGGCGATGTGCACGACATCGGCAAGAATATCGTCGGCGTCGTCCTGCGCTGCAACAATTTCGAAGTGATCGATCTTGGCGTGATGGTGCCGTCGCAGAAGATCCTCGATACCGCGCGCGCCGAGAATGCCGACATGATCGGTCTCTCGGGATTGATCACGCCATCCCTTGAAGAAATGTCCCACGTTGCGCGGGAGATGCAACGCCAGGATTTCCACCTGCCGCTCCTTATCGGAGGAGCGACGACCTCGCGTGCGCACACTGCATTGAAGATCGATCCTTGCTACAAGGCACCCACCGTGTGGGTCAAGGATGCCTCGCGTGCCGTAGGTGTCGCCCAGTCGCTGGCCACGAAGGAACTGGTCACCGCATTCATGGACAAGATCCGATCCGAATATTCGGATATTCGCGAACGCCACAAGGATCGCGGCAACGCCAAGCGACTGGTCTCGATCGAGAAGGCCCGGGCACAACGCTTCGAAGGCGACTGGGCGAACTACCAGCCGCCAGCGCCGAATCAGCCCGGCATTACCGTCTTCGACGATTTCCCCCTGCAGGACCTGCTCAGGTTCATCGACTGGACACCGTTCTTCAATGCCTGGGAACTGGCTGGGCGCTATCCCGCGATCCTCGAAGATGCCGTGGTTGGCGAGCAGGCAAGCGAGCTCTTCCGCGACGCGCAGGCAATGCTCGACAAGATCGTCAGCGAAAAATGGCTTGGCGCAAAGGGCGTGATCGGATTGTGGAAGGCGCGCAGCCAGGGTGACGACGTTGAAGTTCTGAACGATGACGAATCACTGCTGGCGAACCTGCATTTCCTGCGACAACAGGTCGACAAGCCGGTGGAGCGCCCGGACTTCTGCCTTGCAGATTTCATCGCACCGAAAGAATGCGAGGTCGATGACTGGATGGGAGGATTCGCGGTTACCGCTGGCATCGGCATCGACGCGCATGTCGCGCGGTTCGAGAAGGATCATGACGATTATTCGGCGATCATGCTGAAAGCCCTGGCAGACCGGCTAGCAGAGGCGTTCGCCGAATGCCTGCATCAGCGCACACGTCGCGAGTACTGGGGCTATGGTTGCGATGAATCGTTGACCAACCAGGATCTGATCGCCGAAAAGTATCGCGGCATACGCCCTGCCCCTGGCTACCCGGCCTGTCCTGACCACACCGAGAAAGGAACATTGTTCAAGTTGCTCGATGCAACGGCCAATGCCGGCATTTCGATTACCGAGAGCTTCGCAATGATGCCGACAGCGGCAGTGTCCGGATGGTATTTCTCGCATCCGAAAAGCCAGTACTTCGTAGTTGGCAAGGTCAGCCGTGAACAAGTCGCCGACTATGCCCGCCGCAAGGGCTGGACGCTGCTTCAGGCAGAGCGGTGGCTGGCACCCAATCTGGACTACGACCCGGAGTAATCACGGGCCCGTGGAAAGTGCGCGCCTGCCTGCAGGCAGGCGCGCCGAAAATCACATGCCGGCTGCGGGCATGCTGCCCATTCCCGACATGAATGCCATGCCACCGAGCAGGAAGAACAGAACCACCGAGATCAAGACGAGAATCAGATACGCCTTGCAGAAGTTGGACTTGTTGGGGTTGGTTGTCTTGGAGAAGCCCCAAACGAACAACATGATGATGTTGACCAGCGGAATCATCAGCACGATAAACGTGATGATCCAGTCGCCAAGTGACATTACCGGTGCGCTGCTGCGATTTTCCATGCTAAATCTCCCCGAAAGATTGGGTCAGGCGGATACCTGACCGGTCGATTCTGTCATGAAGCCGCGAGCTGCGCACCCCTCAGCTTTCAGCCCACTCGCGTCGGTGCCGAATAT
>NZ_JBAWHJ010000417.1:0-6567 GCF_049593775.1 Dokdonella sp. | reverse complement strand
TCTACCGACGCTTTCCAGGAGCCGGTGCGGTGCTGCATACCCATTCACGCGCGCAGAGTGTGGCCTCCCGTCTTTTCGCCGATGCCGGCGGAGTCAGCTTCGAAGGCTGGGAACTGCAGAAGGCCATTTCTGGCCACGACACGCATGAAGGCGTACTCGACCTGCCCGTGTTTCCAAATACGCAGGACATGAGCGTCCTCGTCGACCAGATTGACGCCTGGCTGGATGCCGGAAAGCCCTTGCATGGTTACCTGATCAACGGACACGGCATTTATGCGTGGGGCGTTGATATGGCCGAAGCCCGTCGCCATCTTGAAGCCTTCGAATTCCTGCTCAACTGCGAGCTGGACCTGAGGAGATTGTCACCATGAGCCGACTTCGAATCTTTGCCGAGGACGACGGAGCGATCCCGCTTGAAACCCATGCCACGCATGCCGGGATCGCCAACGCATTGAAACTGGTCGGCGTGCGTTTCGAACAATGGGAGGCGTCCCGGCCAATCAAGCCCGGGGCAACCCAGGACGAGGTCATCGATGCCTATCGTGAAGACATTGAACGTCTCATGCGCGAGGAAGGCTACACGACGGTCGACGTGGTCAGCCTGACACCTGATCACCCGGAGCGTGCCGCCCTGCGCCAGAAGTTCCTCAGCGAACATACCCATGCCGAGGATGAGGTGCGATTTTTCGTAGCGGGGTCGGGTCAGTTCACCTTGCATATCGAAGGCAAGGTCTATGACGTGCTCTGCGAGCAAGGCGACCTGATCGGAGTTCCAGATGGCACCCGTCACTGGTTCGACATGAGCGAGTCTCCCTACTTCGTGGCCATTCGCCTGTTCAACAATCCCGCTGGTTGGGTAGCTGAATTCACCGGCGACGAGATTGCGCTGAAATTCCCACGCATGCCGCCACCTGAGTCCATCGCCTCCCGCTGACGAGCACGCAAGGCCAGCGACCAGGGCATTGCCTGCGGGTTCCTGACCACTGCAAGACCGACAAGAGCGGGTGAGCACTGACAGCAATGTTCAGCTCAGGCCACATCCGCATCCCTTGCCTGCTACGATTTCCACTCAACTCGCCTCCGGTATTGCCGACATGCCAAAAATACGAGCCATTCTCACTGACATCGAAGGCACGACCAGCTCAATCAGCTTCGTGAAGGATGTTCTTTTCCCCTATTCCAGGGAACGACTGCCCGCGTTCGTCGTCACCCATGAGGACAAGCCCGAAGTGCAGCATTGGCTGCATGAGGCGGCTCGCGAAGCCGGCCTTGTTTCTGCCAGCGAACAGGAAATGATCGACCTTCTGATCGGCTGGATTGACAGCGATCGCAAGTCCACCGCGCTAAAGGCATTGCAAGGCATGATCTGGGCAGATGGCTACCGCGACAGCGATTTTCGCGCGCACATCTACGAAGATGCTGCCAGACGCATGCATGCCTGGCATGCAATCGGTCTGCCGATCTATATCTATTCATCAGGATCGGTTCCCGCCCAGAAATTGCTCTTCGCGAATACCGAATCGGGTGACCTGACCCCTATTCTCTCCGGATACTTCGATACCGAGACGGGTGCCAAGCGCGATAGCGCGTCCTACACGCGTATCGCCACAGCAATCGACCTGCCAGCGACCGACATCCTGTTCCTCTCGGACATTGTCGAGGAGCTTGATGCCGCACGATTGGCAGGCATGCAGACAACACTCCTCGCGCGCGGCACGGAAGGATGTCCTGCTGATTCGCAACACCCTTGCGCCGTCGATTTCGACAGCGTCGAAGTCGACGTTTCCTGAACGCATGACGGTTATCCAGAGAGCCCTGCGCGATGGAATTCGCGCGACCCTGCTGCTCCGACCACGCGGAAATCCAGCGCTCGCAAGTGCAAGCACCTTTCTCGTGGCACTGCTGGCCTACCTGTTGCTGGAGTCGCTGGGTGCGTACCTGAGTAGCGAGGGACCCCGAGAGATTCAGGGCTGGGGGCTCCTGGTCATTCTTTCCGACACGATGCTGACTCTGGCGGCTGCCTGGGTTCTGGTCTGGTTCTCTGGCCGGAAGCACATTACCTGGGGTGTCGCCTCGATCGCCGTGTTTGCTACTGCGATGACGTCGGTTCTGGTCCATTGGCCCCTGATGTCTCTGGCCAGCTGGCTCTATCGGAATGGCCTCGATGCCATGTCGATGTTCGTCGCCTGGCTGTCCTTTCTGTGGTGGTTTCCAGTCCTGCTCCGCCTCGCCACCTGGTTGGCGCCAAAGCGTCTATTCCGGTCGATTCTTGCCGCGATGCTCGCCTACGCAGTGTCCGCCGCACCCTGGTGGTGGTTGCCCAACGCAAGCGTGATCGTACAGGTCGAAACCGATCTCTCGGCTGGCTGGATGCAAGATGATGCGGATCAGATCAGCGGAACGGGCTTCGACGGGAGCGCCGATGAAAATGGCGAATTTCTTGTCAGCTTCGATCCTGAGGCCGTCATTTATGCACAGCCTCGGCTCCTTCAATCAGCGATCGATAGCCTGACGCCCCGTCAACCAGGCAAGCCCAACCTTTTCGTCGTCGCATTCGCTGGAGACGGTGGAGAAGATGTATTTCGCAATGAGGTGGAATTCGTCGAACAACTGTTCTCCCAGCGCTTCGATGCAAGCGGCCACGTACTCGTGCTTGAAAACAATCCGGCAACGGTGGAAACGCGTCCGCTGGCCACGTTGACCAATTTGCGACTCGCGCTGACGGCCATAGCCGAACGCATGGATCCCGCCGAAGACATCCTCATGCTTTACCTGACATCGCACGGCTCGCGCGAGCACGACTTGTACGTTTCGATGGATCCCTTGCCACTGAACCAGATCAGTCCGGAGGCTCTGGCCGAAACACTGGAAACAGAGCCATCGATGCGCTGGAAGGTGATGATCGTCAACGCATGTTATTCAGGCGGATTCATCGATGCCCTGCGCGACGACTCCACCATGGTCATCACCGCGGCGCGCAGCGATCGCACATCGTTTGGCTGCGGAACGGAATCAGAAATCACCTATTTCGGAAAGGCGTTTCTGGCCGAGGCACTCAACGAAACGCGCTCCTTGCGCGAAGCGTTCGATCTGGCCAAGGCAAAGGTCGATGCCTGGGAGGAGCGCGATCAGGAAGAGAAGCGTTCCGAACCGCAGATAGCCAGCTCACGCAGTATCGAATCGAAACTGGATAGTTGGCGCAAGACACTACCCGAGGCCGCGACGGTCGAGTTCACTCCGGCTGCCTCGATACCCCGCTCCCCTCTGCACGACGGCGATTTGGAACACTAGCGTCCCGAATCGGCTTGTCAGGGGAAGCTAGATCCAGAAGCAACAGGTCCTGAAGCCCTTTCCACTCAGGGGAGGAGAGAAAGAAGCAGATCCCGGATCAACCCAGCAACTTCGCCACATCCTTGCCGATATCCTCGGGCTTGTCGGTCGGCGCATAGCGCTTGATCACATTGCCTTCCTTGTCGACCAGGAACTTGGTGAAATTCCATTTGATTGCACCGATGCCGAGCAACCCGGATTTCTCCTTCTTGAGCCACTCATACAACGGATGGGTTCCGCTTCCGTTCACATCGACCTTGGCAAACATCGGAAAGCTCACGTCATAGGTGAGCGAGCAGAAATTCTTGATCTCCGCTTCGTCCCCGGGCTCCTGATTTCCAAACTGGTCACACGGAAACCCCAGCACTTCGAAGCCCTTGTCCTTGAATTGTTTGTGCATTGCTTCGAGGCCGGTGTACTGCGGGGTGAAACCGCATTTCGAAGCCACATTCACTATCAGCAGGGCTTCGCCCTTGAACTTCGAGAGTGGCTGTTCGTTGCCATCGATATCACGTGCGGAAAAGTCGTAGGCTGTCGTCATGGAAACCTCGCAATTTGAGTGTTGATTCAGCAGCCTAGGCTACAGCAAACCCCTGTTCCAACAACGTTAATACGGCAGGATCACAATAGGCCTCTGAAGACATGAGGATTGCCGACATGAAGGCTCCAGCTATCTGTACCACGCTGTTGCTCGGTATCAGCGTCATGGCCAGCGCTTCGGCCCAAGCAGAATTGCAAGCGGTCCAGCCGCCTCCCGAAACGACGGTCACTGTGCGCAGTGCTGGTACCGGCTATACCCCTTCAGGGCCAGCGCCCGCTTTCGCCGACCTTGATCGGAATGGCGATGCGAGCCTGAGCAAGGACGAAGCCAGCAGCTACAAGCTGCTTGCCAATGACTTCCTCAAGGCCGACAGCGATGAGGACGGGGAAATCTCGAAATCCGAGTACGAGCGCTGGGCAGCACAACCATAGGCACAACCGGAAACTGATGCGAACCCGGCACCCGGAGGCAAGCCATGCTCAGGCCTGCTTGCCGGTCGCCTCCAGCTCCTGCCAGCGCGCGTAGGCGCTGTCCAGCTCAGCCTGCACTTTTGCCATCGTCTCGTTCGCCTCGACGATGGCTTCCGCGGACTGCTTGAAGTACGCAGGTTCATTCATGGCTGAAGTCAATTCGGAAATTCGCGTTTCGAGTTTTTCGATGATTGCCGGCAGTGACTCGAGCTCGCGCATTTCCTTGTAGGCAAGTTTTCGTTTTGCCGGCACCGGCGCCAGTGGCGAAGCAGCCGCGGCCGACGCTTCGTTGCGGGGGCGCATCGACATCGCCTGTGGCCGCTGACGCAGCCATTCTTCATAGCCGCCAACGTATTCACCCACCCTGCCCTCGCCCTCGAGAGCGAGCGTGCTGGTGACTACATTGTCGAGGAATTCGCGATCGTGCGAAACCAGGAGCAAGGTTCCGGCGTAGTCGACCAAAAGCTCCTCGAGCAATTCGAGGGTCTCGACATCCAGGTCGTTGGTGGGTTCATCCATCACCAGCAGATTGGATGGCTTGGCAAACAGGCGAGCCAGCAAAAGTCGGTTGCGCTCCCCACCCGAGAGCGCGGAAATCGGCGCACGGGCACGCTCAGGGGTGAACAGAAAATCCTGCAGATAGCCAATGGCGTGCTTGCGCGCGCCATTGATCTCGATGAATTCGCGGCCATCGGCAACGTTGTCGAGTGCACTCATGTCCTCGCGCAACTGCGCACGATGCTGATCGAAGTACGCGATTTCCAGTTGGGTGCCGATGATGACCTCGCCGGCCTGCGGCTCCAGCTGGCCGAGCAGCAAACGAATCAGGGTGGTCTTGCCTGAACCGTTTGGTCCGATCAGACCGATTCGATCGCCGCGCATGACCAGGGTCGAGAAGTCCTTGATCAGCGTGCGACCAGGAATGGAATAGGTGATGCCTTTCGCCTCGATGACCTTTCGACCCGAATTCTGTGCGCTACCAGCCTGCATGCGCACGTTGCCAGCCTGACTGCGTCGATCGCTTCGATCACGCCGCATGGCTTCCAGTCGGCGCACGCGCCCTTCGTCACGTGTCCGGCGAGCCTTGATGCCCTGGCGAATCCAGACTTCCTCCTGCGCCAGTTTCTTGTCAAACAACGCATTGGCCTGTGCTTCGGCGTGCAAGCGTTCCTCGCGACGACGAAGGTAGTTCTCGTAGTCGCCAGGCCAACTGGTCAGGCTGCCACGGTCGATTTCGATGATGCGTGTAGCCAGCGCGCGTACGAAGCGACGGTCATGGGTGATGAAGATCACGCTGCCGGCAAAATTTTTCAGGAACTCTTCCAGCCACGCAATCGCCTCGATATCGAGATGATTGGTCGGCTCGTCGAGAAGCAGGACATCCGGATCCAGCACCAATGCCTGGGCCAGCAGCACGCGTCGCTTCATGCCGCCGGATTGAGCGGAGAATTCCTCGTCCTCGGGCAATTCGAGCTTTGTCAGGACCTGGGTCACCCGCCGATCAAGGTCCCAGCCATTGGCTGCCTCGATACGCGACTGGACATCCGACAGCGCGCGCATGTCGCTGTCGTCGACCAGATGATGAATGAGATGGTGGTATTCACCGAGCAGCTTGCCGATCTCGCCAAGCGCGGTCGCCACGACATCGAATATCGTTCCTTCGGTACCTTGCGGCACTTCCTGAGCCAGACGCGCGACAACCACGCCGGGGGATACCCGAACCTCACCGTCATCGGGGCGCAGTTCTCCATCCAGCAACTTGAGCAGGGTCGACTTGCCTGCACCATTGCGGCCGACCACGCAGACACGCTCACGTGGTTCCAGCGCGAACTCGACGCCATCAAGCAAAAGGGGACCGCCGACACTGTAGTCGAGCTTGCGAATTTCAATCAAAGCCATGGTGTACTGCTGGAAATGGAAGGGAATTGGAGTCGCCGCTCCACGAGCGCGACCGGTTTCATATGGTTGATCAAGTACGGCCAGAGTCAGGATGCCGTTACTTTCGGCAAACAGGACGGATGGCACTGTAGGATGAGTCGGGTTTCGCGCGACGCTTTGGCGAGGTTTCCCGGGCACGTCCATTGCGGCTGGACCCGGACCACCCATTCTGGACGCTCCATCGTCCTTTTCGGAAGCGAGTCATGTCGATCAGCCGTCGCAATCTTATCAAGTTGGGGGCCCTTGCCGGGGCTGTTGGCCTGTCGAACCGGAATATCCTTGCCAGCA
>NZ_JBAWHJ010000416.1:0-2871 GCF_049593775.1 Dokdonella sp. | reverse complement strand
GGTCAGGCAAGTCCGAGATGATCCCTTCCAGCGATGCCGCGATGGTACCCGGCGGCGGGTTGTCGAAATTGGGATCCTCGCATTCGAGCTGGATCAACAGACCAAGATCCGAGCCGGAAGCGTAGCCGGGGTTTGGCAGTGTCTCGAGTTCGACGAACTGGCCGTTCTGCAAGCCGGCTCCGCAGTCCATCGCGGTGACGCCTGTAGAGTCGATCGCCTGCGCACCAATGGAAAACAGAGGCCCGTTCAATGCGGATACCTGGCCGAACAGTTTCCAGTCGGTGGTCGGGTTGTCGTGGTACTCGACGCGCGTTGCTGCCATGGCGCCATTGGCATCAAGGAAGCCGCTGACCTCAAGCAGGTCTCCCGCAACGATGTTGGCAATATCGTCTCCGTGGATACCGATCAGTACGGTCTCCGACGTAATCACCAGCGGCTGCTCGAGCACACTCAATGGATCGGTAGAGGTGACCGGGCCACGAGCGAGATTGCGCAGATCGATATTGCCAGCGTCGCCTGCCGAGGCGGTGGCATTGACGTTGTCGATAGTGACCTGGACGTTGTAGCCGGCGCCCAGGGCGGCTGCCTGTTTTTCGCTGATCGATACGCCATCAAGACTGAACGTTGTTTGTGGCGTGATGTTGAAAGTGCGTTGACCGTTGATGGTAACGGTACTAGCGGCGTGGGCCAGAAATGGCAGGGCCACGCCAAGGACAAGGCCCAGACGGCCTAGTCGGATGCATCTGGAGATTGTCGCAACGGATGGGTTGATTCGCTTGTTCATGCTTGATGCTCCTGGCTGTTGCCGGGGCTGCACCATCCGTGGGAGGGGCCGGCAGGGAAGGGCCGGCAAACTTCGAAACTGAATGTGTTTCCGGCTGGGATCGAGACTACCCAGCCCCATGCAGGCTGCGGCGCCGGTGGGTAGTTTTGCCTATCGCGACTGAGGGATTGCATGTCAATGGGCGCCATTGGCTTGGATCACCCGGAAATTTCGTTTCCGATTCGAGTCCCTGCGCTGAGGCATTTCACCCAGTGCGCGCTTGACCTTGTCGGAGGGAGAGTGGCTAATTGCAGGCATGATTGAGCGAATTGCCACTGTTGCCCTGCCATTGGCGCAAGAAATTGTCGTCTTGCGGCGATTGCTGCACCGGTTCGGGGCGTTGGCCCCGCTTGCGCTTGTCGTGGTGACTTCAGGGGCCGTGGCTCAGACACAACTGCTTGCACCCACCGAGGTCGCCGCGGAACTTGCCTATTCCGTAGCGCTGGATGGTTCGCACCTTGCGGCCGGTGCGCCTGGCGCTTTGATGAAAAGCGGTCGGGTCTACACCTATGCGTGCATTGGCCAAAGTTGTGCCAATGCAGTTCCGCTGGCGCCGGTTGACCTGGATGCCGGCGATCTGTTTGGCGCGGCGGTTTCATTGTCGATCAATACGCTGGCCGTTGGCGCCCCCGAACAGGGCGCAGGCGCGGTCTATGTGTTTACCCATGACGGCGCAAACTGGTCGCTGCAACAGAAGATTGTTGCTGCGCCAGTCTTGCCCGGCGAACGCTTTGGGTCATCGGTGGCGGTCGAGGGTGATCGACTCGCTGTCGGCGCACCCGGCGCCAATGCTGAAGCCGGGGCGGTCTATGTGTTCGAGCGAGCAGGCGTGAACTGGTCGCAGAGTGATCGCCTGCAGGCAACGGACGCGAGTTCCGGTGATGCCTTGGGCAGCAGCGTGGCCTTGAGTGCCGACACCATCCTCACGGGTGCCCCGCAATGGGCGCCGGTACTGGCGGGCGCCTATAGCCGCGGCGCCGCCTACGTGTTCGAGTTTGTCTCGCCTGGCTGGATGCAGCAGGCCCGCTTGTTGCCGACAGTAGCCGGCGATGGCGATACCTTTGGCCATGCGGTCAGTTTGTCCGGTGATCGTGCCGTTGTCGGCGCGCCTTTGGCAGACTTGCGCGTTGGCAATGCCATCGTGTTCGAGCGCTCAGGTCCGGTCTGGACGCAGCAGGCGCAACTGTTGGCTCCGGTCGGCTTGCCCGGTGATCGATTCGGCTGGTCCGTTGCGCTTGATGGCGACCAGTTGATCGTTGGTGCACCGTTTGCACTGGAAGGCTGTGGCGGCAGTACGCTGTTCACGCGTCCCGCCGGAAGCTGGGTTGCCAGCACGGATCCCGCCTTGTCGCGGGCATCGCCAGGCGGGCTGGTCGGTTGGTCGGTTGCAACCAGGGGTCAGTCCTGGCTTGTCGGCATTCCCGGGTACAGCGGTGCTCCCAGCCATGTGGGTGCTGCCTTGTGGCGCGATTCAAGCGATGGCCTGTTCAATGACGGCTTTGAAAAGGCCGGCATCGACGTCTGCGTGCCGCCGGAAAAGAGGTTGGCAGCCGGCTGATCGAGTCCGTGCTGCGAGAACGTGCGGTGTCCTGGTCAATCCAGCAAGCCGTGCTTCACGGCGTAGCGGATCAGTTCGGCGGTATTGCGCGCGTCGAGTTTGTCCATGGCGCGGAATCGATGGTTCTCGGCGGTCTTGGTACTGATGTCCAGGTGCTTGGCGATTTCCTTGGTGGTCATGCCTTCCACGATCAGATGAAAAACCTGACGCTCGCGATCGGTCAGGTCACGATACGGGTCTTCGATCCGGCTGTTGGGTTGCTGGACTTGCTGCGCCAGCACACGCGATGCGTGCGCACCGAAAAAGCCGCGACCGTTCGCGAGCGAGCGCACGGCACCGAGCAGCTCTTCACTGGCGCTGTCCTTGAGCAGGAATCCGGCCGCACCGGCACGAACCACGTGAAGGACGTACTCCTCCTCGGCATGCATGGTCAGTACCAGGATCCGGGTCTGTTCGAGTTCCTTGGTCAATCGCCGGATGACCTCGATGC
>NZ_JBAWHJ010000415.1:0-3188 GCF_049593775.1 Dokdonella sp. | reverse complement strand
ACTGAACGCCTCGGATGCGCGTCGCGATGCATTGCGTTTCGAAAGCCATCAGAGCCTGTTTGAAAAGTACCAGGAGCTCAATCACGCCAGAACCGAGGTCGAATCATTGCGCATCCGAATGCTGCCCAAGGCCGAGCAGGCCGTGGCGTCTACCCGCGACGGATTCAAGGCGGGAAGGTTCTCGTTCTACTCGCTGGCCCAGGCGCAGAAGACCTTGTTCGAACTGCGCGAACGAGATGTCGAGGCTGCCGCCCGCTATCACACCCTGCTGGTCGAGGTTGAACGCCTCGCCGCCGTTGCCACGGAAGTCACGCCATGATCATTCGACTCATCGTCACTGTTGTACTTACCTCGTTGCTGGTCGCTTGTGGCGGATCCAGCCAGGCACCGGAGTCCGAAGATAGCCACGGCGCTGCGGCGGCCGACGAGTTTGAGCGAGGCCCGCATCGCGGTCGCACGTTGCGCGACGGTGATTTCGCGATCGAGGTCGCCCTGCTTGAATCCGGCGCGCAACCGCAGTTCCGCGTGTACGCCTACCAGAACGACAGGCCGCTGAGCCCCGGCGAAGTCGTGCCGACGATCGAGCTCAAGCGTCTGGACGGTGAAGTGAATCGCTTGACCTTCAAGCCCGAGGGCGACTTTCTGACCGGTAGCGACGCGGTTCTCGAACCGCATTCGTTCGACGTCAAGGTCACCGCGCAATATGCCGGAAAGATGCACCACTGGAGCTACGCTTCCCATGAGGGTCGCACGACGATTCCAGCCGCAATTGCCGAGGAAGCCGGGGTCAGGGTTGAGGTGGCCGGCCCGGCTGTCATCCACGATCAAGTGCCACTGGTCGGAAACGTTGCCCTAAATGAAAATCGCCACGCCGATATCAAGGCGCGCTTCCCGGGCATCGTCCGCGCGGTGCACGTCCAGCAGGGCGATCAAGTACGTCGCGGCCAGACCCTGGTCGTTGTCGAAGGCAATGAAAGCATGCGGAGGTATCCGGTCGTCGCGCCGTTCGATGGGGTGGTGCTTGCGCGCAATACCAACATCGGCGATGTCGCTGGCGATGGCGCATTGATCGAACTGGCCGACCTGTCCGACGTGTGGATTGAACTCCACGCCATCGGCAAGGATGCGGCGCGCCTCGCATCCGGGCAGCGCGTACATGTGGAGTCCGCTACCGGCGATGCCGAAGGCGAGACCGTCATCCAGACCTTGCTGCCTCTTGCCACGCGTGGACAAAGCGTAATCGCACGGGCCAGCTTGCCCAACCCCGACGGCCAATGGCGCCCCGGGATGACGGTGTCTGCAAAGGTCACTGTCTCGGATAGGGAGGTGCCGCTTGCGGTGCTGGAAACGGGCTTGCAGCGCTTTCGTGACCACCCCGTCGTGTTCGCGCAGTTCGGTGATGTCTACGAGGTGCGCATGCTCGAACTTGGTGTCAGCGATGGCGAGGTCGTCGAGGTGCTGGACGGACTCAAGCCGGGCACGGCGTATGTCTCCGAGCAGAGTTATCTGATCAAGGCGGACATCGAAAAGTCCGGCGCCAGCCACGACCATTAGCCCGGACTAATCATGAAATACACACGCGCTCACTTGTCCCTTGAATCCACACGGCTTTCCGCTCATTCGGCGATAGAACCCGCTATCCCCTCAATCGCGAAAAGCCGTGTGAATCCAACGTCCCGCGCGATCATCGCGCGTATTCATGAATAGTCCGGGCTAGGGGAACTCATCATGTTGGAACGCATCATTCGCGCGTCCATCGCGCATCGCTGGCTGATTCTCCTGCTGGTGCTTGGCTTGTCTGCAATCGGATTCTGGAACTACAGCCGCTTGCCGATCGACGCGGTCCCGGACATCACCAATGTCCAGGTCCAGATCAACACCGAAGCACCGGGCTACTCGCCGCTGGAGTCCGAACAACGGGTGACCTTTCCCGTGGAAACCGCATTGGCAGGACTGGCGCGTCTGGACTACACGCGTTCGATTTCCCGCTATGGCTTGTCGCAGGTCACCGTGGTGTTCGAAGACGGCACCGATATCTACTTCGCCCGACAGCAGGTGGCCGAACGCCTGCAACAGGTCGCTTCGCAATTGCCCGCCGGCATCGAACCCACCCTGGGGCCGGTGACCACCGGCCTGGGTGAGATCTTCATGTATACGGTCGAGGCCGAAGAAGGCGCGGAAGAGACATGGACACCCACCGCGCTTCGCACCTTGCAGGATTGGGTGGTGAGGCCGCAGTTGCGCAATCTGAAGGGCGTCACCGAGGTCAACACCATTGGCGGCCATGTACGGCAATTCCATATCACCCCGCAGCCGACCAAGTTGCTCGCCTACGGGCTGACCCTGGGCGATGTGCTCGACGCGGTTGCGCGCAACAACGCCAACGTCGGTGCCGGCTACATCGAGCGTTCCGGTGAGCAATTCCTTGTTCGCGTGCCGGGCCAGGTTGCCGATGCAGAAGGGCTCAGGCAAATCGTCGTGGCTACGCGTGATGGCCTGCCATTGCGCATCAGCGATGTTGCCGAGGTCAACGAAGGCAGCGAGTTGCGCACAGGTGCCGCAACCCAGGATGGCCACGAAGTGGTGATGGGTACCGTGTTCATGCTGATCGGCGAAAACAGCCGCGCCGTGGCTCAACGTGCCGCCGTCAAACTCAAGGAAATTGACGCAACCCTGCCAGAGGGCGTGAAGGTCAAAGCGGTCTACGACCGCACCGAACTGGTCGACCGCACGATCGCCACGGTGCAGAAGAATCTGATCGAAGGCGCGCTGCTGGTCATCGTGGTTCTGCTTCTTCTGCTGGGCAATCTGCGCGCTGCACTGATTACCGCAGCAGTCATTCCATTGACGATGCTGCTCACCATCAGCGGCATGGTGCAGAACCAGGTATCAGCGAATTTGATGAGCCTGGGCGCACTCGATTTTGGCCTGATCGTCGATGGCGCCGTGATCATCGTGGAGAACTGCCTGCGCCGCTTCGGCGAACGGCAGCATCAGCTCGGGCGTCTGCTCGATCGGGAAGAGCGATTTGAGATGGCCGCCGTTGCCAGTGCCGAGGTGATCAAGCCCAGCCTGTTCGGCTTGTTCATCATTGCCGCCGTGTATCTGCCCGTGTTCGCCCTCAGTGGCGTCGAGGGAAAGATGTTCCACCCGATGGCGTTCACGGTGGTCATTGCCTTGACTGGCGC
>NZ_JBAWHJ010000414.1:0-3235 GCF_049593775.1 Dokdonella sp. | reverse complement strand
GTGGCGATCGTGCCGATGACCGTGGCGGCGCCGCGCATCGTGAACACCGCAACCGGATTGGAATAGTCATCACCGGTGCCTGCCATGTCGCAGCCAAGCAAAGCCACCAGCGGTCGCTCACCGTCATGTGGTTTGGCGCGAATGTGGCCGGCAGTGATGCCGATGGTCTTGATCGCTTCGCCACCGATCTCGACCGTCGCACTGAATCCCGCTCCATCGGAATGCGCCAACGCGATCAACAGCGAAGGACTGTGCTCGCCCACCAGCGTGGCCCACTCGCTCCAGTCCTTTGCTTCACTGGCATTCAAGTGCGCCGTGGCCATGCGTTGCAGCAGCGGAGCAAGGCTGTCCTTCTTGACCTTGTCACTGTAGCCAAACACCACGTTGCCCGAAATCTTGAGCGTGTCACGACCGCTGACGGCCTCCGATTGCACACCCACTTCGCCTTCGTTGGCCAGATTCGGCTGCAGGGCATGGCGCTCGATGACCTTGCTCAGCCCCCAGAATCCCATCGGACAGAACGAATTCGCACCATGCTGGCAATTTGCAGTGCAGCGACCGGCGGCGACGCCTTCGCGCCAGTTCGGGCACAGGGTCGCATCATCATCAGGCGCGTCATGGGCGTAGATGAATTCGAACGGTATGACGACCGCGTCGCTGCGCGTGCTGACGACCTGGATGAACTCCCCATCCAGCACATTCGCGCCTGCAGCACCGCCTGCCGCCTGCCGCTGTGACTCGACCAGGTAGAGGTGCAGATAGCTGCCCACCTGGGCCAATTTGCGCAGCAGACTCTTGCCCTTGTCAGTGTCGAGTCCGCCAACGTAGTCCCTGGCCGTTTTGGCGAGCCCGCTCAGTAGCTTGTTGAGATCGGCTACGGTCTTTTCAACGACTCGCAGGTTTCCCATCCATGCGCGCTTGTCGCCCATGGCATGCACGGTCGGCTGATCCAGTCCGGCGTGATTGAGAACGAAGGCAAGATCGAACGGGCGACGATCCAGATTGGACAGGTTCTGCCTGACCTTGAGCACGCGACCAAGCGTCGGCGCGATGGTCTCGCCCGTCGGTGAGCCGGCGCTGGTTACGCTGGCACGCAAGGAAGCCGTCTGGATCACGCGTCCGCGATGCAGGACGCTGATGCGACCATTGAACAAACCCGCCTGCGCGGGCGTGAATGCGAACTCGCAGCTCGTGCTCCTGCCCATGCGACGCAAGACAATATCCCCGGACAATGGCTGCGGAATATGATCAGGCTCGGACAACCAGACACGCAGGTCCCAGTTTTCAAGTTCCTGCGGCAATGCGGCTTCGGGGAATGCATCGGGCATGGCATTCGCCTGGCGATCCGGCGGACCGATGAACACCTCGATCAAGACCGGCATCCCGACCAGGAACCCACCCGACGCCGGCTCCTTCTCACCATTCGCCACGACGAACGCCTTTTGTTGCAGGTAGCGATCCGCCGACACCGTGGCCTCGGCACGATCCAGTTCTTCGGCGGCCTCTGCGAGAGCTGTGGCGCCACCGGACTCGCGATCAAACGGAGCCTCGAGTCGCTCGAAATCCGGCACCAGTTCATCATGTTCAGGAGACATGGCTTCAAGCGCATCGCCGCCATCTTCGCCTGCGGCTTGCCTATCCTCATCCCCGCCTAATGACTCCAGCCCGCTCGACTCCGCTTCGGGTTCCGCACCTGCGGATTCAAGACCACGCGGCGCGGGCGCAGGTGGCTGCTGCCTGGGAATGACGGCATCCAGCAATCTGCGAATGGCCGACGGCGGTGCGCTCTGCGGCCTGGCTGCTTTCGATCGCGCCAGCAATTGCCCGGCAACTTCGCGGATGGTGAATCGGGCCAGCGTATCGCTGAGCGCAATCAACGCGGGCTGCGGCAAGCCCGCGAACGCCAGACTGGCCGCAACATCGATACGGCGTGCGTGCGACAACTCTTCAACGAGACGATTGAGCCGTCCGGGAAGATCGAGGGCCATGGCCGATTCGACAACGATGTAGCCGCCTGCCCGCGTCGCCTCCATCAGCGCATCGAGCTTGCTGGCATCCTCGGCGAGGAAGGATCGCCGCATGCACAGCACGACAAGATTTGCCGACACCGCGCCGCCTTCGAGCTGCGGCATCAGGGTGTCGATGTCTCCGTCAAACAGGAGGACATCGCAGGCGAAACTTCCGGCATGCTCGCCGACGATTCGCGCGAGCCGGCCTGATGGCCATAGCCCGGTTGCCTGGCTGAGGACATCGCGATCTTCCGGGCGAAGCGCGGCGAGACGCAACGGCCAACCCGGCTTGCGTTTGCTGCGCGATTCCATGTTCAAGGTGGCGACGGGCGCACGACTGCCCAGCATGGCGAACCATTCCCCCAACGGTTCGTGCCTGGGCCAGACATCAATCCGCATCGGTGCCTTGTCGAGACGCTCTCCAATTTTCGCGTCCCAGAGATCAAGCCATTCATGTGGCGAAATGCTCCGGCACGTCACCGATACGCTGTCGTCGAATACCGGCAACGCCCAGCGCAACTCCTGTGTGCGCATGGCGTCGGCCCGCACCTTGATGATCCAGTCCGCGGGCGCACCCGCTGTCCGTCGCAACGCGGCAACTGCGCCGAGCGCCCGCCACAAGCGAGAGAATGCCGTGTCATCGAGATCGGCAGCCCAGTTGCGCCATTGCGCGAAGTCGTTCAATTTTCCGCCTCCACGCGTGCATCCCGGGCTTCAAGCGACAAGCGACTGGCGAGAGTGGCACGCCGCTCGTCACCAAGCACCTGGAACAGGATTGCCAGGTTGTCGAGCACTTCGGTATTGCGCGGATCGTCTTGCGAGGCCTTGGCCAGGCCCGTTGCGATACCGCGCACGAATGTATTGTCGAGGCGGATCTCGTCGTAGGGTTCGTCGCCTTGCGCATGCAACTCTGCGGCCAGCGCACTCAAGGCAAGAAGATCGGCATAAGGTGCCCCGTAATCGTTGGCCGAGCCATCGTCCCAGCGCGCGAGATAGGTCTCGGCCGGGTGGAAAGCCTTCTTGCGCAGATCGCCCAGCACAGCGAGTTGTCGCGAAATGATGGTCGTGTCGCGCGACAAGCCAGCGGTCACCGCAGGTGCCGGCCCGCCGTCGGAGAATTTCAACAATGCACCGACGAATGCGGCGGTAGCCAGCAGTTGCTCACACTCTCGCGTGCACTCGGTCGGTCGCTGCACCCAGCCGGAGGCTCCATCAACCACCACCTT
>NZ_JBAWHJ010000413.1:0-4443 GCF_049593775.1 Dokdonella sp. | reverse complement strand
ACCGGCCGAAGTAATGCGATTCATCAACTACCCGACCCGCTTCGATACGCGCGAGGCCGAGCGTGCGCTGCGTGGTTCGAAGTTGAAACTGCCCAAACTGCAGACCTATGCGTGGCGGCTGTGGGACTACTGGGAGCGGCACCTGGATCCGGCCCTTTTCGTCGATCACTCGCTGTCCGGAAAAGTCCGGCGCAAGGTTGTCGTGGTCACGGGTGGCTCGTCGGGTATCGGCAAGGCGGTCGCGCTCAAGGTGGCTGCCGCTGGCGCCAAGGTGGTTATCTGTGCTCGCGGTGAGGCCGAGCTTGCGGCGGCTAAAGTCGAGATCGAGGCAGCCGGAGGATCCTGCCACAGCTACGTGGTCGACCTGGCTGATCTTGCCTCTTGCGATGCGTTCGTCAAACAGGTCACGGCCGACCATGGCGGCGTGGATATCCTGATCAACAATGCCGGCCGCTCGATCCGCAGGGCGATTGCATCGAGCTACGATCGTTTCCATGATTTCGAGCGCACGATGCAACTGAACTATTTCGGTTCGCTGCGCCTGATCATGGGCTTTCTGCCGAAGATGACCGACCGCCATCGCGGTCACATCATCAATATTTCATCGATAGGCGTGCTGACCAACGCACCGCGATTTTCCGCATATGTCTCATCGAAAGCAGCGCTTGATGCATTCTCGCGCTGCGCCCAGGCGGAGTTTTCGGACCAGGGGATCAACTTCACGACCATCAACATGCCGCTCGTGAAGACACCCATGATCGCGCCGACCAAGATGTACGATTCGGTGCCTACCCTGAGTCCTGAGGAGGCGGCGGATCTCGTCGTGGGCGCGATTATTGAACGCCAGGTCCGCGTGGCAACGCGCACCGGCATCTTCGCCCAGTTGTTCTATTCGGTTTCTCCGCGCGCCTACGAGATCGTCATGAACTCGGCGTTCCGCTTGTTCCCTGATTCTTCGGCAGCCAAGGGCATCAAGGGTGTGCGCCAGGAGCTTCAGCAGGGGCCATCTTCCGAACAGGTCGCGTTCGCGGCGCTGATGCGTGGAGTCCACTGGTAGCGGGTCGCGCGACCTGCACAACCCGTTGCTCGTTTTGAGGTGGCGGCGAATGCTGGTGGCGTGAAGCGCGGGATTCACCAGTCCGTCGGTGCTGGCCCCACAAAAAAGCCCCATTCCGCTGGCGGAATGGGGCTTTTGTTTAGTTGCGATCACCGTGTTGCAGGCTTGCCTGTCAGGCTTTCTTCTTTCTGGCCGGAGCCTTGCGAGCTGCAGACTTGGCAGCAGGCTTCTTCTTGGTGGCTGCCTTCCTGGCTGCAGGCTTCTTTGCCGTTGCCTTCCTGGCACCCGCGCTGCCGCGCTTTGCGCCGGCCTGTTTGAGCTGGGCACTTTCAAGCTCGCGAGCTACGTCCGCCAGCTCGTCCTTGACTCGGGAAACCGAGCGCGTTGCGCCGCTTTTTGCTGCTGAGCTCCTGCCTGCTGGCTTCGTCGCCGACTTGCTGTTGAGCTTGGTCACTTCGCGGCCAAGCTCTTCGACTCGCTTGGTCAGTTTGTTGAGCTCGGTGCTGCCCGGTACGCCGAGGCGATTCAGCGCGCGCGAAACGCGAGTCTCGAATACCTTTTCGAGCTTGTCCCAGGTCTCCTGACTACGTTCCTTGACCTGGCCAACCGCCGCTTCAACGGCGCCGCGGGCTTCATCAGCCTTGCCAGTAGTGAGCTTGCGGGTCTTCTGCTCGAGGGAAACGCCCTCGCGGACCAGCGCTTCGAACAGGCGGGTTCCCTCGTCCTGTGCCTTGGCGAAAGCGCCCAGGCCGGCGAGCCAGATGTGCTGTGCGGACTCTACGATCGACTTGCCGCCTGCGCGAGCCGTTGATTTGCTGGCAGCGGGCGCGGCTTTGGACTTCAGCTTGGGCTTGTTCATGGTCTTTTCCTTCCAAGGGTCAAGGGCATTTGCCCCGATTGACGGCAATAATAGTGGATATCAATAGAGCAAGTAGTCGATGTCGGGCGCTGTGGTCACGAGTGCGCCGAAGGCGTTCTGGCGGACCCGGTGCGCGGGCTTGCCGGGGTGCGCGGTCGCTTCTTCTTGGTCTTGGCCGGTGAGCGCGTGCGTTCCAGTGCGCGGTCAAGATCGTCCAGAGTGCGATGAAGCTGCGAGGTAGCCTGTGACCGTCGTGCCGGCTTGCCTTCCAGACCGCTCAGCAGGGTGCGGCCCGGTTCGTCCAGTACTTCATCGCGCAAACTCAATCCATGACGTCGGAGCAGTGGTGCCAGAGACTTCCGTTGCGAACGCAGATCGTGGAGGGTCGCCTGGTAGGCATGCTCGGCCAGTCTCTTGCGGTGGGCAAAACTGAAGACATTGGTGAAGAACATTTCCGCGTCGTCATGATCAGGTTCGATGATCAGCAAGTCAGAGCTTTCGTATTTGCCTTCATATTTCGGGATGCTTGCCTGCATCCTGGATTGCAGTAGCGTGCGGAACATCTGCGAGAGGACATAGGGCAGGCCGCCGTCGACCAGACTGGTCGGAGAGGCCTTGCCTGTGGCGTTCGCGTTCGACGTGTCTATCGGCACGAGCGGGTTGATGGCCAGCACGAGGTCAGCCCCTGCTTCAAGCGCAACCGAAGCGTGGACCGTGTATCGCAAGGCCCCATCCACATAATATTTTCCATTGATCGCCACCGGCGGGTACAGGCCGGGCAGGGCGGCGCTGGCTTCTATGGCGCGGGAAATCGGCACGTCGTCATGACCTTCGGTCCCGAAACGAACGGCCTTTCCGCTGTCCAGTTCGACTGCAACGATATAGAGCTTGCGTGCAAGTTTGCGAAAGTCGTTGCTGCGTCCATGGGCGGTAAAGGCTGTTCTCAGGAAGCGCTCGATTGCCTCGTTGTCGAACAGGCCGGTCGGCAGAATGCTTCCAAGTCGGAGCAGGCTGTCGGAAACGCTGAGGTCGAAAGGGTGTTTGGCAAACTCGGTGAGCCCGGTCAACAGCATGCGCGGAACCCCGGCGAGCCGGTTCAGGTACTCGAAAATAGCCGGGCGGATGAAGTCTTCCGGGCGAAAGTGGAGCTGGTCGGAGTCACCGGTGATGAAGATCCGGCACATCTCCGCGGTGGTCAACCGGTTGGCCAGACTGGCCGCCACGAATGCACCGGAACTGACGCCGACGTAAGCATCCAGCGCATTCAGGTCCAGGCCTTCGATGGCATCATCAAGCGCACGTACAGCGCCAATCTCGAATATGCCTCCAATCGGACCACCGCCGGCGACAGCGAGGGCGATGCGTGGATGACCGCCTTTCCTGCGTGGTTTCCTGGCTGACTTGATCGCCAGCATCAGGTGATCTGCTCGTCGAGGTGGCGATGGATCTCCTGCTCGATCATCGGCTTCATCACGCCCATCAGGAAACCCAGCTGCGCATAAACGTGGACTTCGCCTTTCTCCAGGGCGATGTGACCATCCACGCCACTGCGGGAGAAGGCCAGCGTGTTGCCTTCCCAGCTGCAGTCCAGATCGAATTCCTTGGCAATTGACTTGGCCAGTTTGTTGACCGCCTTGCGTGCTTCACTGACTGACAAATTGTGTTTTCGGCGGATATCAATGCTCGCCATCCAGGTTCTCCGATATGGGGTGTTGCGCGAGTCAGCACTATTTCGCGATTGGACACTATGATGCCCCAGTCGTGTTGCCTGCAGAAGCCTTGACCGCGTTCACGGCCGGATTTCGTTCATTCCTGACTCGCCCAGGTGAAACTCTACCGGTGGGCAGATCTGCATCCGGACTCCCCTCCGGCGAATCGCCTGTATGCGCGCATGCGCTTTTGCTGGCCTCCGGACGGCGCTTTTGCCCGATGCGCGCACCAACTGCAGCCCGTGCCCGAATACCGGGTACAAGCAATGTCGGATCGAGGCAGGTGTCAGTCCTGTCGCATCCTGCTAAAGTGCCAGCAATTCCGAAATTCCGTGAACCGATGCGTCTGAGCTTTTCCAATGGGGAACATGCCGATGTTGTCATCGATAACGGAGTCACCGGTATCGGCTCGGCGCAGGGCAATGCGGTCATGCTCGATGCGGGTGGGGTCAAGCCCTGGCACGCACGTCTGCTGATCGACCAGCGGGGCATGGTCCTGGAAGTGCTTGACGCTCAGGCCCGTACCCACGTGAACGCCCGCCCGATCGTCGAAAAAGCCCTGCTCAGGCTTGGCGACGTGATCAACTTCGATGCCGTCGCGGCCGTCATCAAACCCGATCTCGACGAGATCATCGATACGCGCGTACCGGCCGAAGCTGCACAAGGCGGGCCCAGCGAGGTATCCCGCGTGGTTCTTCGAGGTGTATCGGGTTCGCATTTCGGCAAGACCGTCAGCATCGGGAGCCGACTTCTGGTTGGGAATGGCTGCAGCGGGCTGGATCTGGATGAGCCCGGAATGGCCGAAAACCATGGCGCGA
>NZ_JBAWHJ010000412.1:0-1848 GCF_049593775.1 Dokdonella sp. | reverse complement strand
GGCCCAGGCCAGGCGTCCGCTCGTCCGCCAGAACCTGGCGGGAATCGCGCGTGCGCGTCAAGCAGGAGCCCGCCGATGACGCCCCGAGCGAAGCCGGCGAACCTGCGTGCGCGCTTGTATATGGTGCTGATGGTGCTCGTGCTCGCCACGACGGCACTCGTCGTGCGCGCGGTGGACCTTCAGGTCGTGCGCAAGGATTTCTATCAGGGTGAGGGTGATGCGCGCTACTTGCGCGATATCCCGATCGCGGTATCCCGAGGCACCATTTTCGACCGCAACGGCGAACCACTGGCGGTATCGACACCTGTCGAATCGATCTGGGGCAATCCGCAGGAATTGCTGGCCAACCCGGAACAGTTGCCGATCCTGGCCAAAGCGCTGGGCGTAACCACGGCCGACCTGACCGAACGTCTGGTACAACGCAAGGACAAGGAATTTCTCTATCTGAAGCGTCCGCTTGATCCAGAGGCGGCACGCGAAATTCTGGATCTCAAGATCCCCGGCGTGGCCAGTGAACGCGCATTCCGCCGCTACTATCCAAGTGGCGAGATCATGGCCCACACGCTGGGCATCACCAACATCGACGACCAGGGGCAGGAAGGTCTCGAGCTGGCTTTTGACGACTGGCTGGCTGGCAAGCCGGGCCTCAAGCGTGTTATCCGCGATCGTCTCGGCCATGTTGTAGAAAACGTGGAACTGCTCAAGGAGGCCCAGCCGGGCCGCGACCTGACCCTGTCCATCGATCGTCGTATCCAGTATCTGGCCTACCGTGAACTGAAGGCGGCCATCATCGAGCACAATGCCGTTTCGGGTTCGATGGTCATCCTCGATGTCAGCAATGGCGAAGTGCTGGCCATGGTCAACCAGCCTTCGTTCAATCCGAACTCCAAAGCCGCGATTGATCCGGCCTACCGACGCAATCGCGGTGTCACCGACGTCGTCGAGCCAGGCTCCACGATGAAGCCGTTCACCATCGTTGCCGCACTGGAAAGCGGCCGCTGGAAGGCGGACTCCATGATCGACACGACACCCGGAAAGTTGATGTTGCAGGGTGGATACACGATCAGTGATTTCCGCAATTACGGCTTGATCAATGTCACCCGGGTGATCACGAAATCGAGCAACGTCGGCGCAGCCAAGATTGCATCGTCGCTGAGCAATGAGCACATGTATGACGTGTTCCACCGCTTTGGATTCGGTGAAGTCAGCGGCTGTGGCTTCCCGGGCGAATCGCCGGGCTATCTTCCCATAGCGAAGAGTTGGGGCCCGGTCGAGAAGGCCACCATCTCGTATGGATATGGCCTCAGCGTCACCCCAATGCAGATCGCCCAGGCCTACGCCACCCTGGCCAATGGCGGTCGCCTCCGCCAGCCCGGCTTCGTCAAGGGTGCGGTGAATCCGGACAGCGCCGTGATCGATCCGCTGATTGCCGAAACGGTGCGAGGCATGCTCGAAACGGTGGTCTCGCCTGAAGGCTCCGGATTGCGCGCTGCTGTGCCGAATTACCGTGTCGCCGGCAAGACCGGCACCTCACGTCGCGCGGTTGCCGGCGGCTACGAGAAGCGCTACGTGTCTCTGTTCGCGGGAATGGTGCCGGCAAGCAATCCGCGCCTCGTGGGCGTTGTGGTGATTCACGATCCGGGCAAGGGTAACGGGGCCTACTACGGTTCACTGGTGGCCGCACCTGTCTTTGGCAAGGTCATGACCGATGCCGTGCGCCTGCTCGACGTGGCCCCTGACAACGTGCAGCGCTGGTATGCAGGTTCGCCTGATGTAGGACATCCGATTGGTCCGGCCAGCGAGCCGCCCGACTACGCGCCCGACGAACCGGATTTCGGGGAGGTTGTG
>NZ_JBAWHJ010000411.1:0-1598 GCF_049593775.1 Dokdonella sp. | reverse complement strand
GGTCGCCTTGCTGCACGTAGATATGGCCGGCCTGAAGTTCGCCGACCAGTTCCTGGAATATGTAGTCCAGGTCCTGTCGCGTCGCTGCATGCGCAACCAAGGGCTGGTAGCGGGCCCGGATTGTATTCCAGCGTTCGATGCCGCCATGCATGCCCGGATCGTAAAACCAGTCACGCAGGATGCGCCAACCATCGGTGAACTCCTGATTCCATTCACGCTGCGGATCGATCAGCAGCTTCATGGCCGACAGGTCGAGCGCGTTCTTGGCGGGATCCTGATCCGCCTTGGTATCCAGCAACGCGAACTTGTCTTCGAACTGGACCAGCACCTGCTTGCCGTTCGCCGCCAGCGCATAGTCCGAGAGTCCTTTTGCGATCACGACATCCTTGTCGGCATCGAGGTCGAGCATTCGCAATTCGAACTTGCCATCATCGCGCCCGCCCGGTGAAGCGGCAAAGAAGACGGCATCGGCACTGGCCTGGAGCTTGCGATAATTTCCGTTGCCCGCCTTGAGCACCTGCTCGCGCCCGCTCATGCCCTTGGTGTCGATCTTCAACCGCTTGGTCGACGCGTCCTTGTCGGACTTGTCAGCATCCTTCGCATCGGCGTCTTCCTGATCCCGGTAAAAATACGGACCATCGGCACTGAGGCTGACTGCGTAGACACGCGTGGCATCGGCATAGAGGTAATTCATTTCGTAGGCGCTGAATTGCAGCTGGTAATCCCGATCGGACAGGAAGTAGAGCCAGCGACCTTCCGGATCGAACGCGGGACTGAATGCACTGGAGGTATCGGCCGTGACCGGCGTTTTCGAACCGTCCGCAAGGGAATACAGCCAGACTCGCGCCAGTCCGCCACTGTTGCGCAAGGTGTAAGCCAGCCACTGCCCATCGGGTGACCACACATACTCGGTGATGTCCTCGGCGCGACCGTTGTCCACATCGCGTGTAGTGCCGCTGTCGACGTTGACGATGCGCAGCCGCTGCTTCTTGTCGGCGTAGGCGATATGGCGACCATCCGGCGAATACACCGGCGGGAAACGCCAGACATCGCCATCCCGGGTCAGGCGCTTCGGCGCACCGCCTGCCAGAGACTGAAGATAGAGCTCGTACTCGCCGCTGGCGTCGGACAGGAACGCGATCGAGTTGCCATCGGGGGCCATGGTCAGGCCCAGTTCTCGCGCATCCGGTGTCCGTGAAAGATTGCGGATTTCCGGATCCTTTCCGCTGTAGCGAAACACCTCGCCGCGTGCTGCGAAGGCGATGGTTCCGGCGTCCTCGTCAAGATCGAAGGATTCGACATTGGCTGCGACGTTCTTCCATGTCGGCAGGGTTTGCGGAAAATCTCCGGTCACCCGAATCGGCACTTCGCTGGCCTTCGATGTCTTCGGATCGAAGCGCCAGATGGCGCCACCGTTCTCGAACACGATGGCGTCCTTGCCGGCGCTGGGCCAGAGCACATCGAAATCGGTGAACCCGGTGACCTGGCGCGGCTCGCCGCCTTCGGGCGAAATCGCGAACAGGTTCATCGTGTAATTGCGATCGGAGGTGAAATAAATCGTGTCGCCGACCCAGGTGGGCTGATTGTCGGTGCCCGGA
>NZ_JBAWHJ010000410.1:0-32309 GCF_049593775.1 Dokdonella sp. | reverse complement strand
CGATGCATTCCTCACCCGTCCGCCGCTCGCCGGCATCCCGAAGGACCCGCTGCCGCTCGACTTGCATGTGTTAGGCCTGCCGCCAGCGTTCACTCTGAGCCAGGATCAAACTCTTCAGTTGAACCTTCTAACCATCAGGGCAAGCCCCTAGGTTTATTCCTGAACGTTTAACCCAAGCATCTTCAAACTATGGCTTATAGCTTTTGCTTGATTCTTGCTTGGACGCTCGTATTGCTTTGGACTTTCATCCACCGCAAGGCGCCCACACAAGATACCTGCGCACACTGTCAAAGATCTCTTACGGTGCGGGAATTTCCATCCCCGCGGCTGACAACCTTTCGTCGTCAGCGAGCCGCACATCATACAACCATTTTTCCTACCGTCAACACCTTGCGATGCCCTTTTTCGCATCGCCTCTCTGTGCCAACCCCCGCCCAATCAAACTGTCTTCAACAGCCCAACCTCAACGGGGCGCGCATCCTAACCGCGGGAACACGTGTGCGCCAGCAGGAAATCACCGATATCGGGCAAATGGACGTTTTGCCGCATACAGATCGGATTTTGCCCAATCCCGCCAGCCTATGCGCTGATGAGGCGAACGCGGGAAAAATTGCGCTTGCCAACTTGCAGGACACCCTCGAACCCCGGGCCAAAGACTCTTTGCGCGTCCACCACAACCTCGGCATCGATGCGCACGGCATTTTCCTTGAGCTTCCGATTTGCCTCGGAATTGCTGGCAGTGAGCCCGCAGGCCGTGAGCAGCGCGGCAAGACGCAATCCCTCGACAGGGACCGACACTTCGTTCAATGGCAATTGGCTGGTGTCTCCCTGACCGCGCACAACGGCATTCCAGCCGGCAATCGCCAATTCCGCGACTTCTGCATCATGGAACCGTGTCGCCAATTCACGCGCCAGGCGCATTTTCAGGTCTCTGGGGTTGAGTTGGCCGGAAGCAATATCTCGCTTCAACATCTCAATTTCGGCCAGTGAAATCTCGAAGCTCAGCAGTTCGATCCAACGCCACATGAGTTCATCGCCGATCTTGAGCGTCTTGGTCACGATATCGATGGCCGGCTCATTGATGCCGATGTAGTTGCCAAGTGACTTGGACATCTTGTTGACTCCGTCCAGGCCCTCCAGCAGCGGCATGGTCAGGACAATCTGCGGTGGCTGTCCGAAATGCTCCTGCAGTCCGCGGCCCATAAGGAGATTGAACTTCTGGTCTGTGCCACCAAGCTCGACGTCCGCCTTCAGGGCGACGGAGTCGTAGCCCTGGACCAGCGGGTAGAGGAATTCGTGAATGGAGATGGACTGCTGGGCGGCATAGCGCTTGGAGAAATCATCCCTTTCGAGCATGCGCGCCACCGTATGCTGGCCGGCAAGCTTGATCATGTCGGCGGCATTCATCTTGGCAAACCACTCCGAATTGAAGCGCACCTCGGTGCGCTCGCGGTCCAGCACCTTGAACACCTGCTCGGTATAGGTGACCGCATTGGCCTCCACATCCTCGCGCGTAAGCGGTTTGCGCGTTGCGTTCTTGCCGGTCGGATCGCCAATCATTCCGGTGAAGTCACCGATCAGAAAAATGACCTGATGGCCCAGATCCTGGAACTGGCGCATCTTGTTCAGCAAAACCGTGTGACCGATATGCAGATCCGGCGCTGTCGGGTCTAAACCCGCCTTGATACGCAATGGCCGGCCCAGCTTGAGGCGTGCCTCAAGCTCTTCCTGCTTGATGAGTTCTTCTGCGCCACGACCAATCAGATCGAGCGATGATGGGATGTCGACCATGAGGCCCTCTCGAGGCTTGGGTCGTACGGCAGGGATGGCGCGGCAAACCGCTTACTCATCCCGATCCGAGACGATCAGGTTAAGTGATTGTTAATCGAGGAAAGTTTCGCAAATTTGCGACATCATATTCGTTGACGCAGCTCGCGAGCGCCCGTTATGGTACGTGGCCAGTATCCGGAACGCGAACGTGACAGAGACAAACCCGCCGACCCAGAATGCCAGACAAATGGCGCGCCGACTCGCAGTCCGGCGCCGGGCACGTCGCCAGCACCTCAAGTTCTATTTGCGTAATCACAAGTGGACTTTCCTGCGCAACGTCGCAGCGGCCCCGGTGTCGTGGCAGAAGGAACACTGGATTCTGGGCGGGACTGCCGTACTTCTGACATTGCTCGTCGGCGTCATCATGCCGACTTTTGCCAGCGCGACCCGAAGTGACTTGTCGCAGGCAGCATTCACGACCATGCCGCTCGAGTTGCCGCCCTTGCCTGCAGGCGCTGAAGCCGAAGCCGCCATCGCTTTGCTTGCAGCTGAGGGCAATCTCGGCCCTGACTGGAAAGTTGTCACTGTCGAGTCAGGCCAGACACTCTCGGAGATTTTCAGTAACCAGGGCTTGGGTGCCAACGTGCTGAATCGCGCACTGGATTCGCAATCCGACGGTGCGGCGCTACGAAACATACGCCCCGGAGACGAGTTCGCTTTTGACATCGACAGCGATGGGTCGCTCAAGGCATTTCGCTTCGATCGCGACGAATCGACCCGTGTAGTTCTCGATTTCGGTTCGGATAGCGTTGGTGAGACCCTGCAGGATCGCGCCGTTGAGCGGCGCGTGCAGGTCGCCCACGGGGTGATCAACAGTTCGCTTTTCGAAGCCGGCGACCAGGCAGGCATGAGTGACCTGATGACGCTCAAGCTGGCCAACGCTTTCGGCTATGACATCGACTTCGCTCAGGATTTGCGCACCGGCGACAGTTTCAGCGTCATTTTTGACGAACTCTATCGAGAGGGCGAGCGTCTGCGTGCCGGCGACATCATTGCCGCGACGTTCACCAATCAGGGCAAACGCTTTACGGCAGTCCGCTACACCAATTCGATGGGCGAAACGCTGTACTACACCGAGGACGGCCGACCTCTGCGCAAGGCCTTCCTGCGCACACCTGTGGAATTCACGCGAATCTCCTCCAAGTTCAGCAGCGGCCGCATGCATCCGATCCTCGGCAAGATGCGTGCCCACCGAGGCGTCGATTACGCCGCCCCCTCGGGCACACCGATCAAGGCGGCTGGTAGCGGCAAGATCGTGTTTCGCGGTCGTCAGAATGGCTACGGCAACGTTGTCATTGTCCAGCACGAAGGCAAGTTCACCACCTTGTATGGCCATATGTCGCGATTCGCCAGCGGCAAGGTCGGACAGCGCGTCAGCCAGGGACAGGTCATCGGCTATGTCGGCATGACCGGATTGGCCAGCGGCCCACACCTGCATTATGAATTCCGTGTTGCCGGCAAGCACCGTGATCCGCTGAAAGTCACACTGCCGAAGCAGGAACCCTTGCCTGCCAGCGAACTGGCGCGCTTCAACGAGGGTTCCGCAACGCTGTTGGCCCGCCTCAAGATGGTCGACTCGGTCCGCCTCGCCCAGAATCACTGAGAACTCCGATGAGCTCACTGTTCCTGGGGCTGATCTCGGGCACCAGTACGGATGGCATCGACGCCGCGCTGGTGCGATTTGATGGCGGGATCGAAGTGATCGCCGCTAGAACTTCACCATACCCGGCGGAACTGCGCCAAAAGCTCCTGGCGCTGACCGAGCCCGACGCAGCGATTCTGCTGGATCATCTCGGCGCCCTGGATGTCGAGATCGGCGAATGTTTTGCTGCTGCGGCGCTCGACCTCCTTGCTGATGCCGGGACACCAGCCTCGGCGGTGCAGGCGATCGGTTCGCATGGCCAGACCATTCGCCATCGACCCGATGGGAATCACCCGTTTTCCATGCAGATCGGCGATGCCGCGGTTATTGCCGAACGCACCGGCATTTGTACGGTAGCTGATTTCCGACGGGCCGATGTCGCTGCGGGTGGTCAGGGGGCGCCATTGGCACCGGCTTTCCACGCCGCCGCCCTTTCCAACCATCTACCCTGCGCGGTTCTAAATCTGGGCGGCATTGCCAACTTGAGCCTGTTGGGCAAGCACATGGAAGTCCTAGGCTTCGATACGGGGCCGGCCAATTGCCTTCTTGATGCCTGGAACATGCGTCACCGCGGCACAAGCTGTGATCTGAACGGCGAATGGGCAACGAGCGGCACGGTGGACCTCGCCCTGCTCGAAGTCCTGCTGGATGCCCGGTATTTCAGGATTCAGCCGCCCAAGAGTACAGGGCGCGAAGTGTTCAACCTGGACTGGCTGGACAAGCGTTTGGGCGATCAGGACAGGAAGCCCGTTGACGTGCAGGCGACCTTGATGGCACTGACCACCCGGACCGTTGCCGATGCCTTGTCAGCAAGCGCATTCAAACCTGCTCGTGTTCTGGTTTGCGGAGGCGGGGTACACAACCTCGGATTGATGTCCGCCCTCGCTACGGCGATCTCGCCCATTCCACTGGACAGTACGGCCAGCGTGGGACTCGATCCGGACTTTGTCGAAGCGGCACTCCTGGCGTGGCTTGCTCGCGAACGACTGGCCGGGAGAAGCAGCAACTTGCCCAGCGTCACTGGCGCACGTGGCCAGCGACACCTTGGTGCCGTGTTCGCAGCTCCGCCCTGAGTTTCAGGCCTGCTTCTTGCGGTTGGGGGACTCGAAGGTTGGCCCCGAATCGACCTGGCGGAACGCTTCGATGGCTTCGTGGAAAGCCTGGTTTTCGACCTGGTTCCAGACTCCGCGCATGGTCGCAATATCCTGCCGATCCTGGCCGGACAAATGCTCGTTGCTAAGGCCCAGCGCGTAGCGAAGCGCACGAAGGGCCACTTCATTGATTGTCCAGCCGCGCTCGTTGGCCAACGCGGTCAGGCGTTCGAAGGTATCTTCGTCGATGTCTTTGACGCGAATTTCCGCCATGACCTGTCGTTCAAATTGGTGACATTCGGATTGTCGCAACAATGCCGGCACTTTTCAGCGCATTCCGACACGCCTCAGGCAACCGCCGAGGTCTCGTTGTCCAATGCTCCCGGAGCCAGTCTTCGCCACAACCACGCCAGTATCAGCAAGGTCGGGATGACCGACACGCTGCTGATGACGAAGAACACGGTGTAGCTGGATGCTTCGACGATAAAGCCGGAAAATCCACCAATGAGTTTGCCCGGCAGGTTGGCGAGGGACGACAACAAGGCGTATTGGGTGGCCGTGTAGCGTTTGTCGACCAGTCCGGAAATGAATGCGACCAGGACCGTTCCGGCGAAACCCTGCGAGAGGTTGTCTCCGGAGATGGTTGCGACAAACGTCCAGATTTCACCGGGATGCAGAGACATCAGGATAAACAGCAGGTTTGAGAGTGCCACCGCCAGGGCCGCCACAAGAAGCGACTTGCGAACGCCCATTGCCGCAACGGCAAAGCCGCCAAGAAAGGCACCGCCAATTCCCATCCAGACGCCGTATATTTTCGACACCGTCGCGATGTCGCTCTTGCTGAAGCCGGTATCAAGATAGAACGGCCCGGCAATGCTCAGCATCTGGTCCGGCATCTTGAAGAGACCCACAAACGCAAGCAGAACCAATCCAAGTACCCAGCCATTGCGGCGGAAGAATTCCGCGAACGGCTTGATGTAGGCCTCAACGAAACTCGGGCGAACTTCGGAATCGATGCGCTGGCTGGATTCGGGCTCAGGCGAAAGCAGCGTCGCCATGACGGGCACCAGGGCGAGCACGGCCATGCTCAGGTAGCCAATGCGCCAACCGGCAAAATCCGCCAGATAGAGCACCAATGCGCCGCCGCACAGCTGCAGTCCGATTCGATAGCCCAGGGTGTAGGTGGCGGCCAATGCCGCCTGCGCGTCGATAGGCGCAATCTCTACCCTGTATGCATCCACCATGGTGTCCTGGGTGGCGCCTGCAAGGGCAGTGAACCCTGCCAACGCAAGGAACAGCGGCACCGATGCGACAGGACCGGTCAAAGCCAGAGCGGCAAGCCCGGCCGCTATCGAAAGTTGCGCCGCAAGAAGCCAGCCACGCCGGCGACCCAATCGACCGAAATAGGGCAGGCGCCGGGTATCCAGCAATGGCGCCCAGACGAACTTGAAGACATAGAAGAACGTGAGATAGCTGACCAGCCCGATGGGACCCAATGCCCAACCGGAATCTCTCAGCCAGATTGCCAGGGTATTGCCCACCAGGAAGAACGGCAGTCCGCAGCCGAATCCCAGGAAAAACATCGTGATGGCGGAGCGCGTCCCGAACGTCGCGGCTGCAGCGCGCCATCCGCGCGGCCTGGCTGGCGTGCCGGCACTCATTCGCTATAGTCCACCGAAAACGGCGCGTGATCAGAGAAGCGCTGTTCGCGTTCGATCGAACAGGAACGCAGGCGATCGCGCAGGCCGGGAGTCACCAACTGGTAGTCGAGGCGCCAACCGACATCGTTCGCACGTGCTGCTCCGCGATTGCTCCACCAGGTGTAATCCTGACCCGCAGGATTCAGGTGCCGATAGGCATCAGTCCAGGCAGTTTCTGCTGGCTCACACTGGCCATTCAACCAGTCACGCTCTTGTGGCAGGCAGCCGGAGTTCTTCTGGTTCGATTTCCAGTTTTTGATGTCCAGGGCGCTGCGCACGATGTTCCAGTCGCCGCAGAGCACGTAGTCACGACCGCTCGTGAGCCACTCATCAAGGATGGGCTTCAACCAGTCCATGACTTCAAACTTGAACCCCTGGCGCAGGTCTCCGGACGAGCCTGAGGGGATGTAGAACGACACCACGCTCAAGTTTCCGTAACGGGCCTCGATGTAGCGCCCCTCATCGTCGAATGGTGCCCACCCCAATTCCGTCCGCACTTCATCGGGCTCGCGCCTTGAAAGGATGGCGACACCGCTATAGCCCTTTTTCGTGGATGCATCCTTGTAGAAACAGTGGTGTCCATCTGGACGAAACATTGGATCGACCAGCTGATGTTCCTGCGCCTTGGTCTCCTGGATGCAGGTGATATCGGCCTGTTGCGACCGTAGCCAGTCAAAGAATCCCTTGTTTGCGGCCGATCGTATGCCGTTTGCGTTGAAGCTGATGATCTTCATCTTTTGGGAGTGCGGAATTGGGAATGGACGCAAGACTACCGGAACTACGCGGGTTCGCCATTGCGGATTGTTCGCGCGCCCGCGTCGGGTTTCGCGAAAGCACGGAGTCTTGCACAATCCATTCCTGAATGACGCGCCGCATCCTGCGGTTGAGTCCAGCTATGCTGTTCGTTGCAACGCCCTGTCCCCACAGTCCGAACCCCGGGTATCCGCATGCATGACTACCAGCGAGAATTCCTCGAACTCGCCATCTCGCACAACGTGCTGCGTTTCGGCGAGTTCACCCTCAAGTCCGGTCGCACAAGCCCCTACTTTTTCAATGCAGGCCTGTTTGACTCCGGGTCCGCACTGAGTACGGTAGGACGCTGCTACGCCGCGGCAGCAAGCCGCTCAGGAATCGAGTTCGAGCAGCTTTTCGGGCCGGCATACAAGGGAATCCCTTTGGCGGCACTGACTGCCGCCGCCCTGTCTGAACACCACGGCAAGGATTGCGGCTTCATCTATAACCGCAAGGAAGCGAAGGATCATGGGGAAGGTGGCAGCCTGGTCGGCGCGAAACCGGCTGGCAACGTCCTCATCGTCGACGACGTGATCACGGCCGGCACGGCCATACGTGAATCCCTCGGGCTGATCAGCAGCAATGGCGCACGTCCGGCCGGAGTATTGATTGCGCTTGATCGCCAGGAGCGCGGGCAGGGCGAGCGCTCCGCTGCACAGGAGATCGCCAATGAATTTGGGATTCCCGTCATTCCCATCGTCAGCTTGTCCGAGTTGCTGGACTACACGGGAGAGCGGGCCGAATTCGCCGCCGAAGTCACTTTGCTACAAGAGTATCGCCGCCTATATGGTGTGTGATCTCCGGCACTGCGGGCCGATATCAGGCTCCCCTATACTGTCAGGCCAAGCAACCTGTCAGACTTTGCCTGGCCAGCCTGCAAGGGAATTTGCGCGGCACATGCTTCTGCCCGACCTTTTGCCAGTGGGCGCACAATCGTCCTGACACACAACAAACGTTAAGTCACTCACACCCGAATTCCAGCCACGATCGGCAAAGCCCAACAGGCTTCTGGAGTCCAGAATGCAAACATCGATTTCTCGCCTTGTCCTGCTGCTGATTGCGCCCACGCTTGCGTTTGCGGTGCTGGCTGCCGGAAGTGTCCGCTACAAGTGGCGTGACGCGGAAGGCAATTTGCACTATTCCGACAGCTTGCCGGCAAACGCCGGCGTGCACGGCTACGACGTGATCAACGGCCAGGGCATCCTGGTCAAGCGCGTAGAACCAGCCATGACTGCGGAAGAGAAGGCTGTTGCGAAGGCCGAGGCTCAGGAAGAGCGGGCCAGGCTGGATGCTACCGAGCGGCAGTCACGCGATGACATGCAACTGCTGGCCGCGAATCCGACCGAGGCAGACCTGCGCAAGACCCAGTCGCAACGAATCGAAATGATCGACCTGCAGATCAAGAGTGTGCAAACGGGTTTGCAGAGTCTGGAACGCAGCCTGACCGACCTGCTGGGTCGCGCGGCTGATCTCGAGAGAAGCGAAACAGCGGTGCCGGAGCGACTCACAAGCCAGATTGGCGACCTGCGCAAGAAGGTGGACAGCCAATACGCCCTGCTTGAACGCAGCAAGGCCGAGCGTGAGAGCGCCCTAGCGGGCTTTGCAGCCGAGGTCGAGCGCTATCTCGCGCTGAAGGAAAAGTACAACCAGCATTGAATGGATGGCGGAGCTGCAGATGACGAATCAGCCGCCGGGCTCGAAACCGTTGCGCTGTCGGCGCGAGATTTTCAAGCCCTTGCCGTGATGTCTTTCTAGAAAGGCAACGGCAACGCCTGGTCGAGCGCAAGCAGTTGCGCGCGGAACTCTGCCTGTATGCGTTTCAGGGCAGCCTCATTGTCGGCATCGAATCGCAGCACCAGGACCGGCGTGGTATTCGAGGCGCGGACCAGGCCCCAACCATCCGGCCAATCGGCCCGCAAGCCGTCAATGGTGGTGAGCCTCGCGCCCTCGAAGTTGGCCTTGGCCTTGAACGCGTCGACGAAACGGTAGTGCTCGCCTTCACGCATTTCGATCTTGAGTTCTGGCGTTGATACGCCTTTCGGCAATGCTGCGAAGATTTCTTCGGCCGGACGCCCATCCACATCGCCAGCAATGATTTCGAGTAGTCGCGCCGCCGCGTAGATGGCATCGTCGAACCCGTACCAGCGCTCGGCGAAGAAGAAGTGTCCGCTCATCTCTCCGGCCAGTTGCGCACCGGTTTCGCGCATCTTCGACTTGATCAGGGAGTGCCCGGTTCGCCACATGATCGGGCTTCCGCCGTGCTGCAGGATCAGTGGTTGCAAATGTCCGGTGCACTTGACGTCGTAGATGATCGTGGCGCCAGGATTACGGCTGAGCACATCGATCGCGAACAGCATCAACAGGCGATCCGGGTAGATGATTTCCCCGCTACGCGTGACCACTCCGAGTCGGTCACCATCGCCATCGAAAGCGAGTCCGATGTCGGCTCCCGTCTGCTTGACCGACAGGATCAGGTCCTGCAGGTTGTGCGGATCCGATGGATCAGGGTGGTGGTTCGGGAAGGTGCCGTCGACTTCACAGTAGAGTTCATGGACTTCGCAGCCAATACTCTCGAGCACCGCGGGCGCGATCGCACCGGCTACGCCATTGCCGCAATCGACAACAACCTTCAGCTTGGTCTCAACCTGGACATCATCACTGATGCGGGTTACGTAGTCGTCATTCAGGCTCATGACCTGCAACCCACCCGAACCGCTGCTCAAGCGATCCTCAGCGATGCGCGCGTAGAGTTCCTGGATGGCGCCTTCGGACAGCGTTTCGCCACCCAGCACGATCTTGAATCCGTTGTAGTCCGGGGGATTGTGACTGCCGGTAACCGAGACGCATGAGCCGGTTTGCAAGTGGTAAGCGGCGAAGTAGGTCAGCGGTGTAGGTGCCAGGCCGATATCGATGACGTCGCAGCCGGCTGCGCGCAGCCCTTCGATCAGGGCACCCGAAAGATCCGGCCCGGACAACCGGCCATCCCGGCCAACCACGATCTCTCGCATGCCCCGATGCAGCGCCTCACTGCCAATGGCCCGGCCGATCTGGCGCGCAATATCGTTTGTCAGTGTCTGCCCGAGGATTCCGCGAATATCGTAGGCGCGGAAAATGCTGCGGTTGACCGCAACCTTCTTTTCACCGGGTTTGGGCTTGGCTGGCGTCGTTTCCTTGACCGGGGTTGGCTTGGCCGCTGCGGCAGCCACGTCGGTGGCGGCCTGTTGTTCGATGGCCTGGGCCAAGGTGATGTCCTCTGATTGTGAATGTTTTCCCGGCCTGAATGCTGCAGCCGCACCCTGCATGCCGACCTGCCTGAGCCACAGCGCGAAGAAGCCTCCAACCAGGCACAGGAGCGTCAATGGAACGAGCACCCAAAGATCGCGGGTGATCAGGATCTGAATGTTCGGATCGGCAATGGCCAGTCGAAGTTGTGACCCGGCTATGGGTACTCCGAGATCGCCGGTGGAGTTTCCGCTGCCGGCACCCGAACTCGCCACCATCATGTCGCCACGACCATCGCCCTGGCGAAGGTCGATGCGTGCCCCGCTGCGATTGTCGCCCTGCAGGATGTCGATGATGAGTGAAACGGGAAGCGCCAGATAGGCGTAGGCGACGGGCTTTGCTTCAGGCTTCACGGGGATCGCCAGAACCAGCTGTTGGCCGGCCTTCGGAGACAGATGGATCTGGACCGGCGCGGGCTGCATGGAGGCTTGGGCCTGCATCAGCATTTGTGCTCGCGAATAACCGAAGTTCTTCAAGTCGTTCTTGCGGACTTCGAGCAAACCGGGGTCATAGAGATTGGCTTGCTCGAGCTCCGGCCACTCTGCCCTCATGGCTTGCGCGGCATTTTCAAGTCGGGTTTCTTCCTCGCCAGCCAGGGCGGCCAGGACCGGCTCGGAAACGGCGACTTGTTCGGCCTTCTGGTTGAGTGCGGCGATCTCCTCGGCTATCGCCGTCATGATGCGCGTGCGGGCCGACTCGGCTTCTTCGATCTTGTCACTTTCACTGTATACCAGTGAACTCTGCCAGAGCAGAAAGAATCCAGCCAGCATCAGCACGGTTGCGACTGCGAGCGGCACCAGAACCTTCAGGCGCGGCAGCAGCCGAGAAAGCAGCACGGCCTTGCCTGGCCCCCTGGGTTCGGCCGTCGACGCTGTCTGGTTTTCTTCTGCCATGTCCCTTGCCCTCGCCTCAGTCACCTTTGCCTACTCTTCAGGCAAGCCCCGAATCCGTGAGGCCTGAACCCGCTTGAGTCCACAATCCGACCGGGCAAATGCCAGTCAGCCAATGCACCAGACCACATGGAACACCATGCAGGTCAATTCATCAATGTTCCGGATTCATGACCACGGTTCCGTCTTGCAGAACACCCGTATTCCGAACCCGAAACCACGATCAACTCTTCCCCGAACTGCCGAACCCACCTTCTCCGCGCACGCTTGGCGCGAATGCGTCTACACGCACAAGCCTGGCTCGCACGATAGGCATGAAAACCAGTTGAGCTATGCGGTCTCCGGGTGACACGGTGAACGCTTCCGACGACCGGTTCAAGCAGGAAATCATCAAGGGGCCCTGATAGTCGGAATCTATGAGTCCGACTCCATTGCCGAGGACTATTCCGTGCTTGTGACCAAGTCCGGACCGCGGCAGCAGGATCGCACACATGGCTGGATCCCCGATATGGATAGCCATGCCGCTGGGTATGAGGGCCGAGTTTCCAGGCTCAAGCCGCAACGGAGCTTCAATCATTGCGCGCAAATCCATGCCAGCCGATTCCGCTGTCGCATAGTCGGGCAACGGATACTCGCTTCCGAGGCGCTGGTCGAGCACGATCATCTCAACGGGAATGCTCATGCCTTGAACCCCTTTTCTGCCTTGAGCCGATAGCGGGTGGCAACCCGCTCGATCAGTGTGCGGGCAAGCATTTTCTTGTCACCCCGACCGAGATCTTCGCTTCCCCCCTGCCAGAGCAGGAGCAAAGCGTTCTCGCTGCCTTCGAATCCGAGCTCCGGACCCACCTGATTCGCCGCGATCATGTCGAGGTTCTTGCGCTCCAGCTTGTCGCGCGCATAGCGCTCGACGTCATTGGTTTCGGCAGCAAACCCCACCAGGAACGGTGGTTCTTGCGAGGCCGCCACCTCTGCCAGGATGTCCGGGTTCTGAACCAGTTCGAGCACCAGTGGCGCGCCGGTCTTTTTCAGCTTGATCGCGCTGCTCGCTTGCACCCGATAGTCGCCCACGGCTGCTGCGGAAATGAAGATGTCACTATCGACGGATATCCGCAGCACCGCATCGCGCATCTGCCTTGCGCTGCGTACATTGACGCGTTCGACACCGGGTGGCGTGGGCAAACTGACCGGACCTGAGACCAGAGTGACTTTTGCCCCCGCCTGCGCTGCAGCGATGGCGACCGCAAACCCCATGCGCCCGGAGCTTCGATTGCCAATGAACCTTACCGGGTCGATATCCTCATAGGTAGGCCCGGCGCTGACCATAACCCTGATGCCGTCCAGTACGCGAGGCGCACACGAATCCGCCAGCGCGGAAACCAGCGCTTCGGCTTCCGGCATTCGCCCTTCACCGACTTCACCACAGGCCTGACTTCCTGATGCCGGCGGGATCACGCGGATTCCGCGGTTGCGCAATAGCGAAACGTTGTCCTGGGTGGCCGTATTGGCCCACATCTGCTGGTTCATGGCAGGCGCAATCGAAACCGGAGCTGCGGTCGCCAGCACCAGGGTACTCAGCAGGTCATTGGCGCGACCGTGTACGACCCGCGCCATGAAATCGGCGGAGGCGGGCGCAATCAGGATCTGCTCAGCCCATCGCGCCAGCTCGATATGGCCCATGGCTGCCTCGGCGGATTCATCCCACAAACTGCTGCGCACGGGGTTGCCGGACAGCGCCTGGAATGTCGTCGCGCCGACGAAACGCATGGCGTTTTCCGTCATGACCACGCGGACGTCGGCGCCTGCATCGCGCAGCCTTCGAACCAGCTCTGCGGCCTTGTACGCAGCAATACCGCCGCATACACCCAGCAGTATGCGTACGCGCTCCAGTGGCACATCACTCATGTAGGAGATTTCTTACGCAAGAAAGATCCCTAAGCTTACCCAAAATCGCAGGCTTGGCTGCTGCCGCAAATGCCGATTGATGCCCAGAGTGTGGTTTCCGAGCATACAGCGGTCGAAATCCATGAGTATTCGTGACTGGCCAGACGGTGAGCGACCGCGCGAAAAACTGCTTGCGAGGGGCAGCGGCTCTCTTTCCGACGCCGAACTTCTTGCCGTATTCATAGGATCCGGCCGGCGCGGCTCGAGTGCCGTCGACGTGGGCCGCGATCTGCTGATACAGGCAGGCGGACTCATGCCCCTTTTGCACGCGGAGCGGAAAAAGTCAGGCCTCGGGCCGGTCAGCTGGTGCCGCATCCAGGCCGCGCTCGAGTTGGGTCGGCGCTATCTCGATTCCGAGTTGCGAGAGAGTGAAGCCCTGACCGACCCGGCGTCCAGCGCCCGCTACCTGAAATCACGACTGGGCGCGTATCCCTACGAAGTGTTCGCCTGCCTGTTCCTCGACAATCGGCACCGGGTGATCGCGTTCGAGGAGTTGTTCCGGGGCACCATCGACGGGGCCAGCGTGCATCCCCGGGAAGTTGTTCGCCATTGCCTTGCGCACAACGCCGCTGCCGTCATTCTCGCCCACAACCATCCGTCCGGCATCGCCGAACCGAGTGCTGCTGACCGTGCCATCACGCTACGCCTGCGCGATGCACTCGCCCTGGTGGATGTGCGCGTGCTGGATCACTTCGTGATTGGCTCCGGCACGCCCACATCGCTGGCACGGCGCGGCTGGATTTAGCTGGCTACGGGACTCCGCGCGCCTGGCCATCAAACCCGGAGGCCGTTCCGGCTGCATACCTTCTGCGCTCGAACCCGTTGAATGCGCCTGGCGGTTCGCTGCTGACCGTATCGCCACCGGCATCAACCTTCCCGGACTCTCCATCATCGGTTGCAAGGGCGTTCCAGACCGCAGCGTGAAGCCATGTTCCCTGGGAAATCGCCGCCGGATGGGCAAGTCGCGCATGATCGGCGTGCAGTTGCCCGGAGGCTCCTGCGGCTGCCATCACTTGCGGAGCTTCCGACTACCGACACGATGCCTTCGCTGACGGCAAGGCCGGCCATCCCGGGTAACGATACGAATCGATGCTCCAGCCTCGCTCGCCCAGGCAAGCATGAAGGCAAGAACGCGGCGACACCGTATTGCTGCGGCAATCGCTGCACCTGAAGTGATCGATCGATCCTCTGCGCGAACACTGGTCGTTCGGACCTCGACGCGTCGGCGTGTCAGCAGAAGGGTGCCGCACTGGCGCGTGGCGCACTATACTCAGGCCGAACAGGGCAAGAGGCATGCGAGCCACGTGATATTCGGCTTTCCACGACGCTACGCGGCTGACGAGGTCGAGCTGGCGCTGCCCGACGTGGCCGCAGCGCGCACGCTGATGGGCGCGGCACTGCAGCCCCTGGATTCCGCCTTGGCCGAACGCCATGCCCAGCTGGCACCGTTGCTATCCACCGAGCTTGACTCGGACGCCCTGCTTGCCCGCTGCGCGGATGTCATTCGCATTGGCTATGCACGTCTGGCTCGCCGCCATGGCAGTTTTAGCGCGGAATTCCACGCCTACCACAACGAAGAACACATCCTCGACATTTTCAGCGGTCGAATCAGCCGGCTGATCGCCGCGAACGGGGTATCCGCCCTTGGTCTGCGCGACTGGTGTGTGCTCGACATGTTTGCAGCCTGCCATGACCTGCGCCAGCGCGAAGAGCCGATGTACGAAGCCGGCGTCGGTGCCAACGAACGAGCCAGCATCGAGGAGACATTCCGCCTGCTCGACGCCTGCGGCTTTTCCAGGGAGTCCGACGCCGAGCTCTACCTCGCTCTCGACTTGACCATCTCAGGAAGCACGTTCGATGCCAGACCTCCTCCGGGTGGAGCTGCATTCAATGCCGCCGAACTGGTCCAGTCCGGCGGGGCCCTGGCCGCCAAACTGGCGCAGAAGCTGGACAAGCACCGGCCGGGCTGGCGCGATGAAGAACGTCTTGTGCATGCCCACAAGCTTGCCCTTGTCGCTGCTGACCTGGACACCGCAAACGTCGCCGAGCCCTTCAACCGCTTTGCCGCCAGTGCCGAAAACCTGTGCCTGGAACGCGAAATGCTGTGTCACCGCAATCTTGACGACGGAGAAAGCGCCCAACCCGTTCTAGGCTTCCTCACCGATGGCCAGGACCGGTTCTTTTTTGACCTGCATCGATTCAGTTCCGAGCTGGGCCGCCAGGCGTTCGGGTCCGCCAAAGAGGAGAATGCGGCGCGCCTGAAGTCCCTGAGCCTGGGCTTGCGTGCACGCATCGCCATGCGTGGAAAACCTGAAAATGGCCGCCAGGTCCTGAATGCCTACGGAGAAACGGTCGCCGGGCTTGTCCAGGCCTGAAAACGACCGGTTCGCCGCACTGCGCGTAAAACTATACACATCCCCCACCCGGATCCGTCTGGATAGGCAGCATCGGTAGACAGGGGACGCAATTCCGAAATAACTTCTTTGGAAATCAATCGCTTAAGATTGTTGATGTCAGCGAAACAGTACCCGAAACGCAGTTTCAAGGCCGTTCCAGCGCTGCAGGGCAGCATCTTCCCCACAGACTTATCCACAGACCGGCCAAATCCCGGATAAGGCTTCCGTGACAAGCGCTTGGCGCACATTCCTGTGGTTTCGCTGCGGCAATGTGCGGCAAGCTGCAGTGCCAAACGGGGCTCCAGATGATTGCCGAATCCTGGTTGTTGAACCCGGGTTTCGGGTTTCGCCCGCCGCGCTCTACAATAGACAACCCGCTTCCTCAAGAATCCCGCCGTGAAAGACACCCTGCGCGAGCTGATCCATGGAGCGCTCGCTGAACTGCGTGCGCAGGAAATCCTGCCGCCAGGCGAGACGCCGGCCTTTGTCGTCGAACGTACCCGAAACCGCGAGCATGGCGATTTTGCGTCCAATGTTGCCTTGACCCTGGCCAAACTGGCAGGGCGCAAGCCACGCGAGATTGCCGAAGCCCTTGTCGGAGTCATCAAGGATCCACGCGTAGCGCGACTCGAAATCGCAGGCCCCGGATTCATCAACTTCCATCTGAGTCCGGCTGCAGTCCACTCCGAAATTCTGCGCATCCTGGATGAGGGTGAGGGATACGGGCGCAATCAGTCCGGCGCGGGTCGCAAGCTGCAGATCGAATTCGTTTCGGCCAACCCAACCGGTCCGCTGCACGTGGGACATGGTCGCGGTGCGGCGGTCGGCGACAGCCTGGCGCGCGTGATGGCAGCCAACGGCTGGGCCGTGGCCCGGGAGTTCTACTACAACGATGCGGGTGCCCAGATCGAGAATCTGGCGCTATCGGTGCAGTCACGCTGCAAGGGCATTGAACCCGAACACGCAGACTGGCCCGCGGATGGCTACCGCGGCGACTACATCAAGGACGTCGCCACGGACTACCTGGCTGGCAAGACCGTGCATGCTGATGGTCAGGATGTCACCGCTGCGGCTGATGCTGCCAACCTCGATGCCATTCGCCGCTTCGCCGTCGCCTGGCTGCGTCGCGAGCAGGATCTCGACCTGCGAGCATTCGGTGTCGACTTTGATGTCTATTTCCTCGAGTCGTCCCTCTACACGGAGGGCCGCGTGGAAAGCACGGTCAGGGAACTGGTGGCCGCTGGGCACACCTACGAAAAGGACGGCGCGCTGTGGTTGAAGACCACCGACTTCGGCGACGACAAGGATCGCGTCATGCGCAAGTCGGAAGGCGGGTATACCTACTTCGTCCCTGACGTTGCCTATCACGAGGGCAAGTGGCAGCGCGGATTCGAGCGCGTCATCAATGAGCAGGGCGCCGACCACCATTCCACGGTCAATCGCGTGCGTGCCGGCTTGCAGGCCCTCGATGTCGGTATTCCGCAAGGCTGGCCAGAATACGTGCTGCACCAGATGGTGACGGTAATGCGCGGCAACGAGGAGGTGAAGCTGTCCAAGCGTGCCGGCAGCTACGTCACCCTGCGCGACCTCATCGACGAAGTCGGCCGTGATGCAACCCGTTACTTCCTGGTTGCCCGCAAGACAGATTCGCAACTGGTCTTCGATATCGACCTGGCCCGCGCGCAGACCAATGACAATCCGGTCTATTACATCCAGTACGCCCATGCGCGCGTGTGCAGCGTGCACCGTCAGCTCGCCGAGCGCGGCATCACTGCAGACGGCGCTGCGGGCCGCGCTGCGCTGGACCAGCTCGACAGCGAGCACGAACGCGCATTGATGAGTGAGCTTTCCCGCTACCCCGAGGTGGTGGAAGCCGCTGCGGCCAATCTAGACCCGCAGCTTGTCGCGCAATACCTGCGCGAGCTGGCCGCCGCATTTCACGGCTACTACAACGCCCACCAGTTCATCGTTGACGATGCTGTCATGCGCAATGCCCGGATCACGCTGGCTGATGCAGCCCGGATTGTGCTTGCCAGCGGCCTCGATCTTCTCGGTGTTTCGGCGCCCCAGAGCATGTGATCATGCACACGCATGACAGCCAGGCCCTACGATCCGGACCTGGCCTGTACCTACCCCCGGAGAACAGGTAATGGCTTCACGTTCACGCAAACAGGCCACCCGCGGCAACTCGCGTCCCGCAGTACCCGCATGGGTCTGGCTTGCCGTTGGCGTCGTCCTCGGACTGGTCGTTGCAATGGGTTTTCTCGGCAGTGACTGGGCACCGATGCTCCGGAAGAACACCGGCCCGCAGCCCAACCCGGAAGCCGTGGCTCCGCGCGAAAGCGAGCCGCCTATCGTCGAGACCAAGGACAAGCCGCGAAAGAACTACGATTTTTATTCGGTATTGCCCGAAATGGAAGTGGTAATACCCGATTCCGAAATCTCGGCCAAGGCACGCGCCGAAGCAGCCCAGCCTGCAACCGGTACCACGCCGGCAGTTTCGGCCAGCTCCCGCTATCTTCTCCAGGCCGGCTCATACCCTTCGCCAAAGGCAGCCGACGAGGTCAAGGCCAAGCTGGCAATACTGGGCTTCGTCGCCCACGTGCAACCGGTGACAATCAATGGCAAGACCTGGAATCGGGTGCGCCTGGGCCCATTCGCCAGCGCCAGCGAACTGGAAACCACCAAGGCGGCCTTGGCCGACAACGGCTTCAACGCGATTGCGCTGAAGGAAGACGCCGGCCAGTAGGGTTGCCGCCATTCGCAGCGACGGAAGCTGCAATGCTGCTTTCCGGAATGGGAATGGCCAACTCTTCTCTACTGCGCGTCACAATGTAAACCGCGACCTGGATCCTGATTGCGAGGGTACAACGACCGCCGTGCGGGCTTCGTGTTTTCCTTCACAGGCGCAAGGGCATGTCCCGTTGGTGCTTCAGCCTTCATTTGGGACCGCAACACCACTCGTCTGTAGAAACGGCTGGCTACAGTTCAACTTCCAAGCCCTATGATGTGGTTTCCGTCCATGACGAAATAGCCATGACTGACGCCCTGCACTTTGACATGAGCGCCGTTGGCCAACGCCTGCTTGAGGAAGCGTATCGCCTTCTCGCGGCATTGCCGATGTTGTTGCTCGCCTTGCTGATCGTCTTCACAGCCTGGGTGTGCGGGCGCTGGCTATCGCAACGCGACTGGGTCGCGCGAGCGTCGCGCTCGAATCCATTCCTGCAGGAACTCGCACGTACTACGGTCCGCTGGATCGTAGTCGGGCTTGGCGTTCTCATTGCACTGGAAATCATGCAGGCCACTGCCCTGGTTGGAGCAGTGCTGGGCACCGCAGGCGTGCTGGGAGTCGCACTCGGATTCGCCTTCAAGGGCATCCTCGAGAATTATCTTGCAGGCATTCTCATGAGCCTGCGTCAGCCGTTTTCTCCGCGTGATCATGTCGTCATTGACGGCAATGAAGGGATTGTCGTTTCAATGACGTCGCGCGCGACGATCCTGATGACACTCGATGGCAATCACTTGCGTTTGCCGAATGCGCTGGTGTTCGGCAGCGTGACACTCAACTACACGCGCAACCCGAGTCGGCGCTTTGATTTCGAGGTGGGTATTGGCGTGAACGAAGATCTGGTCCGGGCGCAATCACTTGGCGTCGATGAACTGGGTCGTATCGATGGCGTGATGCAAAAGCCACCGCCGCGCGCGCTGATCACTGCGTTGGGAGATTCCAATGTGCAGTTGCGCTTCCACGCCTGGGTCGATCAGCGCGACCATGAATACCTGCAGGTCCGAAGCGAGGCCATTCGCCGCGTGAAGCTGATACTCGAAGATGCCGGCATGGACATGCCGGAGCCCATCTATCGGGTGCAGCTTCAGGAACCAAGAAAGATCGTGGCACAGTCTCAGCACTCGCGCGAGACCGCGGCAACAGGGTCGTCCGGGAAGCCGGTCGACACCCGGGCCACGAAGGATGTCGAGGATCAGGTCGACAACGAACATCCATCGCACGAACAGACCAATCTGCTCGATTCGGATGCACCGCGCGAGTAGAGCGAATTCGAGGCGCCGGTTGCTGATTTTTGGCGGACAACGCCTGGCCTCTGCTTTCTGGCGTGGTCAGGGTTCGGGAACATCCGTGGTGTCGACCTTCTCCTGATCCGTTTTCCGCTGCGCTTCTTTCTCGTCGGCGATATCGCTATCCAGTGAATTGCCACTTTCACCCGAGTGCGACGGGTCATACTGGAGCTCGCTGAGCAAGGCGAAGTGATCGGAACCAAAATTCTCCAGTCGTTGCAGTCGGCACAACCTGAATTCTTTGCTGTGGAACAGATGGTCGAGCGGCCAGCGCAGGAACCAGTGCCCGGCGTGGAACGTGCTGAACACGCCCCGACCTATGCGGGGATCCAGCAGGCCGCTGATCTTGCGAAACAGTCGAGTTGATGCGGACCACGCCACATCGTTCAGATCTCCGGCAACGATCGTTGGTGACGGAGTCTTGCGATAGTCCCGGGCGACGACAAGCAACTCGGCATCGCGCTTCCGGGTGTCGGTTGCCTCATTCGGACTTGGTGGTGCCGGATGCAGGAAACGCACCCTGATCCGTTCGCCGGAACGCAGCTTCACATTGGCGTGCATCGAGGGAATATCGTTGCTGAGAAGATATTCGATACTCGACGCCTCCAGCGCCAGTTTCGAATAGACATGCATGCCGTAAAGGTTTTCCAACGGGCACTTCAGAGTGAACGGATATTCCTTCTCGAGGCTGTCGAGCCGGGTTTGCCACCACGCATTCGACTCAAGGGTAAGAACAAGGTCGGGCGCGTTCTCGCGGACAAGTTCAAGAAATTTTTCCGACTGCCGATTGGTGCCCAATACGTTGGCACTGAGCAATCGAATGCGACGAGTCTCGTCGACTGCGGATACGCTATCGACCTCCGTCTGGTGCAGCGCCGTATAGGGCGCGATCCACCACAGATGCCAGGTCAGGCTGGCCGCTACGCTGAGCAGCAGCAACCATGATCCGGGCCGGGACAAATCAAGGAAAGCCAGCTCGGCGAGCAACAGGACAACAGCCAGAACAGCAAACTGGATCCGCGGGAACTCCAGAGCGCGAATCCACCAGCGTTCGCTGCGCAGGCACGGCAGCGTCGTCGCCACCAGGAGCACGATGGACAGCAGGACAAGCGCTGGGTACATGCCAGGTCTCCAGTCAGCGTGCATGCAATGGACGCCGGCTCGGCCAACATCTGCGAGCAATCCGACACTTGTCGGATCACTGCAGATGCTTGCGCCAGCGCGTGTTGCTTGCTGGCCAATGCCAACCTGTGTCCGGATCTACAGGGTATACGCACCCGTACAATCGGACATGAACACTACTCGTCAGTCGTCGAAGCCATCTTCGAAGATGGTGTCGCCAACGATCTTGCGGACGGCGCCATTGGCCTGGGCGATATAGACATTGCCAACCTCATCTTCGCCATATCCATAGGTGGAGCCCACGCTCAGGGTGGTGTTGTTCAGGCCCGGCGACCAGACGGCTTCCGGGGCACCTGCGGTTGCGTACCACAAGGCACCTGTACACGCATCGCCGAAGAAGTAGGTGCCGTTCAGGCTGGATGAAGGCCCGCGATAGACGAAGCCGCCAGTCACCGAACAACCGGAGCTGTGCGAGTACTCGATGACCGGTGCGACTGTTGCGGTGGTCGCGGGACACGTCGTGCCAGACCCGGACTCGTCAAAGTAATGGCGTCCTTCACAACGACTCCAGCCGTGGTCGCTGCCACCCACGCCGGCAGCCTGAACCGTGATTTCCTCATAGGCGTTCTGACCGACATCGCCAACCACGAGATTACCGTTGGCCCGATCGAAACTGAAACGCCAGGGATTGCGGAAGCCATGCAGGTAAATTTCGTCACACGTGCTGCTTGTGCCGACATGGGGATTGCTGGCAGGAATGGAGTATTCGGCCGGGCTGATGCCTTCCGAACCGCACATGTCCGAGGTAACCGCCCCGCCACGATTGTCTACGTCCAGACGCAGGATCTTGCCCAGCAGGAAGTACTGGGTGCCATTCGGATTGGTCCCGCAGGAATTCTGGTTGTTGTCGGCGGGCTTTTTCCACAAGCACTCGGCAAATCCATGCGGGTTGTTCTGCGGGCCACCATCGCCCGAAGAAACGTACAGATAGCCGTCAGGGCCGAAGTGGATGTCGCCGCCATTGTGGTTGGCGGCGAGGTCGGGGATGCGCAGCACGATCGTGGCATTCGTGTTCGCAACATCCGAATCAAGTGCAGGAACCGTATATCGCGCAACTACCTGATCTCGCGTGCCGCCAAGCTGCGGCTGTCCGGTCGGCTGCGTGAAGAAGACGTAGAACTCGTCGTTGTGTGGCAACGAAGGCTTGCCGAAATTCGGATGGAATGCCAATCCAAGCAAGCCGCTTTCGCTAGATGAATAGACAGAACGCGTGAGGAACGGCGTGGGCAACGCTACACCGTCCTTGACGATCTTGATCGAGCCGGCCTTTTGCACAATGAAGATTCGGCCACTGCCATCATTCGGCGCGCGAATGGCCAGCGGCTCGGAATAGGAGCCCGGCACGGTCTCGAGGGACAAGCCCGGAATGGCCTGCGCCGCAGCGGTGCCAGCGGCAAGCGAAAGGGCGATTCCAGCGGCTAGACGAAAGACGGACATGATCGGGACTCCAGGTTGCAATGCATAAAGTGTTGCGTGGCCGGCACGTCGATGCCAGCCCGAAGATCTGAACTTGTGACAGGATTGCCAGATGCGGGGCCCGGAAAGGACCAGCAGGCAAGCGTAGCCTTGCTGCCGTTAACGGCGCGTTAGCACTATCCAGTGCTGCGCTTGAGTCGAATCAACGCGGAAATATCCTCGTCGCCATGGCCCTGCGCCATCAGCACCGCGTAGTCGGCCAGGGATTTTTCAATCACGCTGCGATCGGTTCCGGCATCACGCGCCAGCTCACGCACGATCTTGAGATCCTTGTGCAACAAGGCAAGCTTGAATCCGACCTTGAACTCATCGCGCAGCATGGTGGAGCCGCGCTTGTCGAGAAACCAGTTTCCGGCAGCTCCTGCCAGCAGCGTCGGGATCAGTGTTTCGGCATCAAGGCCGAGCGCATCACCAAGCGCAAGACCTTCACAAACCGCCTGCGCAATGCCCGCGACCAGTACCTGGTTCACGGCCTTGGTGTTTTGCCCTGCTCCGATTCCGCCCATGTGGCTGATCTTCGCCGCATAGCACTCAAGCACGGGCCGCGCACGTTCAAGGGCCGCTGCTTCGCCGCCGACCATGACGGAAAGCTTGCCATTCCGCGCACCTTCCACGCCGCCCGAAACGGGAGCGTCGATGAACTCACAACCTGCCACGAGCATTCGCTCCCGTGCTTCACGGGCCGTCACCGACGATACGGTCGAATGATCGATGACGATCGTTCCCGGCTGCGCATGGGCCGCGATCACTTCGACATCGTCGAGTACGTCGGCATCAGCGGGCACACACAGTGCGATCACGTTGCAGCGTCCGGCCAGGTCAGCCAGGGATGCCGGCTCGCCAAGCGCGAACTCAGCGGCAATGGCCCGTGTATTCGCAGGCGTTCGGGTCCACACCGAAGCAAGCAGACCAGCACGCGACAAATGGCCGGCCATGGGTTGCCCCATCGCTCCGAGTCCGACGAATCCGGCCTTGATGTCGCTCATTCCGCTGTCTCCGCAAGGTAGGTATAGGCCGTCAGTCCGGCCTCGAGTGCTTTCGCCAGCTGCCTGGCTTCATCGCCTGCGATTCCTGCAGCAGCGATCTTTGCCTGGTATTCGGCGCGCAATCCACCCAGGTCGTAGCCGACGTAGTCGAGCATCAGATCAGTAGTGTCGCCACGCCGCTGGTTGACCAGCTCGTAGCCCGTGTCGGTGAGTTTCACGCTGACCGCATCGGTGTCGCCGAACAGATTGTGGATATCACCCAGGGTTTCCTGGTACGCACCGACCATGAATAGTCCGAGCAGGTATGTTTCGCCGTGCGCCGGCGCGTGCAGCGGCAGACTGACATCCACGCCATCGGCATCGACGTAATGATCGATACGGCCATCCGAATCGCAGGTCAGGTCGGCGATCACGCCTCGCCGATCCGGCCTGCGATCAAGACCGCTGATCGGCACGATCGGAAATACCTGGTCGATGGCCCAGATGTCGGGCACTGATTCGAATACCGAAAAATTGACGAAATACTTGTCCACCAGCGTCTCATTGAGCTCGTCCAGCACCTGGCGATGTGAGCGTTCGTCGGGCTTCAGGCGCGCGCGCACGGCATTGACGATGGCGTAGTAGAGATCATCGAGTTGGGCACGATCGGCCAGAGAGAGCTGCCCAAGCGCATACAGCGACTGGCCTTCCGCGAGGTGATACTGGGCTTCGTGGTAGAGCTCGGTGGGCGGGCGCGATCCGATTTCGGCATGTACCTCGCGCAGGCGTCGCAGAACGGCCGGCTCGTCATCGCGTGCATCGGCAACCGCTCCACGCGGGGATTCCTCGATTTCACTGACATTGACCACCAGTACCGCATGATGAGCCGTCAACGCACGGCCAGACTCGGTCAGCACATGCGGATGCGGCAGGCCGTTTTCGGCGCAGGCTTCGGCCAGCGCGCCGACCACGCTCGATGCATACTGTTCAAGCCCGTAATTGATCGAACATTCCGAACGCGAGCGGGTGCCTTCGTAATCGACGCCAAGGCCGCCACCGACATCCATGTAGCGGATGGGCAGGCCAAGCTGCGATAGCTCGACGAAATAGCGCACCGCCTCGCGCATGCCGCGCGCAATGTCGCGCACGTTCGACATCTGCGAACCCATGTGGAAATGCAGCAATTTGAGCGTGTGCGACAGATCAGCAGCCTTGAGCTGCTCGATCAGGGTCAGCAGCTGGCGTGGAGTGAGTCCAAACTTGGCCTTGTCGCCACCCGAGTTCTGCCACTTGCCGGCGCCCAGGCTTTTCAAGCGCATGCGCACGCCGAGCAAGGGCTCGACACCGAGGGCCTTGGCCTCCTCGATGACGAAGCGCAATTCGGAAGGCTTTTCAATGACGATGAAGATTTCCAGCCCGAGCTTGCGCCCGATCAGGGCCAGACGAATGTACTCGCGGTCCTTGTAACCGTTGCAGATGACGATACTGCCGCTCCTGGCCAGAGCGAGCACGGCCATCAACTCGGGCTTGGAACCTGCCTCCAGGCCGAACCCCTCGTTGCCACCCGCAGCCAGTTCACCAGCGACATTCTTTTGCTGGTTGACCTTGATGGGGTAGATCGCGGTGTATCCGCCGGAATAAGCCGCGTCGGCCATCGCCTTCTGGAACGCGGCCTGGAGCCGGCTACGACGGTGATTGAGAATATCGGCGAATCGAACCAGCAAGGGCAGGCGGGATCCACTCGTTCGCGCCGCGTCTATGACCTCGGGCAGGCTCACTGTGGCGCCCTCTGGCCCACACGGACGTACTTGTACGCCTCCGTCCTTGCCGATATCGAAGTAACCCTCGCCCCAATTCGCCATGGCATACGTGTGGCGGGCGTCGTCTGTTGTCCAGGATGCAGTCATGGTGTCCTCCGGATGACATCGACGTCGCAGCGGCAGGCTTTGACGCAAGTACCCCGTCGATCGGGAGCCTCGCATGCCGCGGGATCGATCGGGGCGCGCATTGTAACCAAAGCCTCGGCGTGACTGCCCGTCATGACACCGTGGAATCGGCAAACATGCGTCACGATCCGGGTCAAGCTGCCCGAGCAGATGGTCAAACCGTTACAATCCCCTGTCCACCAGCCCGCCCGTGTCACATGGCGTGCTTGGCCAACCCAATTCAGGAAGTCAGTATGTCCACGTCCGAGCAAAGCTGGTTCACAGAAGCCCATGAATCATCCGGGTCATCGATCGGCTTTCGCACGCATGCGCGCCTGCACGCTGAAAAAACACCATTCCAGTCCATCGAAATCTATGATTCGACCGATTGGGGCAAGCTCATGGTCATCGATGGCTGCATGATGCTGACCACGCGCGACAACTTCTTCTATCACGAGATGATGTCCCACCCTGCCCTGTTCACGCATCCGCGGGCCAAGCGCGTTGTGATCATCGGCGGAGGTGATTGCGGCACGCTGCGCGAAGTTCTGCGTCATGAAGTCGTCGAATCGGCCGTGCAGGTCGAAATCGACGAACGCGTCACGCGCCTGGCCGAGGAATACTTCCCCGAGCTTTGCGAAGCCAATGGCGATCCACGTGCGCAACTTCTTTTCGACGACGGCATCAAGTACATGGCCGAATGCGAGCCCGATTCGCTGGACCTCGTCATCGTCGATTCAACCGACCCGGTCGGCCCGGCAGAAGGCCTGTTCAATGCCGCGTTCTACACCAGCTGTTTCAAGGCACTGCGCGGTGGCGGCATTTTCGTCCAGCAAAGTGAATCTCCGCTGGCCCATCTTGACCTGATCAAGTCGATGCGTTCAGCCATGCGAACAGCCGGCTTCCAGGCAGTTCGCACCCTCACCTTCCCGCAACCCTGTTATCCGACCGGCTGGTGGAGCGCTACGATGGCCAGGAAGGGGGCCGACCTTTCCGGATTCCGTGAGCGCGGCGCCCAGACCAAGCAGTTCAACACCCGCTACTACAACGCCGAGATCCACAAGTCCGCCTTGTCGATGCCCGAATTCATGCGCGCAGAACTGGGCGAGTAACGACTTCCGGGACATCATGATTCGAGGGTTCTGCTGCCCGTTCCTGCTTTTCGTCCTGGTGACTGCCAATGCCGGGGCGCAGAGCTGGCCCAGCGCAAACTTTCGCCACACCCTCCCGATTATCGGACGCGAGCAGCCGTCTCAGGTCCGGTTCGCCCACGATGGCCGGGTTTTCGTCGCCGAGAAGAGCGGTGCGATCTGGATGTACCGGAACCTGCTGGATGACGCTCCCGAGCAGATCGCCAATCTTGGTGGCAGCGTCCATCAGTATGCGGACCGTGGCCTGCTCGGCCTTGAACTCGATCCTCGCTTTCCTGAGCGGCCATATCTCTACATCCTGTATTCATTCAACGGCGGCCTGTTTTCCGACATGGCCCCACGCTGGCCAGCCACTGATTGCCCGAACCCACTGGCCGATTTTGCCGGCTGCGTCATCAGCGGACGACTCTCGCGATTGACCCTCATCGGCAATCTCGCCACCGATGAACAGGTTCTCATCGAGGACTGGTACCAGCAATACCCGAGCCACTCCATTGGCAGCGTACGCTTCGGCGCAGATGGCTATCTCTACGTCAGCGGCGGTGATGGAGCGAGTTACCTTGGAGGAGACTGGGGACAACGCGGCAATCCGGCCTGGCCCGATCAGCGCTCACCGCCGGACCAGGGCGGCGCGGTGCGCGCGCAAGGTCTTGAGGTGGAATCGCTCTACAGCGGCCAGGTCTGGCTCAATGGCACGATCGCGAGAATCGATCCGATGTCCGGCAACGGCGCGCCGGGCAACCCGATCGCGAACACGAATGCATCCGTCAATGCGCGACGGATCATCGCCTATGGCCTGCGCAATCCATATCGGTTCGCGATGCGGCCAGGAACGTCCGAAATCTGGATCGGCGATGTTGGCTGGCGCAACTGGGAGGAGATCAACGTGGTTCCCCAAATTGGCGCCAAACCGGAGCTGCACAATTTCGGTTGGCCCTGCTTTGAGAATCTGGACCACGTAAGCGAATACAGTGCGCGCCCGCTGTGCGGCAATCTCTACACTGGCAACGACAGCGGTGGCCGCACGCCGGTAACAATGCCCTTCCACGCCTATCCACATATCGGCAACAAGGCAATCACGGCCATCGCGTTCCGCACTGCCAATACCTGGCCGGCCGACTACAAGGGTGCGCTCTTTTTCGCCGACTACATCGACAACAGCATCCGAATCATCAGGGATATCGATCAGGACGGAATCCCCGACCCGATAGTCGGCGCCAGTGCGCCCGCGTTTGGCCAGGGAAACCTGTTCGCCGTCGATCTGACCGAGGGGCCCGGTCACGACCTGTTCTTCGTCGACATCAACAACGGTCGCGTCGGGCGCGTCTCATGGGACGCCGATCCGAACCAGCGCAATCTTGCCCCCTCGGCGGCGATCACTATGGAAGCCGGTTCATCCGCAGACGGCCCACCCCGGAGTGTCGCGTTTACCGCGGCCAACAGCGTCGATCCGGAAGCAAGCGCCCTGACTTTTGCATGGGATCTGGATGGCGATGGCGAATACGATGACGCATCCGGCACCACTGCCAGCAACCATTATTTCGTGGCAGGTCCGGAGCCGCTGAGGATTTCAGTCGGCGTTCGCGCCAGCGATGCCTCAGGCGCGATCGACGTCGCCAGGATGACCATCTCGATTTTGCGCGATTCCCTGCTGGTCGACGGCTTCGATTCCGCCAAGGCGGAATGAATCATTGCCGCGAAATTCCGGCACATGGGCAACGAATCAGGTCAGAGCAGGCTCAGTACACCCGCAATCGTCGCCGTCATGAAGGTCGCCAGCGAGCCGCCGAGCACCGCCCTGAGTCCGAGTCGCGCCAGGTCGGGCCGGCGACTTGGGGCAAGCCCACCGATACCACCGATCTGGATCGCGATCGACGAGAAATTGGCGAAGCCGCATAGCGCGTAGGTCGCGATCAGACGACTGTGCTCGCTGAGCTTGTCGATATTGTTGGCCATGTCGACGTAGGCGACAAATTCATTGATGACGATCTTTTCGCCAATGAAACTGCCGACCAGGGTAGCGTCCTGCCAGGGCACGCCAATGACCCAGGCCAGCGGCGCCAGCACCCAGCCAAACAGGGTCTGCAGCGAGAATTCGACGGGGTGACCGAGTTGCACGGCAAGCCAGCCGTTCAGTGATGACGACGGATCCGCGCCCCATGGATGTGCACCCAACCACTGGAATGGCGCATTGAGCAGGGCGATCAGGGCAATGAATGCAAGCAGCATCGCACCGACATTGAGGGCAAGACGCAAGCCGTCAGCAGCGCCGGTAGCAGCCGCATCGATGACATTGGCCGTGGTTTTCTCGACTTCGAGCTTGACCTGGCCGCGCGTCAGCGGCTGCTCGGTCTCCGGTATCAGGATCTTCGCCAGCATCAGCGTCGCAGGCGCAGCCATGATGCTGGCAGTCAGCAAATGGGTCGCAAAGAAGATGCGCTGGCCTTCGTCTTCGCCACCGAGCAGCCCCACATAGGCGGCCATGACCGAGCCGGCGATATGCGCCATGCCGCCCACCATCACCGTCATCAACTCCGACTGTGTCATGCGCTCGAGGTAGGGCTTGATGGTCAGCGGGGCCTCTGTCTGGCCGATGAAGACACTTGCACAGACTGAAGTCGTTTCGGCACCGGACACATTCATGACCTTGGTTATCAGCCAGGCCATGCCCTTGACGATCATCTGCATGATGCCGAGGTGGTAGAGCACGCCGGTCAGCGCGGCAAAGAAAATGATGGTCGGCAGGACCTGCAGGGCAAACACGAAGCCGAACTTCGAGGTGTCCATGAGGGGGCCAAAAATGAAATCCGAGCCGGCGCGAACATAGTCCAGCAGTTTCACGAAGCCGGTTGCAATACCGTTGAAGATATCCCGGCCCAGGGGAACCTTGAGCACCAGGGCTGCAAAAACGACCTGCAGCAACACGCCGGTGCCCACCAGCTTCCAGCTGATCGCACGCCTGTTGTTCGAGAACAGCACGGCAATGGAAATCAGTACGGCAAGGCCGAACAGACCAAACCCGATGTGGCCCAGTGCCTGCATCATCCGAAAATTCCCATGTACGATAGCCCCGCCGAATCGCCGAGCGTAGTTCAACAGCGAATCAGGGCGCAAGACAAATGGGCGGCTGCGACGGAAGGCCGCTCTGTGTCGTCAACTATCTGCGGCGCCCTGCGCCCGCCTCCAGCCGACAGGGACGTCCCGCCATGCCAAGCGCAGCAAAGCAACCGGAGTCACGATTTCGAACAGCCCATCCTGTTGCGATGGCAGGGTTCCTTGGCCTATCGCTCGCCGCGGCCACCTGGCTGGTGATGTGCTGCGATCCCGCGTTCCAGACTGATCCCGCGGGTGCTGCGGGCGCCACACCTCCAATTACGCCGTGGCTGACAATACTGCTCAATGCGCTGCCAGCTGTGGCTCTAGCCTTCCTGCTGCTGGCCATCAGCCGTCGCGGCATGTTTTCCCTGCTCTGCAGCATTGCCGCGCTGTACCTTCTCTACTTTGCGAACGAGATCAAACTTGACCTGCTGGATACCCCGCTACTGCCGGGTGACTTCCAGTTGCTTGCCCATCTCGGCGACAGCGGCGAGCTGCTTTCCCACTATGTGACTACCAAGCAGCTGGTATGGGTCATCGGCGGATTCGCTTTCCTGGTCCTGCTCGGCGTCATTGAACGTCAGTGGTCGTGGCTGCGCGGTCGAAGCCGGATAGCGGTGCTCGCCTTGTCTTGTGCACTGGCCGGCAGCCTGATCTTTAACCTGCCACCATGGAAGTCGCTCTACGCGCCGGATGACGCCGAGTTCATGTCATGGTCGCCGGGTTCGTCTGCGCTCGAGAAGGGACTTGCAGCCAATCTGCTCAACTACATCTGGCGATTCTCCTATTCGCTGCCTTCTATCAACCACAAGGCGGCTGAGCAACTTCTAAGCAGACACCCATTGCCGGCTGCCGCGCCTGATGCTGCCGACCTGCCCGATATCATCGTCGTGCAGAGCGAATCCTTCTTCGATCCTGCACGTCTGAATCGCATGGATTCCAGCGAAATGCTGCCGCGCTTTCGCGAGCTGGCAGCGCGCCACCGACATGGCGATCTCTGGGTGCCAGCCTATGGCGGCGGCACCATTCGGACCGAATTCGAGGTTCTGACGGGCTTGGCTGTTCGCGAGTTTCCGAACGTGGAATACCCCTATTTCTCCCTGACCCGCCCAGGCATGCCAAGCCTTGCCCAGGTGCTGGGCAGCAAGGGCTATTCAACCGTCGCGGTGCACCCGAACTCGCGTGATTTCTGGAATCGCGCGTCGGCGTTCCGCCACATGGGGTTCTCCGAGTTCGATGATGTCACCCGATTTCCCGATGACCAGCGCCTTGGTTACTACATCAGCGACCAGGCCCTGACCGACCACATTCTCAAGCGCCTTGATCGTGCGACGGCGCCCATGTTCATCTTCGCCATCAGTATCCAGAACCACGGACCGTACGATCACTATCCGAATGTCGACCCTGAACTGGTTGCCGCCCAGCCAGTACCGAGCGGCATCAATTCCGTAGCCGCGGCGCGCCTGCGTGGCTACTTCCACCATCTGGAAGACGCCGATCACGCACTCGGCGAATTGGTCGATGCCTTGAGCAAGCGCAGACGGCGCAGCGTGCTGCTCTTTTACGGCGATCACTTGCCGGCGCTGCCGCGCATTTATGCCGAGCTGGCCTTCGACGATGGCGCACCAGGGCCGTCCCAGCCGACACCGTGGTTGCTCATCGACAGCGGGCGTCCCCCGGGACCTGCTGCGCCTGCCGAAGCAACCTCCTCGTTCTATCTGCCGGCGTTGCTGCTCGATGCGGCGGGGATCGACGATCGTGGCTACTTCCGGCTGCTCGATCGCCTGCGCCTTGCCGATGCACCGGCGCGTGACTGGACGCCGCCCTACGAAGAAGGCCTGCGCGCCATCATGCGTCTGCAGGAGCGAGGCGAACTCAAGGTCCACTAGTCGATTGGCTGGCGAGGCTTGCAGGTAGAATGCGGCCGACATGCCGAAACCTTCCGTCAGCAGGACTCCCTATACCTCGCGCACCCGCAAAGGGAAGTCCGGGAACCTGATTCGCTCGACGGTTGAGGAAACGGCCGACTTGCTCGGTGCCGACGGTCCACTTCGGTTCGGCAAGGGCCTGATCGCCACGATCATCGCCCTCGTGCTGGGGGTCCTTTGCCTGCTCGGCGTCATTGCCTTTCATTTTCCCGAATTTCTGACCACACCGGAGCTGCGTCGCCAGTATTCGGTGGATGTCCTGCGCCAGGCCATGCTGGTAGCGTTGTTGATAGCCGGCGGCCTGTCGCTGGCGAACCTGCTGGTTGGAGTTCGCCGCAAGCTCAACCTGATCGCTTTTGCACTGGTCGTCGCGGCCGTGGCGCTGGGCGGTTCACGCGTTCCGGTCGGCAACTTCCCGGACAACACGCCCTATATCGGGCTCGACTGGTTCATTCTGGATCTGCTGGTTTCGACTCTGGTTTTCGTCGCGATTGAGAAACTGTTGCCGCTGCGCAAAGGCCAGCCGGTATTCCGCAAGGAGTGGCAAACCGACCTCAAGCACTTCGCGGTCAATCATTTCCTGGTCGGGCTGATCCTGCTGACCGTCAATTTCGTCATCCACAACGCCTTTGGCTGGATGGTCCAGCATGATTTCCAGCTCGTCGTGCAAGGTATCTGGTTCATGCCGCAGTTGCTGCTGTGCATCCTCGTCGCCGACCTCTCGCAATACTGGACACATCGTGCATACCACGAGATTCCGTTTTTCTGGAAGTTCCACTCGGTGCATCACAGCACCAAGTCGATGGACTGGCTGGCCGGCTCGCGCCAGCATGTGCTGGAAGTGATCGTCACGCGTGTACTCGTGGTCGCCCCGCTGTTCGTGATTGGCTTCAGCGAAGCCGTGATCAACGCCTACATCATCATCGTGGGCTTCCAGGCCGTGCTCAA
>NZ_JBAWHJ010000409.1:0-8638 GCF_049593775.1 Dokdonella sp. | reverse complement strand
AGCAAGAGTCAGGCGGACTAGCCCTCTCAAGTCGGAAACACCGCCTGCGCCGGCCTTTCTCGGAGGGACGCTGGCTAGCAGCGTCGCGACGACGAGGTGCCTGATGTCCTGGATGCCGCGCTCGGTGCGGCACCCAGGTTTTTCGAATCAGCGCCTGCCGCGGAAACCACCCCCACGGAAACCGCCCATGCCGCCGCGGAACCCGCCGCCGAATGAGCCGCGGTCAAAACCGCCACCGCCGAAACGATCACCACCACCAAAGCGGTCTCCGCCGTCACCAAACCGGTCACCACCGCCGCCAAATCGGTTGTCTCCGAAACCGCCACCGCCGCGCTGGAACCCGCGCTGGTTGGCCAGGTCATCATGAACGACCCCACCATCCATCGGCGAGTTGCGGGATGGGCTCAGGAGCCCGTTTGAGCCGTGTTGCGACCAGCCGCTGGAATCGTGCTGGAACACATTGCCGTTGTGATCGACGTAGGTGTTGCCATTCGCACGGGCGACACCACCGGTGTTGAGCTGGCCGGTGTTGCGGTCATAGCGAGCACCGCCTGCGCCGGAAACGTCACCACCCGGGCCGCTTGAATGGAAGGCACCGCCGGCTGCCGCGGAGTTGCGGTTGTAGGCGGCACCACCGGCTGCCGTAGTGCTGCGGTCATTGCTCGGGTTGAATGTGGTTCCACCGGCCCTTGCTGCTCCGCTGCCTGTGTAGGCATTGCGTACCGAGGATTCACCGCCCGCGGAAACACGTCCGGTATTCGGGTTATAGGAAGTTCCACGTGCGCGCGACGTCAGATTGCCGGTGTAGGCGTTGTAGTTGCGTGCGCCTTCGGCATAGCCATGTGCGCCGGTTCGGTTGTTGTATGTATTGCCTGCAAATCCACGGCCGTAGTTTCCGGTCCATGGATTGGCCCAGGCCGCCCCGGTGCCACTGATGACATGGTTGCCCCAACTTCCGTAGACGTTGAACGCGGCTGCGCCACCCCAGACGCCCGGATAGCCCCAATAGCCACCGCCCCAGCCCCAGCCCCATGCGGACGCATAGCCCCAGCCGAACGGGCCCCACCACGGGTAATACCACGGGTTGTAGCCCCAGCCCCAGGCGAAGCCCCAGCCGGTGTAGGGACTCCAGCCAAATGCGGTACCCAGGCCATAGGTGACCGGGCAGCCATACCAATATGCGCCGATCCATGGCGAGCAGCCGTAGCCGGTGCCATAGACAACGGTGTTGTTGCTGACGACTGTGCCGTAGTAGCCGGGTGTGTAGCCGACGAAGATGTCGTCGCCCTTGCTGCCGTAGACCTGCACGTAAGTCACATAATGCAGCGGTGAGCTGGTCGGGATCTTGTAGATTTCCGAGGGCACGGAATCGGCAACTGTCCACGGTCCGTTTGCGGTCGAGCTGGTGAACCAGGCTCCCTTGTCGACTGCGTAGTAGTCACCCGAATTGACTTCGATGATCGCCGATGGGGAGTTCACGGCGTACTTGAGATTGGTTCCAGTGATCGATTCGAAGTTCGGGGCACCATCGTAGGTGGCCTTGAAGCTGGCCTTGGAACGATGGATGGTGGCTGTCTGCGGAATCGAATTCGCAATCAGCGACTCCTGGGCTTCGGGCGTTCCCGGTATGGAGGCGAGCACGGCGCTTTTCGGGCTGTCCGACGGAATCTGGGCGAAATCGGCTGGAAGTGCATCCGAAGCAACGAAACTCCATGGTCCCTTGCTTGCCGGCGATGTGAACCAGCGACCGGAAACCAGGACATACCAGGCATTGTCAGCACTGCCGTCGATGAATACGTCAGCGTCGGTGTTGTCCATGTACTGCAGCTTCGTATCCGGGATTGGCGTGAATGAGGGGTCGCCACTGGAAACGATCAGCTCGGTCGGCGTGGTCGCCACGTAGATTCCCGGGAACTTGCCTTCGGCCAGCCATTGCTTGATGTCACCGTGCGGGTGGTCCATGACGTCGACCAGCTTTGCGCCTACGGCAGACTGCATCGCCTCGGTCACGGCGGCGGGCACGTTCGTCGCCTCGACCCATGGGCCGGCAGTTGCGTCAGCTGATGCCCAATGATCGGCGAAGCGCAGGTAGAAGGTGTCGTTTGCGCGCAGGATCAGGGATTTCGTGTTGATGACGCGCTCGACGCCGGCACTGCCGTATTTGCGCAAGGCAGGCGGGCCCTGCACGTTGACCAGGAAAGATGGATCAAACGCGAAGATGATGGTCGGCGGGGTGTTTTCGACAGGCTGTCCAGCGGCGGTCTTGTCGGACTTGATGGCCAGGGCCGATTCGACATGGTCGAGGCTGACCACGGTCGGGATGCCGGGAATGACTTTGCGCGCCAGGGCCAGGTATTTTTCCTGGTTGTCGACATCGGTCGGGAATTTTGCCTGTTCGATGCGGAAATCATCCAGCATCACTTCGCGCGATTCCTTGTCGGTCTCGGTGCGCGCGACAAACCAGATGCCGCCGTAGGAAAGCTTGTCCTGCGGCTTGCCATCCTTGCCGGTGACCGTGCCGGTCTTGACCGCCATGGCCATGCGGCCGCTGAGCTGATTGCCGCTGAACGAATCGACCTGCGGATAATAGAGGGTGAAGGCGGTCCCATCGATCGTGTATTGATGCGGCCACGGTCGATCATCAATGGTCTTGGGAGCGCCACTGGTGGTCTGGGCCAGCAGGGCGGTGGATAACAGCAAACCACACAGCAGTGCCACGCAGCGAAGCGAAATAGAACGGGCTGGCGAAAGCATGAACCGGATCTCCTTGATTGGAACTGGATGCTCGTTGTCGAGGACGAATCGCCGGATCTTGACCTCGAATGGTCAATGGATCGCTCTCGGGCGCAAATATTATCACGGAGCAATCCGGGGCGAGGGCGTGTTTCAGCCCATGCGCGGGCTGCATCCTGAGAGTTTGCCGTGCCTACGCACATCGTCGGCGGAGACGCCCTGCACGCATTTCTGGCGCTCGCAAGCCACTCGATTTCGGACATGCGGGGTGAAACCGAGCAGGGGATGGGAGCCGACGTCATGGCGATCGATGAGCGCGACTGGCTTTAGGCAAGACACGCGCAGGCGTCAGCCCCGACCGGGTATTGGAGATGCCGGATTCCAGCTCGCAACTGACGCTCACTTGCCGCCTGACGAGGTTCAATCCAGAATGCGGGATCACGTTCGCCTGCTGGCGGATCAACAACCAATGCCCCAGCCGAATGCGCTGTACTGGAGTCATCCATGTCGAGATTTTTCCTGCTTGCGACGATCCTTTTGTCATCTACCGGTGCGGCGGCAAGCGACCTGGTTCTGAACAACCCCGATTTCGAAGAGGTCATGGTTGGCAATAGAATCCCCGGCTGGTCGCGCACTCAGCACGCCGGCGTACGTGCCTACGAAATCACCAGTGACACAAAGAGTGTCGACAAGGGCAAGGCCAGCATTCGCATGTTGCGCACGACCGAACAAGCCTATGGCTTGATCATGCAGCAATTGGAGACTCCTGATCTCGCAGGCAAGACGGTTGAGCTTGTTGCAGCGCTCAAAGGCGAGAATGTCGGCAAGAAAGGTTGGGTAATGGTTCTCACGTTCAAGAACCACAGCAATATCCTGGATCAGGTACGTGCCAAACCGGTCACGGGAGATGCCGGATGGGCCGACGCGACAATCACCAGAATCGCGCCATTGGGTACCAGCCATATCGAAATCGGCTTCATGCTGCTCGATAGCGGTGCAGGCTGGGCTGACAACGTGCGACTGCGCACGCTGGACGTCGATCAGCCAAATCCGGAAGCAGCCGATGCCGATGCGGATACCGAAAAGTCGGTAGCCGACACGGTATCGCCCGACCAGTCCGAATCGGTAAAAGCTGCAAGCAGCAAGAAGCCCGCGACCGGCAAGGGCGATCACTGAAACACGGATTTCAGCCATGGCAGCGCTCGATGGCTCGATGCATCTCGACGCTGGAATTTTCTCCTCACGTGTCCTGTTGATCCAGATGCGCATGCGCTGATCTGCGCTGCGCACTTGGATGACGATCAAGCCACCGGTGCGGACCTGGTCGCCGGGTAGGCAAAGCGAGCGGGCTATCCGCGACAAAACCGGTTTCCGCACTGTTCCCGATTCGGGCGATCACTGCTGTGTGGTGGAACCGCTCTCCAGCGTGGCGATGTCCTGTGTCATGTCACCAACCATACTGCGGCACATGGTGTAGCCGGGCATGCGCGGAAGGAGCTCGGGTTCCATGCTGCCAATGACGCTCCGTGCTCCGGCTGCGCGCGCGATGAGGTCGGTAACGGGCCGGCGCAACTGGCAATCCAGACCATGGCGACCCGGGTCCGGTCGGCCTCACTTCCAGTCGGGCACGAAGGCAGGACCACCGTCCCCGCATGTGGCCCCTCAGGGCAGGCATTTGCGTTCTGTTTCCTTGAGGCAGGCTGTTTGCGCTGCCGGAAGGAATTTGCTCAGGCAACTTGAGGGTGACGAAATGCGAATCCTGACCTTGATGGCTTTACTCGTACTTGCCATGCCAGTCCGCGCAGACACGATCCAGGGCTTCTGTGAAAGGGATGGCAAGCGAATTGCGTTCAGCGATGGCATTGCTTTTGTCGATGCGCGAGACGCAGGTGGAGCCGTGACCACGAAAATCTACCTGACTGCCAATCCGCTGGACCGCAAGGCGCTGGCTGCTTGCATCGAGTGTGCGGGCCCGCCAGGTGAAGGATCCCATGGCAGTCCGCGCGGAACCGTGGTCGAGAAGCAGCATTCCGCGACCGCAGATGGCTGGATCCAAATGCGGCATGTCGGCGGAGACTACGAGATGACGATGATCGACAACCTCATGTATCTGGCGAAAGATGGAGTCCTTACCGGGCTCGACGGCGGCAACGGCAAGGTGATCCTGCAGATCAATACGCCTACGCGCATCGCCGGCAAACTGACCAGCGAGGCCCATGAGGTGCCATACAACGATACCGACATGAATTGCGCAGCCACTTTTGATGTGACCGTGGGCTGGCCGAACCGCTGATTTGTACGCGACCGGGTGGGGCATCTGGTCCTGGTCCGGTCGGGGAACGTAACCTGCTCCCTGGAGTGCGTGCCATGCGATGGTTGATCAGGATTGCTGCGGTATTCGGCGTCGCTGCCTTGGGTCTGGTCAGCTGGGTCTACCTGGCCAGCGAGCGGCACCTTGGCTCGTTCGAACGTCCAGCAGCCTTTGTTTTCCCTGTTGATTCGAGCCCCTCGACGATTGCGCGCGGTGATCATCTGGTGCGAACGCGTGGATGCAGGGGCTGTCACGGTGATGATCTGGGTGGTCAGCAGATGTGGGGGCATGCAGTAGCGCCAGATCTTGCTGTGTACGCAAGGACCGAGACAGCAGCAACGTTCGAGGCTGCCTTGAGGCATGGCATCGGGCGCGATGGCAAGGCGCTGTATTCCATGCCGTCCTACAACTTCGTTCGCATGCTCGATGAAGACGTGGCTGCGATGTATGCCTATCTGGCTACGGTGCCCGTCGTCGACAGGCAACTGCCGAAGGCAGCACTGCCATGGGAGGTCAGGCTGGAAATGGCCAGGGGTCTGGACGCAGCCATCCCGGCCTATCTGGATCTGGTGCCGCCGCTGCACCGATCCGGCGATTCAAATCCGGCTATCGCGCGCGGTGAATACATCGCGATGACGACTTGCAACGAGTGCCATGGATTCGGGCTTCGCGCAGACTCGCCGTGGGATGAGGACACGGCGCCAGATCTGCTCATCATCATGGCCTACGACAAGGCTGCCTTCCTGCACTTGATGCGAACCGGGAAAGCATTGGGTGATCGCGAGCTCAGGATGATGAGTGGTGTTGCCAGGGGTCGCTTTGCCTATTTCACCGATCAGGAAATCGACGACGTGTACAGTTTTCTGACCGACATGAGCGCTCGCGCCTCTGCGCCGCCATGATATTCCAGGCCGCGAGATGGTTCGCAGCGAGGTTCGATTCAGATTCACGCATGAGTTTTACCGGGCAAGGTGTCGTGCGCACGACAGTGGCAGCTTGCTTCGTATACGGGCAGATGCGTTAGGCTGACTGGATTTCAATCCGGAATCTCAAGCCATTGTCATGATGCAACCATCAAGAAACTCCAGTCTGCTGGCGTGCCCATCCCGGCTGTCCAGCTTCCTGTTGGCGACTGTTTTCGCGACCAGTGTTGCCAGTGCGCAGGAAATGCATCTGGACAAGGGTCCCGGTCAGGCAGAAGCCGAAGATCTCGGCACGAGCAATCAGGAGAGTGGCCACAGTTTCGTGGTCTTGCCCATCCCGATGGTCAATCCGGCCCTGGGGAGCGGCCTTGTCCTGGCCGCTGTCGCGTTCTATCAACCCGAGGGCAGCGCGCGTCCATGGATGACAGGTGGTGGCGCACTTTGGTCCGACAACGGAAGTCGTGGCGCTGGTCTGTTTCAAAAGGCTTATCTGGGTGGTGACAAATACCGCGCGACTGCAGCAGTCGGTCGGGCCGATCTTGAACTCAATTTCTATGGCGTTGGAGAAGCGGCAGCCGGCCGGGATGTCTCCATTGGAATCAACCAGACGCCGACGTTCGCGAAAGTCGACCTGCTCAGGAGAATCGCGCCGGCCAACTATCTCGGTATTCGCCTGCGCGCCGTTGGTGTCAAGACGCGGGTGCCGCTATCGTTGCCGCCGTTCCCCGACCTGGAGATTCCAGACCTGGAACTGGACGTCAGTCTCGCCGGTCCCGGCCTCCTGTACGAGTTCGACACGCGCGATTCGGAAACCTACCCGACCCGAGGCTTCTATGTCACCGCTACTTCGCAGTGGAACCTGGATAGTTGGGGTTCGGACCTCAACTACGCGAAGCTGGATGCAGCCATCAATCACTACGGGCGCGTAGGAGAAAACGCAGTACTGGCCCTGCGCGCCTCCGTGTGCCAGGCAGGATCTGATGCGCCGTTCTTCGACTTGTGCCTGTTCGGTTCGAACAGCGACTTGCGTGGCTACGAGACAGGCCAGTATCGCGACTACAGCATGTATGCCGCGCAAGCCGAATACCGTTGGGAATTTTCCCGGCGGTGGGGTGTCGTCTTCTTTGCTGGCGTCGGTGCAGTTGCACCGTCATTCGGCGAATTCAAATCGGATGATCTGTTGCCGTCCGGCGGCACCGGCCTGCGTTTCAAGGCGTCGACCAAGTTCAACGTCAATGTCAGAGTGGACTATGCCGTCGGCAAAGATTCCAGCGGCTTGTACTTCTCGATTGGAGAAGCGTTCTGATCAAGGCTCATGATAGCCAGGCGGAAGGCGGCAATCCATCTTGCCCAGAGCGATGGTTGTTCGATCGCTGTCAGAACTTGTAGCCGAACGAACTGGTCAGTGACCAGTCGGTTTTCTCGAGGCCCGATTGCGGTGGTTTGCTGTCATGGCTTCGCGTGTATGAAAGCTGATAGTAGAGGTCCTTGACGATCTCGTAGCTACCGGTGATTTCGAACTGGCTGCGCAGGCGGCCCCCGATGGTCAGGCTCGGATAGAGGATCAGTCCGGTCGAGAGTTCAAGGTTCGGATCATTGAAGCTGAAATACTGGTAGCCCACTTGCAACACGGCTTCGGTGCTCACCTGGTTGATGCCATCCGTGTAGTTTTCCCGGTTGCCTGCTATTCCGGCCAGCGCCACCAGTTCCTGATGCTCACTGCGCAGCAAGTAGCGGCCAAGTCCGCCGCCGGCGAGTGTGCGCAAGTTGAGATCAATCTGTTCGTTGGTCGTAACGCTGCCTGTCGCTGCCCAGTACCAGCGGTTGGCCCGCAACCAGCGGATCTGAGCGTTGATGTAGTTGCTGGCAGATGCATCGTTGTTGGTCGACTTGGTGCGCGAACCGTCGTAGTCGATGCTCCAGTACCGTGTCGGCTCTCGGTATGTGATGTTCGCTGACACGGAGTATTGGCGATCCTGGTTCGCGGAAGACGCGCTCACGCCGAGACTGACATTTGCATCGACCCGATCGAGCCAGCTGCCCTGTGAAATCGGCACGATGTGGACAACCGAGTCCAGTGCAATCTCTTCCATATCGCCGCTGGCGTCTGGTTCTTCAAGATCCAGTTTCCCCGGGCTCCCTGCAGCGGGGGCATGGCCGTACATGCGCGCACCGTCGGTCTGTTCGACTTCCAGCAACTGGTTGGTCTGAACGCTTTCCACCGATGGCCACTCGATGCTGACCGTACCTATCGAATCGGTGCTCAGCGTCAGCACGCCGTATTCCAGCTTCTTGATTTCGCCGGTCAGGCGGTCGCCGTTCTTGAGGATGACGATATCTGTCTTGGGTGCCGCATGCGCGGAGATCGATGCCAGCAAAAGCATGAAGAAGGCGTGTCTGGCCAGATGCCAGGAGGCTCCAGCAAAACCGGGCGAATTGAACTTCATCTACTTCTCCTGGCGGTTTGACCGACCGCACTGACGAACCATGACTGAGAATGCGGAGCCATTTTGCACGATGCGGGATCAAGTCTGAAATTCCTGGCTGGACTCTGCTCGGCAATCCCTGCTGCGAACGCTCCCATGATGGCTCAGGATCAAGGGCAGTCACTGGTTCTGGATGTCCAGTCAAGATCAGGCTGGTTCGAGATCGGCAAGCCCGTGCTGTGGTC
>NZ_JBAWHJ010000408.1:0-2112 GCF_049593775.1 Dokdonella sp. | reverse complement strand
CGTGACGGCGTTGATCATATCGATGCAAGGTCCGGACAAGTCATTCGCCATGGATCGCGATTGAATGTCCAAGGCAGTGCGGTGCGGTCTGTCCTGCAGGTTGGCGAATTCCTCTGGGTTGGTCATCAGCGCGGAATTCGCCGCTACGCTCTGGACGGCAGTGGCGTGATCGAGCTTCTGGTCGAGTCGGATTCTTCTGCCGCATTGCCTCGTGGTTATGCGAACCGGATGGTGCTCGGTCCGGATTCGATGCTATGGGCCAGCCTGCGTGGCGGTGGGGTGGCGCGAATCGACCCCGACACCTTGATCGTTCACAGCTATTCGCCAGCTACCGGAACCCTGGGCGACGCCGACATCAGCAACCTGGTGCTCGACCCGGATGGAATCCCCTGGGTCGCGACCAGCACCGGCATTGAGCGATACAACGTCGCAGCCGATCAGTTCGAGCGTGTGTCAGGCGCTCCGAACGAGGCGATACACGCGATGACGTTTGCCGGCAAGGATGCGCTCTGGCTGCATCGACTCGGTGCACTGGAACGCTACGACCTGCACCACGGGAATCTCTCGGCTGCGGTGACTATCGCCAGCGCCGAAGGCTGGCCCGCCATGCAGGTGAGTGATCTGCACGTGGCTGCGGACGCCAGCGTCTGGGTGGCCAGTCAGCGCGGCCTCTGGCGTATCGATGCCGACCTTCAAGGCGTTCGCCGCTTCAGTGAACGTGATGGCTTGCCCAGTGCCGAGCTGGTCGGACACTTTGCGCGCGCTCCGGACGGCAGCGTCTACGTCAATTCACGCGCCGGACTGATCGGCTTCGATCCGCTGGCCATTTCGCTCGACTCGCCTGCGCCATTGCTCAAGCTGGCCGGGTTGTCGGTTCGTCGTGATGGCGAAGTCATGACCCTGGATGCGAACGCACCGCTCGAGCTCGGGCATTCCGATCGAGAGTTGACTGTAAAGGCACGTGCGCTGTCATTTCTCAATCCTGCCGGCAATCGCTATCAGTTCCGCCTTGAAGGATTCGATGATGACTGGCTGGATACCGGGGCGCGCGGAGAACGGGTGTTTTCGCAATTGCCGGCCGGTGACTATCAGCTGCAGATTCGCGCCGCCAATGCCGATGGTGTCTGGAGCGAATCGGCGATTGCCGTTCCGGTCCACGTGGCTGCTGCGCCGTGGTTGCGACCGGGTGCATGGATCACCTACGTGATTCTGCTCGGCCTGGCTGTTGTTGCCGGCATGCGCGCCTGGCGACACCGCCTCGACCGGCTTCATTCAATGGCATTGACCGAGGAGCAGCGGCGCAATGCCGAGCAACTGGCCAATTCAAAGTCGACGTTTCTGGCTACCATGAGCCATGAGATCCGCACGCCGATGACCGGCGTGCTGGGCATGGCCGAACTGCTGCGAGGCACCCCACTGAATGACAAGCAGCGCGGATACGCCGAAGCGATCAGCCGCTCCGGCGACCTGCTGTTGCGACTGGTCAATGACAGCCTCGACCTGGCCCGAATCGAGGCAGGCAAACTGGAGCTTGTCAGAAAGGTGCTGGATCCGGTCGAGGTGGTGCGCGAAGTCCGTGCGCTGGAACTTCCTCTGGCTTAAAAAAAGAGTCTGGTGATCGACCTGAAGGTCGGCGATGGCGTGCCGGACGCGGTCGTCGGTGACGCGCTGCGGATCAAGCAGGTGCTGCTGAATCTGGTCAACAATGCGATCAAGTTTACCGAGCGCGGCCGGATCGAACTGGGCGTCGGAAACATCGACGGAAACAGGGTCGAGTTCAGCGTTTCAGACACCGGGCCAGGCATGAATGCGGATATGCGCAGTCGCCTGTTTGGCCGCTTCGAACAATCCGGCGATGCCGCCCACAGTCGTGGCAGCAGCGGCTTGGGTTTGTCGATCTGCCGCGAGCTGGTAGAGCTGATGGGTGGAACCATTGTCGTCGACAGCGCGCCGGGCAAGGGCAGTTGCTTTCGTATTCGCCTGCCGTTGCAAGCGGCAACAGCGAGCGATTCGGGGGCGCCGACATCGAGTCGGACGGATCGGCAGGACTCGCCCCCCGACCCCGGAAACGTCGGTGACACCACCTCTCGGCATGTGCTGGTTGTCGAGGAC
>NZ_JBAWHJ010000407.1:0-10926 GCF_049593775.1 Dokdonella sp. | reverse complement strand
GGGTCACATAGCGCAGGGATGACAGGTCGTAGTCGGCCAATGACACCCGGTTCAGCAGGAGCAGGAAGGTCGACGGCACGCCTGAAAAGCCGCTGACGCGTTCGCGCGCCATGGTTTCGACCATGAGGTGGGGGAAGACCAGGTTTGGTTCTATGACCAGGTAGGCGCCGACTGCAAGATGCGTGTGCAGGACTGAAGCACCATAGGAATAGTAGAACGGCAACACCGAAACGATACTGTCGTCCTTGCCGAGATCCAGATAGGTGATGATCGAATCGACATTCGCGGCGAGATTGGCATGGCTCAGCATCACGCCCTTGGGCGCGCCGGTCGTGCCCGATGTGTAGAGAATCATCGCCAGTTCGGCGGGCTCGCGCTGCGCTGCAATGTGCGTTGACTTGGCTGCGACCACGGACTGCCAGGCGACGCTGCTGCCATCGACGTCGAGTGAGCCGGTGATGATGCGCAGCAACGGTGTTTCGATGGCATCGATTGCCACTTTTGCATCTTCGTGTCCGCCCTCATGGACGACACATCGCGCCTCGCTGTGACGCAACCATGGGCCGAAATCGCGTGAGCGAGCCTGTGCGTTGAGTGGAACGATCACCGCACCGGCGAGCCAGCTTCCGTAGCAGGCGACAATTGCCTCGATGCCATTGGGCAGGATCAGGGCAACGCGGTCTCCGGCAGCAATGCCGGATGCCTGCAGGAATGCCGCGAACGCCCTGGCCTGCGCCCACAGTGTTCCGTAGTCGATGCGCTGTTCGCCGCAGGTCACCGCGCGTCGATCCGGCTCGCTGAGTGCTACCCGTTCGACGCGTGAGATGAGCGAGACCATGCGGACGCTCTACGCAGACAGCTTGTTCGCGACGAAAGCCCCGATCGTGTCGATGGAGTCCAAATTGGCCGGAATCATTTCGGCATTTTCGACCTTGATCGAGTAGGTTTCTTCGAGATGCCCGATCAACTCGAGCATGCCGGTCGAATCGATCGTGCCATTCCGGATCAGCGAGTCGCCATCGGCGAGCGCACTTTCATCATCCGTGAAAAGGTAGTTCTCGAGCACGAAATGCTTGATCTGCTTTTTATGATCCATAGATCTGGTTTCACCCCGGGTTCGTGGCCGTTCGGAACCGGCAAGCGATTGCCCGGTATCCGGTTCGGCTCTGCTGCGCGCTTGCGGTGGGTGATGCGGGTTGCCGCAATCCGTATTCACGGAATACCGCGACGACAATCGCCCCATCCGTCAGGCCGTAATCGCCAATTGTGCACCAAAGCGAGGGCGCTTGGCTTCCCGGCGGGGTCGATTCGGGCCAATTCCAGGCCACACAAATACAAGCGGGTGCAGCAATTGGGCGAATTGGCTATGGTTTGTGTCCAGACTTTGCGACAAGAAGGTGCGGACATGCGAACCAGCGTAGCCATGGCAGTTGTCCTGCTGGTCATTACGGCCTGCACGATGCATCCCGATGCGCCAGCCAGACCTCAAGCCGTTTCAGCGGGCGACGGAACGGCGCAAACCGAATCCAGCGAACGTGGAGAAATCCGCATCGTCGAGGTTGCCAGGGGACTGGAGCACCCATGGGCTCTGGCGTTCCTGCCCGATGGACGGATGCTGGTTACCGAGCGCCCCGGACGCCTTCTCCTGCTCGGTGCGAACGGCGAGTTCATCGCGGAAGTCTCGGGATTGCCGACCATTTTCGTCGATGGTCAGTCGGGCCTGCTCGATGTCGCCGTCGCCCCGGATTTCGCCAGCAGTGGCCTGATCTACCTCTCGTTCGCCAAGCCCAACATGCGCGGCAATCTGGCTGGCACGGCGGTCTTCCGCGCCAGGCTGGAAGGTCAGGCATTGCACGATGGCAAGGTGATCTATGAGCAGGAGCCCAAACTGTCCAGCGGGACTCATGTCGGTTCGCGCCTGGTCTTCGACGATAGCGGCCACCTGTTCGTGACCCAGGGCGAGAACAACAAGCGACCCACGGCCCAGGATCTCGACAAACTGCAGGGCAAGCTGGTCCGGCTCAATCTCGATGGCAGTGTTCCCGAGGACAATCCCTTTGTCGGCCGCGACGACGTACGGCCTGAAATCTGGTCCTACGGCCATCGCAACATGCAGGGTGCAGCCCTCAATCCGTGGACACGCCAGCTATGGACGACCGAGCATGGCCCGCAGGGTGGCGACGAGATCAATATCCCGCTGCCGGGCAAGAACTACGGCTGGCCGATCATCACCTACGGCATCAACTACAACGACAAGCCGATCCCCGAGGCGGTCGGCACTGAAGCCGAGGGCATGGAGCAGCCTCATCACTACTGGAAGGTATCCCCGGCGATCAGCGGCCTGGCCTTTTATGATTCCGATCAATTGCCGAGCTGGAAGGGCAATCTCTTCCTCGGTGCGCTGGCTGGTACTAGCCTGATCCGGCTGGAGCTGGATGGCGACCGTATCGTCCACGAGGAACGGCTGCTGAAGGATCGCGGCGAACGCATCCGGGATGTGCGTGTCGGTCCGGACGGCATGCTCTATGCGCTGACGGACGCGAGCAGTGGGAAACTGCTGCGCATCGAGTTGATGGCCGAATAGGCGAATCCACGTCCATGCGCAACGCTGCCGGTAAACCCGTAGAAGAGCATCTGGCTGCTTTCAACAGCCGAATGGCTGGTCAAGCCAACAACGAAGCGGCAAAGCAGGAAAGTGATTGAAGTCCGCGCCCGTGATGTGACTGTCGGAGGAAGCGGCTTCAGCCGCGATGCTTCTCGTTCGACACCGCGAGCAGAAGCATCATGGCTGCTTTCAACAGCCGAATGGCTGCTCAAGCCAATAACGAAGCGGCAAAGCAGGAAAGTGATCGATGTCCGCGCCCGTGATGTAACTGTCGTAGGAAGCGGCTTCAGCCGCGAAGCTCCACGAAAATCTTGCAGGAGCTTGTAGCCCTAGCCGCCCGTCGAACCGCGCATGAAAGTCTCATCAAGCAGCATGGTCGAGAGAATGCCGACGAAGGCCTGGTTGTCGGCAAAGCCGGTCGCCTTGCCGGCGCGGCACTTGTCGAGCAGCCGGCCAACGCGCACGGCATCGAAGTAGCCCGACTTGCGAATGCGCTCGGTGCTGAGCAAATCCGCCACGTAATCCGGAGCCTTGCCGTTGATGAAAAAGCTCTGGCTATCGGGTGCGCGATACGGCTGCTTGGTACGGGTAACGATATCGATCGGCAGCAGATCGGCAAGTGCGCGGCGCAACAGGTATTTTTCGGTCAGGCCACGGATCTTGTAGTTCGCTGGCAAGCGGTTGCCGAATTCGATGACGCGGTGATCGAGGAACGGTACCCGGCCCTCGACCGAATTCGCCGAGGCGACGCGATCACCTTGCGCCGCCAGCAGATAGCCGGCCAGCAGCGATTTGGCTTCGACGTACTGGTCGCGGGCCAGCGGTGTCCAGCGGTTGATTTCGGGTGGCAGGCGCTGCTCGTACCAGTCCAGCGCATTGCGATCGCCAGTGCTCGCGCGCATCTCCGCGGACAGGAAATTGAGGGCGCGCTGCGAGGTCGTCCAGCGTGGCACGTGGGCAAAAATGGGACGATCGATGTGCTCCAGACCCTGGCCGAAGAAGGATTGCGCAAACGCCGGATTGCTCACCGGCGAATTCTCAAGATAGCCATACAGCCTGCCGAGCAGCTTGGGGCGCATGGTCGAGTTCGGCTGGCGGGCCCAGAACCGGCGTACCTTGGCTTCCTTGAAGATGTCGTAGCCGCCGAAGACTTCGTCGGCGCCTTCACCGGTCAGGACCACCTTGAAACCCTCTTCGCGGACGCGTTGCGAAAGCAGCATCATCGGTACCGGTGCGGTGCGCAGCACCGGGACTTCGGCGTGCCGAATCAGTCGAGGAAATGCTTCGCCGATCTGTTCGCGCGTGCAGCGCAAGGTCGTATGGTCGGTGCCGAGATGGCGCACCATCGCCTGCTGGTGCTCACTTTCGTCGAACTCGGCATCCTCGAACGCGACCGAAAACGTTCGCACCGGCGTCTGTGTGAATCCGCGAATCATCGCGACAATGCCCGAGGAGTCGAGGCCGCCGCTCAGGTAGGCGCCGACCGGAACATCCGCGCGCAGTTGCAGGCGCACGGCGTCGACCAGCAGGCTGCGCAATTCATCGGCGGCCTGTTCCACGGATGTGAATGCCGGCGGCGTACCGATCTCCGGAAACGTCCAGTCCCAGTATTGGGTCAGGGTCTCGCGGCCATCCTCCTCGATCGCCAGCAGATGTCCGGGCGGCAGGCTGTGCACGCCTTCGAACAGGGTCTCCGGATCGGCAGGAGCCCAGTAGGTCAGGGCCTCGACCAGGCCATTCGGATGCAGGCTGGCGCGCTCGGGCAGCACTGCAAGCAGGGCCTTGATCTCGGATGCAAACCAGATCCGGCCGCGGGCACGTGTATGGAACAACGGTCGGATCCCGGCGCGATCCCGCGCCAGCACGAGCCGGCGCTTGCGCGCATCCCACAGCGCAATGGCGAATTGTCCGTTCAGGTGCTCAACGAAACGATCGCCGTAGTGATCATAGAGATGGACGATCACCTCGGTATCGGACTGTGTATAAAAGTGGTGCCCCTGGGCGATCAGATCGGCGCGCAGTTCGACGTAGTTGAAGATCTCGCCGTTGAAAACGGTCCAGACATCACCGCGCTCGTTGTGGATCGGCTGGTCGCCGGAGACCAGATCGATGATCGAAAGACGCGCATGGGCCAGCCCGATGCCGGCATCGACGTGATAGCCGTACCCGTCGGGCCCGCGATGATGCAGGGTATGGATCATGCGTTCGAGCACGCCCTGTGTATCGAGAGACTGGGCGCCTGCACCGCTGAATCCTGCTATTCCACACACGGTCCGGCTTACTCCCCTGGATTGCTTCGATGGATGGCCACGGCTTCGGCGCAGGCCGCGAACGTATCGGTAGCGACATCTGCCCAACTGCGCGAGAAACGTTGCGACAACGCTACTTCGTCCCAGTCGCGTTCCAGCACGGCGGCAAGAGCCGCAGCCAGTGCAGGCGCGTCGCGTGGAGGTACGAGCATCGCACAACTTTCGTCCACGACCTCGGGTACTCCGCCGACTGGCGTCGAAACGACAGGCCGGCCGCAGGCCAGAGCTTCGACCAGAACGTTCGGATGCCCTTCGGAATAGCTCGGCAGTGCGAGCAGATTGCAGGCGGCCATCCAGCAAGCCACTTCGCTGGCTGGCAGCGCACCGACCAGACGCATGCAATTTGCCGGATCGTGCGCCAGCGCGGCGAGTTCTTCGCGCATCGGGCCGTCTCCGACCAGCACCAGCTCGGCATGCGGGTGCGAGCTGCGCAGACTGCGCAGCGCTTCAACCAGCTCACGCAGGCCCTTTTCCGCGACCAGGCGGCCCACGTAGAGAATCAGTTCTGCCTCGGCTGCGACTTTGCAGCGCGTTCTTGCCTCGCTTCGGTCACGACGATGGAAGATTTCGGCATCGCAGCCGTTGGCGATGACGCGCACGGCATCGGCCCTGGCACCGTAGTCGCTGACGGCGAGTCGGCCGAGGTCTGCGCTCACGACAAGCAGGCGATCGGCATTGCGTACGACCGGGCGCGTGAGGTGCCGGCTGATCGCATCGCGAACGCGGATATCCGAGCCGCGAGCGCCCGCCACCAGCGGGACGCCGAGTTCACGCGCGACACGCAAGGCGCCATGAGCGTCCGGATACAACCAGTAGGAAAGAACCACATCGGGTTTGAATGCGGCGGCTTCCGCGCGCAGTGCACGCCCACACAGCCAGCCGTTCAGCGGCCGCGTCAGCAGGGGCAAGGCCGGGTAGGTCACATAGACGACATCGCAGGATGTCACCGGCTCAGCGGGATCCGGTGTGCGAAAAATGTAGCTTTTCGGCCTGGCCCAGTGCGGGTAACGTGCAACCGGACTGATGACGCGCACTTCGGCAAGTCGGCCGAGGGCAGTCACCGTCTGGTGAATCGGTCGCCCGCGGGTTGGCTCACCGGCGACGGGAAACTGCGAGGTTGCGACCAGGATGCGCATGCGGTCCATTGGTTCCCGAAAGGCCCGATTGTATCGGGTCAATGCCCGGGCCTGGACTCTGGGTGGATTTGCGGTCCGGCTGGATGCCGAATGGCCGGCGGCCAGGCAAGCGTATGATTGCCGAGCCCGCAAGCGCGGGCACCGGAGCGGCCAGCGTGCAAACAAGGAAATCGACGGCAACGCGCATCGTTGAACTTGATGCACTGCGTGGCCTGGCGGCATTGGCCGTCGTCGCGTTTCACTACACGACCCAGTATGGAAGGGAGTTCGGGCACCTTGGCTCCGCGCCGGTTTCGTTCTCCTTCGGCAACTATGGCGTCCACCTGTTCTTCATGATCAGTGGTTTCGTCATTTTCATGTCGCTTGAACATACCCGTTCGGCGATGGATTTCGTGGTATCGCGATTCTCACGCCTGTTTCCGGCGTACTGGGCTGCCATCCTCGTCAGCGCGGCAGTCGTCTACACGATCGGCATGCCGTCGCAGCGGCTTCCCTGGCGCGATGTCGCCATCGATTTCACGATGATCCAGCAGATTCTCGGCGCCGAACACCTCGATGGCTCGTACTGGACCTTGCAGGTTGAACTGTTCTTCTATTTGCAGATGCTGCTCTGGTTCATGCTCGGTCAGCTCCACCGGATTCGCTGGATCATCGTCGCCTGGTTTGCGCTGGCTGTCGTCTTCGGCATTGCGGAGAAAAACGATGTCAGGCTCTCCTATACGGTGCACGAGCTGCTGATCGTTCGACACATACCGTACTTTGCCCTGGGCATCCTGTTTTACCGGATTCGCACGCGTCCACAGGATCGCCGCGGAGACATCGGCTTGATCGGATTGGGTTTGCTGGCGACAGGAATCGCGTTCCAGCCTGTCTATTTCGAGGTGGCCGTGATTACCACGGCAATTTTCGCCTTGTTCGCGGCTGGCTTTCTCGGCGGCTTGCGCTGGGCGCCTTTCGCGTTCCTCGGGACCATCTCCTACTCGCTGTACCTGTTGCATCAGGCAATAGGATTCAGCCTGATCTGGCGCCTGGAAATGATCGGCGTTCCGGCCAGCCTGGCGGCCGTGGCTGCCGCGCTACTGGTCACCCTGCTTGCAGTGTTGCTGACGTTTCTGGTCGAGCGCCCGGCCATGCGCGCGATCCGGCGCTCGACACGCCGGCGTCACGAAGCAGCGCTTGCGCTTGCCGCCGGCGAGCCTCCTGCTCAATCCGCCGAACCATAGGTGCGGTCAAGTCCGCGTCGTGCACCAATGCGCGGCTGCCAGCCAAGCCCATCGCGGGCCGCGCTGAGATCGAAGTTGGCAAGTGGCCGCAGCGAACGTACCCGATAGCGTGTCAGTGGCACGTCGCGGCGCAACAGTTTGCCGAGCATCTCGACGCCGAATGCGAGGGTCATGAACAGCCAGGTTGGAACGCGCACGACGCGCAGTTCATTGCCAAGTTTTCGTTTGGCCTGGTCTAGGTATTCCTGTTGCGTGATCAATGCCGGATCTACGACATTGAACAGCTTGCCAGTCGCATCAGGAGCTTCGGCTGCGAGCAACAGCGCGTCGATGACATCGTCGACATAGACCAGTGGCAGGGTCATGCTGCCCTCGCCAACGGCGACCCAGCGTCCGGCCAACCCGACTACTGCATTTGGGGTAGCCTTCTCCGCGCCGGGGCCGAAAATCTGGCCGGGCCGGATAATGACAGCAGGCAATGCGTCGTTGCGAACTGCATCGAGAACCATCTGCTCGGCGGTCAGCTTGGTCTGCGTATAGGCGCCACGCCACTCCGGGTGTGGCTCGTAGGCAGATGCTTCGGTCATGGCGACGTCGGGATCACGACCAACGTGATCGAACACGCTCATCGAACTGACGTAGACCAGGCGCTGGCTGCCGTGCTTCTTGCAGGCATCGACCACATTGCGCGTGCCCCAGACCGTGCCGGCTTCGAAGTCGCGCGGACTGCCGCGCATGGCAGCGCCGACGTGATAGACGATTCCTGCACCCGCAACCGCATGGTCAACACTGCGCGGATCGCCCAGGTTGCCGATGACGACCTGGATGCCCGGATCACTGCTGTAGGCCTCGACCGGCTTGCGCAGCAGGACGCGAACGCTCTGGCCGCGCTTGCGCAGGGCCTTGACCAGAGCCCGCCCCAGAAAGCCTGCACCGCCGGTGACCAGTGCATCGACCGGCGCCAGTTTCGCGTAGCGCTTCTCGATTTCTTCATGGCGCAGGCGATCGGGCTCGACGCACGCGGGTTCCAGCAGCGAGATCACGCGCAGGGCGGCAGCGCCGTCGAATGGCGGCTTGCCGTTGTCGCGTGCGGCAATCGCGAAATCGGCGGCTCCCTTCTGGATGCCGGGCGAAGGCTTGAGCATACCGGTAGCGAAACGCAGGACGTTCCATGGCACGCGAAAACAGTCGGCCATCGCACTGAGCATCGTATTGAGGACAATGCCGATGAACTTGGGGCCTGGCAGTACGCGATGTATGCGAATGATCTGCAGGAAGCGATCGATCTCGATACTGCCCCGGGTGCCGCGCACGACCACGCGACTTTCCATTGGTCGCGAATTCCACGACAACAACATGCGTCCGATGGCATTGCCGCTGGTCGCCGTCGCCTGCCATTCGTCGAAACGCAGATTGGGATCGCGTTCGCTGGCCTGGAAATCGACGCGCAAACCCGACAACGGGCCCAGGAATGCCTCAAGCGTGTAAAGCCCATGGACACCGAGGTCGCGGAATGGGTAGGACCCTTGCGCAAGCTGGGCCGGCAGGGGGCCGCCGGCATAAGCCGGGTATTCCGAACTGCGCAGGATGTCGACTGAAACGATCTCGCCGATGCGGCCGGCACGTACGGCTTGCAGCGCTTTCATGACCACCGGATCGAGCAGGTCGGAGTGATTGACGCCGAGAATCAGTCCCCTGGCCTGGGCCTTTTCGATCATGGCTTCGCATTCGGCGACAGTGTCGGCCATCGGCTTTTCGACCAGTACGCCGCAGCCCATGTCCAGCGCCTTGATGGCGAGTGCCGCGTGCGATGCCGGCGGTGTCAGGACATGCATGATCTGCGGGCGTGCTGCCGCGAGTTCTTCGAATCTCGTGGCGACCAGGCCAATGTCGTAGCGTGCAGCCAGCGCCTCTGCCGCCTCACGCTGGGTGTCGCAGATGCCCACCAGTTCGACGAAATCCAGTCGCTTCAATGCGGCCAGATGATGGTTGGCGACATAACCGGCGCCGACAATCGCGACACGCAACTTTGCGGGGTTTACTGCACTCATGGAACAAGCCTCGGGTTTATCGGGATGCGGGTTGTAGTGATTGGCGTGCAAGACCCTGTGCCACACGGGCCACTACCTCATCGACACGTCGATCCCAGGATTGGTCGGCCACCGCGGCCATGCGTTTCGCACAGGCATCCGCCGACTGGTCAAGCACGGCAAGGTCCAGCGCGGCCAGGAAGGACTCGCGGTCGTCGGCAATGCGCACCACGTCCGAGAATTTCTCGATCTCGGCATTGCGCACGCTGACCACCGGTTTCCCTGTTGCCAGGTATTCTCGCAGCTTGAGCGGGTTGGCGTTGGCGACCTGCCGGTTGAGCCGATACGGGATGATCGCCGCATCAAAGGCCCTGGCCCAATTGGGCAGGTCGCGATAAGGCTGTGCGCCCATCAGATGCACGTTGGACACCTCGTCCAGCGCGGCGGTATCGACTGCAGCGTGGCCGACCATCAGAAATGACCACTGCGGGCGCTGGCGCGCCAGCCAGGCGATCAACTCGAAGTCGATCCACTCGTGCAGTGAGCCGAAGTAGCCGATTACGGGATGCTGCAGACCTTCGGCCCCCGCGGCAACGGCAGTGGCCGGGTCGGCTGCCCTGGCGAAAAGATCCAGATCGACGCCATGCGGCGAGAACACGGTATTCGGATTGAGCGCCTGCTTAGCCGCAACCAGGGCAGGCGGGGCTACGAATAGCAGGTCGGCATGACGACTCAGCTCTTCATCACGACGGCCGATCAGCTCGGCATCGACGCCGGGGTGCGCGGCGTAGTCGTCGATACAGTAGTAAACGCAGAAGTCCTCGCCGAGCCGGCCGGCGAGGAAACCCGGATGAGGTACGACGAACCAGGAAATGCACCGGTGGATGCCGGCCTTGCGTGCAGCCCTGCGCACGGCCCAGCGGCCGAACCAGCGATTCAGCAGCTCCACGCCCGCAATTCGCCGGAATGGCAACTGGGGAACCGTGCAATGCCACAGGTTGCCTTCGATGCGGGTGGGCGGTCTCAGGGTCGCCAGCAGTTTCCTCAGCATGCGACTCAGGTCACGGCCACTCGCTGTTGGCGCCCTGAGACCCGGCGAGCTGATGTAGAGCAGGGGTGTGCGATTGGCCAGGCGCATCGCGACATGATGGCTGCTGGTCCGGTTTTCCGAGTGCCAGTCGTTGCCGAAATAGAGAATGCCGCGTCCGTCGAACGGGTCCGGGGCATCACTCATTGTGCCACCAGCACACCAGCCACACGGTCCCGCCGTGCCAGATCCAGTCTTTCTTCAGGCCTGGAATCCTGTCCAGATGCGGGCCGACGCGCCGCGCAGCCGGTGCAAAGATCGTGACCAGGCAATTGCGCCCCAGTTCCGACATGCGTGCGAGGGTGCGTTCGACGTCACTCATGTAGTAGAGCACCTCGCAGGCAGTCACCAGATCGAAGCGCTGGACCTCTGCAGTCCAGGGTTGGCCGAATATGTCTGTCGCCGCGAATTTTGCCTCCGGCAATCGTGATCGGGCTCGTTCCACGGCCTTTTCGCTGACGTCCAGTCCGTAGGTCCTCGATGCCAGTTGGGCCAGATGACGCGTCTGGTGGCCTTCGCCACAGCCCAGTTCAAGC
>NZ_JBAWHJ010000406.1:0-5041 GCF_049593775.1 Dokdonella sp. | reverse complement strand
GAACAACTTTGCGTGCGCCCGAACGAAAGCGACAGCCACTACCGGCACAAATACCTGCATGGGCAACGCTCATCGATCGTTGAACCTGCGTGGCACCGCGTCCCGATGCGGATCCAGAGCGAACTGGAAAAAACCTGCCCGTGGTTTTACGAGGATTTCTATCCAGGCGGAGAATTGAAGGTTAAACAATGTGAGGGCGCGGCTACGGAAACCTGTTATCTCGCGTGCGGGCTATCTTGAGGATCGTTCGTACCGAAGCCGATCCGTTGGCAAAATCGAGTGCGCCCGGTTACCGGCATCCGTCGGCGGATTGGCGGTGGCGCGTTTCTCGCCGACGTGGTTAGCGGTCCTGTTTCGCTTGCGCTTCAATCCGTGCCAACAATGCCGGCTCGATATGGTTGCGGTCCTCAACCAGCGCGAGCGCGTGACTCGCGGCATCTCGAGCCGCGGCATTCTCACCTAGACGCGCGTTTATCGACGCCAGTGCATCGAGCAATTCGATCTGATGCAAATCCCCTGCGGGCGCCAATTGTTGCCAGATGGCCAGTGCCTGCTGGATATCGTCCAACCCTTCGGCAGAGCGGCCCAGCGCGTTCAGGGCACTGGCGCGCCGTGCCAGCACCATCTCGGCAACGAGGCCGCGCCGCTCGTCCAGGCGCGCCAACAGATCGCGCGCCTTATCGCACAGAGCCAGAGCCGCTGGTGCGTCGTTGCGACGCAAGCTCAGCTCTGCGCGAAACTGCCACAACTGGGCCATCCAGTTATGACCTTCCGGAAAGATTTCCTGCGCCATCGCCAGCGCACTTGCGCTGCGGACGTCTGCCTGTGCCAGATCGCCCGTTGCGAGCGCGAGTTCTGCCTGGGTTGCACGGATCTCGATGCAGGAACGCGTGGCGTGCAAGTCGGGGCGTTCGCACCATTGCCCCGCGGCGTCGATGTGCCGCGTTGCCGCCGCCAGATCGCGTCGGCGCAATTCCAGTTTGCCCAGCCTGCTGAGCGTATTGGCGACGCGCAAATGGCCGTCACCGTAGAGGGTCCGCATCATCGCCAGAGCACGAATCAGCAAGGGTTCGGCCTCGCCCAGGCGCTCCTGCAGGCGCAACACGTCACCGAGATTGAGCAAGGCCAACGCGATGCGTTCGTGAGGGGCATCGTAGATCCGTTCGGCGGTGGACAGCGTTTCGCGAAGCAAGGATTCCGCCGTGGAAGTCTCGCCCAGCGCCTGGCGTACACGCGACAAATCGGTGAGGCCCTGCAGAAAATCCTCGGTTGGCGCGTATCCGCTGTTACGCCAGATGCGCAGGGCGGATTCCAGCAGTTTCGCGCCCTCGGCTTTGTGGCCCGAACCCACCAGTAGATTGCCGCGCACCAAATTCGCTTGCACAGCGCCGATGGAACCTGCCCCATACAGGGCGGCGGCGTGTTTCGTGGCTTCGGCGGAAATGGCCAGTGCCTGCTCGGTGCGCGCCGAGTACATGAGCGCACTGGCGTAGTTCTGCAATCCATCCACACTGACGGCGCTGCTGTCGTTGAGCATCTGCGGCAGCAAGGGGGCGTAAGCTGTGCTGGCATCGGCGTAGCGCGATTGATGGATCAGGAGACCCGCCTGCAGCAGACGAATCCGGGTCACGGCCGCGTCGGCTGGCGCGTAAAACGTCAGCGCCAGGTCCAAGGCCTGATCGTAGAACTGCCCGGCCTGGATGTAGTCGCTGCCCACCATCCTGACTTCGCCCAGCGTACGCAACAACTCCACGCGCGTCGCGACGGACAGGCCGGTCTGCGTCTGCAAGCGCTCGCCGGCACGCTGCACGAGTTGATCCAGGGTCAATCGATGGTCTGGCAATTGCCCGGCTTTCGATGCATCGAACAGTTCGATCAGGAAGTCGCGCACCGCGGTGGCACGCTGCGCCTGATCGCGCGCGACATGGGCCTGCCAAAGCGCGAGCGACACACCCGCCACGATCGCCACCAGGGCAAGCATCGCAGCGATCGAAACAGCGCGATTGCGCTGCATGCTCTTGCGCAGGCGATACCAGACCGAAGGCGTGCGCGCGGTAACCGGCTGGTTGTGCAGATAGCGCTCGAGATCATCGGCCAGCAGGGCAGCCGAGAGGTAGCGACGACCCGGATCCTGTGCATGAGCGGTGTTGTAGATCGCATCGAGGTCGCCACGCAGCAGGCGCGACATGGCAACCCCGGTGGGCAAGCCGACAGGCAACGCGGCGGCTGCATCGGTACAGGCGCGCGAAAGATCGAAGCGGGTATGCCCGCGTGGGAGCAATTGTCCGGTGAGCAGTTCGCCCATCAGGATGCCAAGCGCGTAGATATCGGTCGCCGTGGTCACCGGCCCGGGCAGGTATTGCTCCGGCGCCGCATAGCCGGGCGTCAGCGAGATCGCGTGAGTCTGGGTGGCGTGGTGGTCGCCGTCATCGAGCAGGCGAGCGATACCGAAATCCAGAACCTTGATTTCGCCCCTGGTGTTGACCATCACGTTGGATGGCTTCAGGTCGCGATGTACCACCAGAGCTCGATGCGCGCTGTCGATGGCACGGCATACGGTGACCACCAACTCTATGCGCGCACGCAGACCCAGAGCACGTGCATTGGCGTACTCCGTGATCGGCAGGCCATCGACAAATTCCATCGCAATGTAGGGAATGCCCGCGTCCGTGACGCCGCCGTGGATGAGGCCGGCGATATGCGGATGCGACAACTGCGCCAGCACTCCTTGTTCGCGCCGGAAACGGCGTTGTCCGGCCGCAGAGAACAGCCCCGTGCGCAGTAGCTTGAGTGCCACCGTCTGCGTGCCCGTCCCGCTGGCGCGTTCCGCGCGGAACACCACGGACGTGCCGCCTTCGCCCAGCACTTCGATCAGCTGGTACGTCCCGATGCTGCTGCCGATCAAGCCGGCGCCGTCTTGGTGCGACGGCGTGTACTGTTCGGCCAGCATCGCGGCGGAGGCGGCCAACAGCGGCGCCTCATCAAGATCGGCGGCCAGCATATCGAGCAATTCCTGGCGCAATCTCGCATCGAGGGCGTGCGCTGCCAACCACGCCTCGCGTTGTGGGAGCGTCATGTCGGCCAGCAGATCGAAACAGGCACGCAAGCTCGGCGACGATGCATTCACGTCAGCCGGGCCTTGAGGAAGGCGGAAGCGAAACGCCAGTCGCGCGCCACCGTGCGCGGCGCCACACCCAGCACCGCGGCCACCTGATCCAGCCCCAGACCCGCAAAATAATGCAGATCCACCACTTCGGCGGCCCGTGGATCCTGCAGCAGCAAGGTATCCAGTGCTGCGTCCAGTTCGAGCGCCTGCGCCGGATCGATCGTGAGCATTTCCACATCCGGATCGGTCAGGGCCACCCGCAACCGCCTGTCCTCGCGCTTCAGGCGCATTTGCAGCTTCGCGCGATCGAGCAAGATGTGGCGCATGGCTTTCGCGGCGTAGGAAAAAAACTGTCTGGCTTCGCCGAAGCGCAGGCGCTCGGCGTCCGCCAGCTTCAGATACAACTCATTGACCAGAGCGGTCGTGTGCAAGGTGTCGGGTGCACCGCCGCGACGACGCTCGCTGCGCGCAAGGACGCGCAACTGCAGATACAGGCCATCGACCAGTTCATCCACACCAGGGGCATCGACGCGTTGCTGCATGTACCGGGAGCTCAAGCACAAGGATGCCCGAAGTTACAGACACGACCAAGGTTTTTCTACCGCCTGGGTTGCGGAATCGAATGTTCATTTGCGCCTGTAGCGAAATTCGATGGCAGTCCCGCGCCCCGCTCGTCGTTTAAGCCAGCAGGGCTGATGGTGTCCGCTGCCACGTCAAGGAATCCCATGAAAATGCCAATGCGCCCCAATAGGCTGGCCGTCATGATCCAATCCGGGCTGGTTTTGCTGTTCGTGGCATCCACGGCTGCGGCTACGACCTTCACAGTCGATACCACGCAGGATTCGCCCACCGGTACCGGCACGAGCGGCTCGCTGCGTTACCTCCTCGGTCAGGCGGGCAATGGCGACACGATCGGGTTTTCCTGCGCAGCGCTGAATTGCCCGGTCACGATCCCCGTGCACAACCTCGACAACGACGGCGCGACCGACTTTCTCGGGATGACTGCCATCGCCCATCAAGCCAATGCTCCAGGTCGTGCCTGAAAATTTGCCTTGCGCTGAGCCAGCTCACACCCGCAATCGCGGGGAGTCATTGCCATTCCGTATTCGTCGCACATTTTGTGCATCACTGAAGGATCGTCATCATGTCAATCATATCCGTTGTTCTGAAACACGCCCCATCCCGTCTTCCGTTCGTTGAGGGGTTCTTTCGCGTCGCCGGTTCCATCCTGATAGCGTGTTCGTCCGCATCGGCCTTCGCCCAGTCGTTCACGGAAAATTTCGACAACATCACCTTGCTTACGGGCAACGACTGGTTCATGCAGAACAATAGCAACCCCCCGGGTTCAACCGGCTGGTTCCAGGGATATCCCGCGAGCGCCGTCCCGAATCCCGGTCCATTCAACGCGTACAACGGCGCAGACAATGCCTATATCGCGGCCAATTTCCAGAATACCTCGGCCATGAACGACGGCACGATCAGTAACTTTCTTTTGACGCCAAACAGAACGTTACGCAATGGTGATGTCTTCCAGTTCTATACCAGAAAGCCGACCGTTGGGCCGGGGTTCGACTTTCCCGATCGTCTCGAAGTGCGCATGAGCACGAACGGCTCGAGCACGAACGTAGGTCCAGGCGTTCTTGGGGTGGGCGACTTCACGACGTTGTTGCTGTCGATCAATCCTGATCTTGTAGTCGGCGTGTATCCCCAGGTATGGACGCAATTCACCATCACCATCTCCGGGCTTACCGCGCCCACGTCGGGGCGTTTGGCGTTCCGCTATTTCGTGCCCTTTGCCGGGTCAAATGGACGCAATTCCGACTACATCGGCATCGACAACGTGGTGTACACAGCCTACGTCTGCCCGGCACTGACGATCAGTCCGAACACGCTGCCCGGCGCAAGCTTTGGCCAGCTCTACAGCCAGTCCTTCAG
>NZ_JBAWHJ010000405.1:0-14361 GCF_049593775.1 Dokdonella sp. | reverse complement strand
GTTCGAGGCGGTCAGCATAAAACCAACGCCGAAGCAGTAACGAAGGGAAGGTGATCGAAGCCCGTGACCCTGTTCGGACGCAGTTGCCTTTTGGAGCATCCGCTCCCACCTGGCTTGTCGTTTCCGGATCGAGGGCAGGGGGCAGGCACTGAGTCTCTCGAAAAGGCAGCCCGTGTGCCCAACCCGATCGTCCCGGGCTTGTCGAAGGACATTTCCGAATTGCCTGTCTCCTTGGCCAGCTGAGACCGCCGTTTCCTTCGGCGAGCGCGGGTCACGCTTGGCTCGCCACGAACGGAAATCCCATGCCTGAGCCTGCCTGAAGAGAAATCGTGGCTGAAGCCTCCGCATCGGGCTTCGACCGGCACCTTATATGCCGCGTTGCAACAATGTACGCTAGGCGGATGAACAATCCATCCAGAAACGCCGCAGATAGCCTGCGTTCCGGCGATCTTCCTGAAACCGACCAGGCCTTGCGCGATGACGTCAATCGCGTCGGTTCGCTGGTTGGAGAAATCCTCGCCGAACAATTGGGCGATGCGTTCCTCGAGAAAGTCGAGCGCATCCGCATCGCTGCGATAACACGGCGCGAATCGAACACTGGCACGGCCGATCTCGAGAGCGAGCTCAAGGACGTCGAGGTTTCTCACGCCACTGATCTCGTGCGTGCATTCTCCACCTATTTCCAGGCGGTCAATGTGGCCGAGCGCGTGCATCGCATTCGCCGGCGTCGGGAATACGAAATGTCCGATGCCGCCCCGCAGCCGGGCGGCTTGCGTGATGTCATCGGCAAATTGCGCGGAAGTGGAGTCAGCGATGAGGAAATGCACGGCTGCCTGGAAAGCCTGCTGATCGAACCGGTATTCACCGCGCATCCCACCGAAGCCGTGCGTCGCGCCCTGCTCGAAAAGGAAGCCGAGCTGGTTCGTGCGCTGGTTGCCGATATTGATCGCAGCCGCACCCCGGTAGAGCGCCGTACCGACGTCGAGCGCATGCGCATGGCCTTGACCGCAGCCTGGCAAACTGCCGAATTCGCGCTCGACAAGCCCACCGTTGGCGACGAACTGGAGAATGTGGGTTTCTATCTCACCGATGTTCTCTATCGCGTCGTTCCGGTGTTCTATGAAGTGCTCAACGACGCACTCGGTTCCGAGCCTGCCGCCAACGACTTGCCAACCCTGCTGCGGTTTGGCAACTGGGTGGGTGGCGATATGGATGGCAATCCGAGTGTTGGTGCCGACACGATCTCCGCCACCCTGGCCACCCAACGCAGGCAGGTTCTGGCTCTCTACCGTCGGGAAATTTTCCAGCTCGGTCGACTTCTGAGTCATTCGCTCTCGCGCGTGGGATGCTCGGCTGAACTGCTGGCGCGCATCGAGGACTACCGCAGGACACTGCCGATTGCCGCCAGGAAACTGCGCGCACGTCACGATGACATGCCTTACCGGCAGTACTTGAAGCTGGTCAACGCACGTCTGGCCGAAACCGAGCGGGGGTCCGAAGAAGGCTACGCGGACCTGGATGCCTTCATTCACGACATCCGCATCGTTACCGACAGCCTGCAGCAGAATCGAGGCGTGCATGCCGGATGGTTTGCCGCACGACGCCTGTTCCGCCGGGCCGAGACCTTTGGCTTTCATCTGGCAACGCTTGATTTGCGCCAGGATTCTGCGATTCATGACGCCGCGCTCGCCGCGCTTCTTGATGATGCCGAATGGGCTTCGCGAGAGGTGGATGATCGCGTTGAACGTCTGCACGGCGTGCTCGAAAACCCGGCCGCAGTTGCTGAAAGCGAGAATGAGGTTGCGGTCAAGACAATGGCCGTCTTTCGGACCGTGGCACGTCTGCGTCCTCGCTATGGCGCACAGGCATTCGGCCCATACATCGTCAGCATGAGTCGCAGCGCGGCCGATGCGCTGGCCGTGATAGCGCTGGCAAGTGTGGCCGGATGTGTCGGGGAATCGGGCAACGTGCCACTCGATGTCGCTCCTCTCTTCGAGACCGTTGCTGATCTCGATGCGGCCGAAGCCGTGGTCCAGTCGTTGTTCTCCGATCCGGCTTATCGCAAGCATCTGCAAGCGCGTGGTAATCGCCAGATGGTGATGCTCGGCTATTCCGACAGCGCCAAGGATGGAGGTCTGGTTGCTTCGCGCTGGGCCCTGCAGCAAACCCAGATCGCATTGACGCGACTAGCCCGGGAATCGGGTATTCGCATTGTCTTCTTCCATGGTCGTGGTGGGTCGGCCAGCCGTGGTGGCGGCAAGACCGAACGCGCCGTGATCGCTGCGCCCCGCGGTTCGGTGCAGGGCAGCCTGCGGCTTACCGAGCAGGGCGAAGTGATCCATCGCAAGTATGGAATTCGTGCCATCGCCCTGCGCAATCTCGAACAGATGACTGGCGCAGTCATGCGCGCCACCTTGCGCCCGCGTCCCCCGGAGCCACGCGAAGTGCAGTGGCGCTCGATGGCATCGGCTATCGCTGGTGAAGCACGCAATCGCTATCGTGACTTCATTCACGACAACGACGAGTTCACCGAATACTTCCGCAACGCCACTCCGATCGATGTGATCGAGCGCCTGCGCATCGGTTCGCGTCCATCGCGACGGGGTGGCGCAGGTGGCGTGGAAAACCTGCGTGCCATTCCCTGGGTTTTCGCCTGGTCGCAGAATCGTGCTGCCTTGACTGGCTGGTTCGGCGTCGGCAGTGGGCTTGCCCATGGTATCGAGTCGTTCGGTCGCGAGGCGATGGTAGAAATGACCCGGGACTGGCCATTCTTTGCCCAGCTCGTCGACGATGTGGAAATGGTCCTCGCAAAGGCCGACCTCGCCATCTTCGAGCGCTACTCGCGCCTGGCAGGACTGCTGCATGAATCCTTCTTCGCGGAAATCAGCGCGGAGTTCGAGCGTACGCGCACAGCCATCCTCGAACTGAAGGGCGAAGACGAATTGCTTGCGCACGATCTGCGCCTGCGCCAGTCGATCCGCTTGCGCAATCCGTACGTGGATCCGATAAGCCTGCTCCAGGTCGACTTGCTCGCCCGCTGGCGCGCGACCGATCGCAAGGATGATGACTTGCTGCATGCGTTGATCGCCACGGTCAATGGCATCGCTGCGGGAATTCAGAATACGGGGTGAATGGCGGGGCAATCGCCATTGCATTTCGTAGGAGCCGGCTTCAGCCGCGATGCTTTTCCGCAGCGTGCCGAAACACATCGGGCCTGAAGGCCTCTACGAAGTGCAGGTCCATAGGCGCCAAGGTGAGTCGGCAACGCACTGGGCCGACACCAGATTTTCGTAGGAACAGGCTTCAGCCGTGATGCTTTTTTCGCAGCGTGCCGAAACACATCGGGCCTGAAGGCCTCTCCTACAAAAGCGCCGGGATACGGCGCGATCCTTGCGATTCTCGTAGGGTGGAGCCGCCGCAAGCGATTCCAACTTTCGCGTGGAAGTTGGGCTTTCCTGTTGAGTGAATATCCTGCGGCGGAACCACCGAAGGTGATTCCGCCCTACAAAAACCGCATACGCGGGCGCCCTAAATATTCACCGGCTCAGGCTTCGTCGCATATCGATACAACAGCCAGGCGATGTAGGCGAGCAATGAGAGCCCAAGCCAGCCACCGAAGTGCATCGATTCAGGCAGGGCGAGCACATCGGCGCGCCCGGTGACGACAATTGGAATGGCAATAAAGATGCCCATCAGGGCTTCGCCAGTAATCAGGCCGGCGGCGAACAGCATGCCCTTGCGATGAATCTTGCCGTGCTCGGCGTCGTCCCTGGCGCCGCCGAAATGACGCTCGACGATGTGCGAAAGCAGGCCGCCGAGGAAGATCGGCACCATCAACTCAATCGGCAGGTAAATGCCGATCGCGCAAGCCAGCACCGGAATGCGGAATTTCTTGCCGGTGGCCTTGAGCCAGGAATCAACCGCGATGATGACCGCGCCGATGCCGGCGCCAATGCCGATCGTGGTCCATGGCAGTTCTCCGCCGAAAATGCCCTTGGCTACCGAGGCCATCAGGTTTGCCTGCGGTGCCAGCAGTGGATTGGGGTGATCGGCCGTGGGTTCGCCGATGCCATAAGCATGCAGCAACAGGTTCAGCACCGGCGCCATGATCAAGGCCGAAGATACCGCGCCGATAGCCAGCATCAGCTGCTGCTTCCACGGTGTCGCACCGACGATGTGCCCACATTTGAGATCCTGCAGATTGTCGCCGCCGATACAGGCCGCGCAACAGACCACTGCGCCGATCATGATGGCGGCGACAGCACCGATCGGAGAATCACGGCCGAGCAGCAATACAAGAATCAGTGCGGCAAACAGGATCGTTGAAATCGTGATACCCGAAACCGGGTTGTTCGACGAACCTACCAGGCCGGCCATGTACGCGGACACCGAAACAAACAGGAAGCCGGTGACGATCATGATAATCGTCATCGGGATACTGGCGGTCCATTGATGGACGATACTCTGGTACAGCCACAGCAGGGGGAGGGTGAAGAGAACCAGGCCGATCGCGATGTACTTCATCGGGATGTCTCTTTCGGTATGAGCAACGACCTCGGTAGCACCTGAGCGCGTCGCATCGAAACCGCTCTTGATTCCAGAGAAGAGCGAATTGCGCAAGGAGATCAGCGTCCAGATGCCGCCGATCAACATCGCGCCGACGCCGAGATAGCGGATCTGTGCATTCCAGATGATGAAGGCCGCATCTTCAGCTGACGCGGTGGCGACTTGTGCGGCGAGCACCGGATCGGTATCGAGAAAGTACGTGCTGTAAATCGGAATCGCGATATTCCAGCCGATGACCGCTCCCAACAAGCAGACGATGCCGATGTTGAAGCCGACGATATAGCCAACACCGAGCAGGGCAGGCGACAGGTTGGTGCCCATGTACGCGATGCCCTTGCCAACATAGGCGGCGGAGGCCGCTGCGTCGGGAAACAGACGCAGGCCGCTGGCTGCCGCGACCTTGGCGAAGCCGCCGAGCAAGGCGGCGATGCCGAGGGTCTTGATGCCCTGGCCGGGGTCTTCGCCTGTCTTGAGCACTTCTGCAGCGGCCTTGCCTTCGGGGAAGGCGAGGCCCTGATCGACGATCAGCGAACGCCGCAACGGCACCGAGAAGATCACACCGAGCAAGCCGCCGAGGCCGGCGATGGCAAACACCCATTGGTATTCGAATTCCTGCCAATAACCGAGGATGACCAGTGCCGGAATCGTGAAGATCACGCCGGATGCGATCGAGGAGCCCGCCGATGCGCCGGTTTGCACGATATTGTTTTCTAGGATGCCGCCACCGCCGAGCAGTCGCAGGATGCCCATCGAAACGACCGCAGCAGGAATCGCCGAGGCGATGGTCATGCCGGCGAACAGGCCGAGATAGGTATTCGCCGCGGCGAGGATCACCACCAGCACGATGGATAGCAGGATGGCGCGCAGGGTCAGCTGCGGAGCGGGTTCAGCGACAGCACTCATGAATGACTCCCCGATTGGTGCCAATCCCTTGGCGCATGGATGTGATGCATTGCAACAACGGCCGCGCATGGTTCACGCCGCGCGCCGCGACGTGCATAGTAGCCTGCAATCCCATTGATCTTGCAATCACGATGAAGCCCATTCCCGCCAATCCCGAGAATCCGGACGCTGTTGCAGAGGCCACTGCACGCATGCCGCGACAGATCCCCTACATCATCGGCAACGAGGCCTGTGAGCGTTTCAGTTTCTACGGCATGCGCAATATCCTCACGCCGTTCCTGATCACGACCCTGCTGCTCTACGCGCCGATCGCGGAACGCGCCGGCATCGCCAAGGATGTGTTCCATACCTTCGTAATCGGCGTGTATTTCTTCCCGCTGCTCGGTGGCTGGATCTCCGACCGGTTCTTCGGCAAGTACAACACTGTGTTGTGGTTGTCGCTGCTCTACTGCGTCGGCCATGCGTGCCTGGCCCTCTTTGAATCGAATCGAAGCGGCTTCTACATGGGGCTGTTCCTGATCGCGCTGGGATCCGGCGGTATCAAACCCCTGGTATCGGCCTTTGTCGGCGACCAGTTCGACCAGAGCAACAAGGCAACGGCGAAGGTGGTCTATGACGCGTTCTACTGGACGATCAACTTCGGCTCGTTCTTTGCCTCATTGCTGATGCCGCGAATCCTCGCTTCCTGGGGACCGGCTTGGGCGTTTGGCATTCCTGGCATCCTCATGTTCATCGCGACCGTGATCTTCTGGAGCGGGCGCAAGAAATACGTGAACGTGCCACCCACCCCGAGCAATCCCGACTCGCTGGTCAATGTCGCCAAGACCGCGCTGTTCGCGTCCGGCAACGGAAGTGCGGGTTTGATCATGGCGTCAATTGGCGTGGTGGCTTCTGTAGCCATCTTCCTGTTCTGGGCCATTTCACCCTCGTGGTGGCCCGAGCATTTCAGTTTCGTCATCACGTTCTGCGTGGCCCTCGGCATGCTGATCCTGTTTGGCGGCATCGGCACCTCGTGGCAACTGGACCGAGCCCGCGGAAAACATTCAGATGCCGCTGTCGAAGGCGTGCGTGCGGTATTGCGCATCCTCATCGTCTTCGCCCTGGTGACCCCGTTCTGGTCGCTGTTCGACCAGAAGGCCTCGACCTGGATCCTGCAGGGCAATGCCATGGTCATGCCACATGATTCCTGGTGGTGGCCGAGCTGGCTTGTACAGCAGCCGGCACAGATGCAGGCGCTCAATCCGCTGCTTGTCATGCTGCTGATTCCGTTCAACAACATTGTCCTGTACCCGATGCTGAGACGCATGGGCATGCAAGTTACTGCGCTGCGGCGCATGGGCTTCGGCATCGCGTTTTCCGGCCTGGCCTGGGTCGCAGCCGGCCTGATCCAGATGAACATCGATGGTGGCGACCCGACCTCGATCGCCTGGCAGGTGCTGCCCTATGTGTTGCTGACTTTCGGTGAGGTATTGGTATCGGCCACTGGTCTGGAATTTGCCTACAGCCAGGCACCGCCATCGATGAAGGGAACGATCATGAGCTTCTGGCTGCTCTCGGTCACGTTCGGAAACCTCTGGGTATTGATCACCAATGCCGCGGTTCGCAACGAAGGCGTGACCTCCTATATCGCGCAAAGCGGGCTCAGCGAACCGGCGTTCCTGATGTTCTTCTTTGCCGCGTTTGCGCTACTGGCCGCGTTGGCGTTCGCCATGTACGCGAGACGTTACCCGATGGTGGATCATTATCGGACTGTGTAGGCACTGCGCTTCCAATTGCCTGGTCCCGGTGATTGCCGGGACCAGGTGATTTGCCAGCTGAAGAGCACGCGCCTTCGGAGCGCGGCATCCCTGCCTTTTTTCACTAGCCTCCGGGCGAGTGAGTCACTTCTCGTTTCGTACTCTCCGCGCGAGTATTGCGGCACTAGCCCAAAGCTGTCACACGCCTGCGGCGCAGTGGCCACGCGAGAGAAAGTAGGGCGCTCGCTGAAGGCCAGTGAAAGCACTGCCTTTTCTGTGCACCGCGAAGCGGCGTAGCTATAAGGTGAAAACTTCGCTTCGCTGCAACCAACTAGTACGCGAAGTGCAGAACAGTCGCACTCCACGAATGAGTGCCGGCGCTGCGCCGGCACCCCATCCCATCAATGAACGTGCCGAGTCCCCGACTTCGGGCAATGACACGACGCCGTCGGTCCGTACTCGATGCCATAAGTGCGACCGTCCTGATGCTGCTGCCAGTAGAACTCGGGCGCCTTGCGGCCCTTGCCGCCTACTTCAGCCATGTCCGCATCGATATCGAAGACGCGGCCATTGATGACCACGTAGCGCGTGTCGATCGTCGAACGGATGTCTTCGAGCGGGTTGGTGTTGAGGACGACGAAGTCGGCTCGCTTGCCGGGCTCGAGTGAACCAATCTGCTTCGACAGGCCGATCAGGTCGGCGCCGTCGATGGTTGCCGCGCGCAGGGCTTCGAAGTTGCTGAAGCCGCCCTGGGTCAGCATCCAGGTTTCCCAGTTCTCGGAAAGGCCCTGCAACTGGCCGTGGCCGCCGGTCTGGATCTTGATGCCGTTGTCGCGCAGTTTCTTCGCCGCCTTGCTCACCTCGACATGGTAGTAGTCCCAATCCGGTGCAGTATCGCGGCGGATCGAACGAGCTTCGAGAGTTTCCCTGGGGAAGAAGCGGTTAAGCTTTTCGTCCTCCCAGACGTTGTCGCGCGCGTACCACCAGTACTCACCGCTGAGGCCGCCGTAGCTGACCACCAGGGTCGGCGTGTTGCGCACATCGGTCTCCTTCCACAGGTTGATGACGTCGTCATACAGCGGTGCAACCGGGATGTTGTGCTCGATGCTGGTCACGCCATCGAGGACCATCGTCATGTTGTGGTTGTACGTCGATCCGCCTTCCTCGACGACGAGCATCTCGAGCTCGCGCGCTGCCTGGTTGATCTGCTGGCGCTGGTTGCGGCGGGGCTGGTTGTAGCTCTTGACGCTGAATGCGCCATTGGCCTTCATGCGGCGCAGGTGCGAGCGTGCGTCGTCGAGTGAGTTGACCTCGGCCTTGAAGTCACCATCTGCGCCATAGAGGATCGTCCCCGTCGAGTAGATGCGCGGGCCAACCATCTCGCCAGCCTTGACCAGTTCGGCCTGCGAGAACACGGTTTCCGTGGTTGCCGAAGGATCATGCGTAGTGGTCACGCCGAATGCGAGGTTGGTGTAGTAGGCCCAGTTCTGCTGCGGTACGACACCGCTGGTGAAGTGATTGACGTGTGCGTGGACGTCGACGTAGCCCGGCACGATGGTCTTGCCCTTGGCATCGATGACTTGTGCATTCGACGGAATCGCAACGCTGCCGCTGGCGCCGATCGCCTTGATCGAATCGCCTTCGACAACGATGACGCCATCCTCGATGACTTCCTCCTCGGTCTCGGCATCCTTCATCGTGACCAGGCGCGCGCCGGTGAACGCGAACACGTCGGATGGTGCGTCGTAGCGGGCGGTCAGGCCGACGTCGATGCCCTTGTCGCTACCGGGTTCGGGAAGGTTCCTGGGTGCGCCGGGCAGGAATGCGAATGCCTTGTCGAGATCACGCGTGTGGTACTCGCGGCCGACCATCCAGTGCAGTGAGCGCGAATCGGCCGACCAGTGCAGGTAGGAACCGACATCCTTGCTGATCAGGCTGACCGGAATCGCCTTGGTGTCCTTTGACAGCTCGATCACGCCGCCGGTTTGCGGCATCGGCGCAACATAGGCGTTGAACAATTCGGTAAAGGCGACCCACTTTCCATTCGGGCTGACGCTGACGAAGTTGATGTATTTCAGGTCAAAGACATCGCGCGGATCACTGCCGTCGATGCCAATGCTCTGCAGTTTCTTTTTCAGGCCGTCGCCGGTCAGGAAGGTGATGCGCTTGCCATCCGGCGTGAACTCCGGATCACCACCGGAACGGACCAGGCGCCGGGCTTCGCCGCCGGCAGCAGGCATGACATAGATCCCCGCTTCGCCCGAATTGAGATTGCCGGTCAGTGAACTGCCGGAGGTCTTCGAATAGACAATGCGGGAACTGTCTGGCGAAAAGCGCGGACCGTAGTAGAAGCCGGGCTTCGGAGTCAGGATGCGCGAGGTCTTGCTGGCAATGTCGTATTCGACAATGCGGCCCTGGTCGGCATCCGACCATGTCGTATAGAGCAACTTCTTGCCGTTCGCGCTGAAGCTCGGCTGGTATTCGTAGTGGGCGTTGTCGCCAGTCAGGCGAGACGGATTGCCGTTCGGCAGTGACTTCACCCAAAGGTGTCCGAGCGCGTGGAAGACCATGGTCTTGCCATCCGGGCTGGTGGCGACATCACGAATCATCTTCGGCTCGAAGCTGCCGCGACCTATGCTTTGCTCGAATCGCAGCGGCTCCGCAACCACTTGTTCGACATCCGCCGTGAACGGGATTTCCTGCGGCTTGCCGGTGCTCGCATCGACGCGCCAGAGCTTGCCCTGGGCCCAGATCACCAGTGCACTGGAATCGGGCGTCCATGAGAAGTTCGGATACGGACCGAAGATGGCCCAGGCTTCCTGCATGTCATGCGAGAGGCCGTCCCATAGCGGCGTCACCTTTCCGGTTTCCAGATCGAGCTTCTCAAGCACGGTCTTCTCGCGAACGCGCTTGACGAAGGCCAGCGACTTTCCATCGGGCGAGGGTTCCGGGCGAACGGCGCCACCGGGCGTTCCAATTACTCGCTCGATTTCACCATCGCGGCGGTCCAGGCGCTTGATCGCATAGATGACGCCATGCGGGTCCTTGTTGTACTGGAAATACGGACCGGGGCTGACATCCTCGGAAAAGTAGACGAAGTTTCCGTCCGGGCTGACTGCCGGTTCACCCAGGTCCTGCTGGTCGTTCTTCTGCTTGGTCAATTGCAGCCCGGCACCGCCGGCAATGTGGTACATCCACAACTCGCCAGCGCCCAGCGAACGTTCGCTGGTGAAATGCTTGCGTGCAATAAGGAACTGGCCGTCCGGGGTCCAGGCGGGATTGTTGAGCAGGCGGAATTCCTCCGTGGTCACCTGTGTGCCGTCGCCACCGATGACCGGCTTGCGCCAGATGTTGTTGCCGCCGCCACGGTCCGAGGTATAGGCGAGTTCCTTGCCATCCGGCGAGAATGCGGGTTGCACGTCCCAGGCAGCGCCCTGGCTGATGCGCCGGGCCTTGCCGCCTTCGATCGGCAACATGTAGAGGTCACCAAGCATGCTGAACACGATGCTCTTGCCATCCGGGCTCACATCGAGATCAAGCCAGGTACCTTCGTCGGTCGTGAAGCGAACGGTCTTGGTCTTGCCATGCGCGGCATTGACGTCCCATTCGGGCTTGTCATCCTTCTTTGCGGCCGAGTAGGCGAAGGCAGGCAAGAGCAGGCAGCCCAAGGCGAGGGCTGCTAGGTGGCGGATCGGCATGAATATCTCCCTTGGAAACTTCGGATTGACCGACCATCCTAGAACGGATCGGCCAACGAGACACGGGGCAGAAGTCCTGATCGGCTGGATTCAGGTGATTGATATCTGGCCTTCTACAGATACTTTTCGGGCGACCTGGTCCTCATGTGGCCAGGTCGTCCACCGAAAATCGAGCCAATCTGGACGATGGACTTCGCGTTCGGTCAGCCCTGGATGCGAAAAGCAGTGCCTTCACGCATACCCGCAGGCTGGCGGTATGTGCCAGCGAACCCCACCATCGCAGGGGCGCATGGCCGCGAGGCATCCGAAGCCCTGTTGTTCGTTTGAGGGCGAGCGTTGCGCAACGACATGGGGTCTTCCTGTGAAGGCAACGGCTCGCGCTGCGAACTTCGAACACCCAACTCGCGCTTCCGCTCTGTGTTGGCCTAGCTGACATCTCGCAATTTCCAGTTCTGGCCGACCAGCAGGTTCAGCCGATGCTTGACGATGGCGTGCGGGAGGCTGGTGCTGATGATGACTTCGACTCGATGGGCTTCGAGCGAGGCAGTGACCGTAGCCTCGGGGTCGACGACTCCAGTCTCTGGAGCGACTTGATCCGGGTCGTCTTGCAGGTCACGCCATTGTTGCCAAAGGCCGGGTTCGCGCAAGGCTGCTTCCAGATCCCTGGCCAGGTGTTCCGGCGAAACGCCATCGAAGCTCAGGGCGGGCAGTTCGCCGCGAGAGGTGGCGAGATCTGAAATCGTGATGAAATAGCGCTGTGCCTTGCTCATGTTGATTCACTCCTGTTGATGTATCTGGCGTGCCTGGCTCGTCAGTATCTCGATGGCCGTATCGAGAGAACCTGCATGGTTGGAAGCCTGCGGATCCTCCGCATACTCCACGGTGCCCAGCAACGGCGCCTGAATCCGCTGCTGGATGCTTCTCCTGTTGTCCTCGAAGCGCAGCATGTCCGGGTCGATGCGATTGGCAATCCAGCCGATCAATCGGCATCCATCCGCCTCAATCGCACGCGAGGTCAGCAATGCGTGGTTGATGCAGCCCAGGCGCATGCCCACGACCAAGATCACCTGCAGGTCAAGGGCTCGAACAATGTCGGATTGCATCAGGCTGTCGCCAAGTGGAGCCAGCCATCCGCCAACACCTTCGACGAGAACAAGGCGGTTGCCCATGGCAAGCCGCGAATGCGCAGCGCGAATGCGGGCGGTGGAGATGGACATGGAGCTCTCGAGCACTGCCAGGTGCGGAGCAATCGGCTCGGCAAAAACATGAGGGTTGATGTCGGTGTAGTCACCGCTGTACCCGCAGGCAGCGATGAGCGCTTCGGCATCCTCATTGCGCAGACCGTTGGAGGTCGAATAGGCGCCACTGGCAACGGGCTTCATGCCGACTATCGGGATCTGACGGGCGCGCATGGCACGAATCAGCGCGCAACCCACCCGTGTTTTTCCGATTCCCGTATCGGTGCCGCTGACAAAGAATCCGGTACTCAATGCCCTTCTTCCAGCCTTTTCGCCACCTTGCGCATCTGCCAGTTCAGCCATTGTCGGTTGAGCAAGAGCAGGAAAAAAATCAGCGCCGGAATTGCGACCTGGAACCGTTGCGGAGGCAGCAGGGAAAAAATAAACGAGAGCAGCAGAGAGACCGCGGAAACGACGGGAACAGCCGCCCAGCGCATGACGGCATAGCGGGTGGCCAGGGCCTCGTGTGCATCCAGGTCAAGCTCTTCGCGGAGCTTCCAAGCATGTCTGTACAGCGCCCAGGTTGCCGTGCCCATGCTGCCGAAAGCTACCGCGAAAACGACGATGATCAGACGCATGTCACCGGGCCCGTTTTCGATGGCGATGTGCGCGGGCAGCCAACCATCGGTGATCCAGAAGAAAAATGCCGCGAACACCATGCGCATCGGATAGATGAAAACGAGAACGAGGAATACAGTCAGCAGGCTAAGGCGTTGGCTTGCCCGGTCGTTGATGCCGTAGCGACGGCTCCAGGTGGAGTGCGCAGTCCAGAACAGAACGATCAGCAGGAAACTCGCGGCGAAGGCAGGAACCGACTTCACCGCCTCGATCAGGCTTTCGGCGGAATCAGGAATTTCGTCAATCGAAATCACCATCAAGGTGATGGCGAATGCGAATGCGGCATCATAGAACGCTTCGATGCGCGTGACTTCGGCGCCGCGATTGCGGAAGCCGTCTTCATCGCGCCAGGATTCTTGTGTTTCGAGCATGGAATTCGGGCCTCGGGCTGTACCGGCGATTCTTGCACGCCCGACTGCCGTGGTGGGGCCCCAGCCAAGCGAGGGGCCGAAAGCCAGGCCGAAATGGGAAAGGGCAGGGCTCGAGCCTGGCCTGCGAACGCGAACGATGGCAGGTAGAATGCGTGATTCCCAAGCCGCGACGGAAGCGTATCGATGTCATTCGAACTGACAAGCATTGAATCGGCGGACAAGGCCGGTTTCTACGCCGAACTGACAAGTCAGGCGCGTGGATTGCTTCACGGTGAGCATGATCGCATTGCCAACGCTGCCAATTTGGCCGCTCTGGCCTGGCATGCCTTGCCTGCCATCAACTGGTGTGGATTCTACTTCTTCGACGGCCGAGAGTTGGTCGTCGGTCCATTCCAGGGCAAGCCGGCTTGCGTGCGTATCGCCTTGGGTCGCGGTGTTTGCGGCACCGCCGCCAGCACGCGCGAAACCCAGTTGGTAGACGACGTGTACGCGTTCGAGGGCCATATCGCCTGCGATGCGGCATCCAGATCCGAGATCGTGGTGCCATTGGTCCTCAACGACCAGCTCCTGGGTGTTTGGGATGTCGATAGCCCGCAGCCAGGTCGATTCGATGAGGAAGACCGCAAGGGCATGATCGCCTTGTGCCAGGTGTTCGTTGAATCGCTACGCGTGGATGAACCCAGGACAGGAGAAGCAGCATGAGTAGCAAGGACGCGAAGATTCGCAATGTCGGGCCAAAATCCGCAGCCTGGCTGCGTCAGGTCGGAGTAAAGACCGCGGAAGATCTGTATCGGGTTGGGCCGGTGGATACGTTCCTGAAGGTCAAGCGAGCGGGCTTCAAGCCCAGCTTGAACCTGCTCTATTCCCTGGCCGGAGCAATCGACGATTGCCACTGGACCGACCTGCCGCCGGAACGCAAGAGCGGACTGATTCTTGATCTCGAAGAAGCGGAATCGGACAACCCGATTAAGACGCGCTGGGAAAAGCAGGCCGATCGCAGCGCGGAGATCGACGGCACCGAAGCGCCGCCCGCCGACTCGGATGGCGACGGATTCGGCGATGCCGACAGCGGTGTGCGCGAGCTGACCGGCACTTCGCGCGATCGCGATTGACAGGCTGCCGCTATTACACACGCTGTTGTGACATCGTAGGGGCGGGTCTCAGACCCGCCCGCGCCTTGCCTGATTTTTACTGATCCCCAATGAGAGCGGGTGGGTCCGAGACCCACCCC
>NZ_JBAWHJ010000404.1:0-21925 GCF_049593775.1 Dokdonella sp. | reverse complement strand
GAGCGCGTGCGTGACCCATCTCGAGCTTGCCCTGATCGAGCATTGCGCGGATCTGCTCGGGCAGGTCAAGCAGGCGCAGCAGATTCGAAACCGAGGCGCGTGAGCGCCCGACTGCATCGGCGACCTGCTGGTGGGTCAGGGTGAATTCGGCGATCAGGCGAGCCAGGGATTGCGCTTCCTCCAGCGGCGAAAGATCTTCGCGCTGGATATTTTCAATCAGGGCGATGGCGATGGCCGAGCGGTCATCGATGTCACGTACCAGTGCCGGAATTTCCGCAAGTCCGGCCAGCTGGCTGGCACGCCAGCGGCGTTCGCCGGCGATCAGCTCAAAGCGATTCTTGCCCGCGCTGCGCACGATGACCGGCTCGATCACGCCCTGGGACTTGATCGATTCGGCGAGTTCCAGCAGCGCGTCTTCATCGAAATGGCGGCGCGGCTGGTACTTGCCCGCGCTGATCGAGTCGATTTTCAGCGAGCGCAGCTCGCCTTCGCCGCTTGAAGCAGTGCTTGCCGATTCCGCTGTGTCGTCGCTGCCGCCAAGCAGGGCGTCAAGCCCGCGTCCGAGCCCAAGCCCGCGTTTTTTTGCTGCCATTGCGTCGAGTTCCTAGCTGGTTGCTGCTGTCGTTGCGCGTTCGCGGCGCAGCATCTCGCCGGCGAGGCCAAAGTAGGCGATGGCGCCGCGCGATTCACGGTCGTAGAGGTTGATCGGTTTGCCGTGGCTGGGTGCTTCGGCAAGCCGGATATTGCGCGGGATGATCGAGCGCAGCAGTTTTTCGCCGAAATGCTTGTGCAGCTGGGCCGAAACATCGTTGCTGAGATTGTTGCGCACGTCGTACATGGTGCGCAGCAGGCCTTCGATCTCGAGGTCCGGGTTGAGGCGCTTGCGTACCGCCTTGATCGTGTCGACCAGACTCGAAAGCCCTTCCAGCGCGAAGTACTCGCACTGCATCGGAATCAGCACGCCATGTGCGGCGGTCAATGCATTGAGGGTTAGCAGGTGCAACGAGGGCGGGCAGTCAATCAGGATGGTGTGATACCGATCGCCTACCTTTTCGAGCTGCTCCTTGAGCCGGTGCTCGCGGGCTAGCGCATCCATCAGCTTGATCTCGGCCGCAGTCAGGTCGCCACTGCCGGGAAGCAGGTCGAAACCACCCTCGGTCTTGACGATGGCGTCTTCGATGGAGGCTTCTTCGAGCAGCACATCGCAGCCATTGGGGCGGGCCTGATGCTTGTCGATTCCTGCCGCCATCGTGGCGTTGCCCTGCGGATCAAGGTCAACCAGCAGGACTTTCCTGCGTGTCTCGGCAAGTGCTGCTGCCAGGTTGACGGCAGTGGTGGTCTTGCCGACCCCACCCTTCTGATTTGCGACGGCGATGATGCGTGTCATGGATGGTTCCCGGCAGCCATTTCATCCTGGCTGCGTTTGATGATGACCAGATGGCGCTCGGCATCAAGGCCGGGAACCTCCAGACGATGTACGGCTTCAACCACGAAACCACCAGGCAGTGCGTCCAGCTCATCCTGCGGGAATCGCCCCTTCAGCGCCAGCCAGCGTCCCTCCGGCTTGAGCAGATGACCGGCCAGACCCAGCATGTCGGCCAGTGTCGCGAACGCACGAGCCGTGATGCAATCAAATTGTCCATCGACCGCCTCGACACGTGATTCCGCGACCGTGACCCGCGCCAGGCGCAGGTGTCGAACCGCTTCGCGAAGAAAACGCGCCTTCTTGCCGTTGGAGTCGACCAGGTGGACCTCCAGCTCGGGTTTGGCCAATGCCAACGGGATACCGGGAATACCTGCGCCGGTACCCAGGTCGGCCAAGGACGCACCCGACACATACGGCAGCACCGCCAGTGAATCGAGAAGGTGGCGCGTGATCATCTCGCCAGGATCGCGCACAGCAGTCAGGTTGTAGGCGGCATTCCAGCGCAGCAGCAGATCGATGTAGTCGAGCTGGCGCTCGATCGTCGAATCGTCCAGATCGAGCTTCAGCGCCGTCAGCCCCGCAAGCAGCCGCTGCCTCAGCGGTTCGCGGTTTGACATGAGTCGCTCGGAATCGAAAGGGGCGTCAGTATCGGGGTGCGGGGCGCTTTAGGCAACGCTGATCAAGCTGCATTCCAGCGAAGGCTGGGCTCTGGAGTCAGGACGCCGGAGCGAACATTCGCTCAGCGACCGGCCCAAAGGGCATGCTGCAGGAGCTGAAGGTACTCCAACTGCCGAATTTATCTTTGCAAATCAAGGGTAGGGCTGGATGACCGGCCATTCGGCTGCTGTCAGGCACTTCCAGCCTTTGCCGAGAGGGCGGGTAAAGCCTTTCCAGACGGCGCCTCGATTGAATGGGGCTCAGGCAGCGTGACGCAGATCAATGCGGGTGACCAGCAGTCCGCGTTCCCGAACTTCGTTGTTGAGACTTTGCTTGAGCCAGAGTCGGCGTTCAGCGGGCTCGCCGGGGATCGAGTCGCCGGCAAGCAGGTGGGTTACCTGCTGACGCAACAGTGCGTCCACCGAGTCGATCACCCGATCGGCGCGCCGGGGGTCTAGCACCTGGAAATAGATCAGCGCCTCGAATGGTTCGCCACTCTGAAGTACGCAGGGGACTTCAATGGATGAGCCGGTCAGGCTCATCTTGTGTGAAACCCGCTCGATCAGCGGCAGCATGAAGTGCATGCCGGCACCAACGAATCGGGTGTGTCCACCGAAGCGTCGCAGCGAGTAGACCTGCCCCTCCGGAATGCGGCGCACGCAAAACGCCGCGAGTGCGGCGAGGGAAATCAGCATGATCCAGAGCGGTGAGATCGACATTTCTCAGTACCATCATGAGGTTATCCAGTGAACCTCATGTGCATCCTAACAAAGCTGGGGCGAAACTGGAATAACGAAGGCTTAACATTCTCGCCCGCGGCGCAACAACAAGCGCTGAACGGGATCACAGTTTCTCGTCCATATCGGGCTTTTTCGTGGCCTGATCGCGGCTTTCTGATGCTCTGAGGGGGTGCGGCAGGTCACGCAATCTCCCATTGACGGCATCTGCCACACACCCAAAAAAAACCCCGCCGAAGCGGGGTCTGTTCCCTGTGTCGCCTACTGCCCCTGAGCGGGAAGCGGCGTGCCGATGTGGGTTTCGAAGAGTTTCAGGATGCGCCGGTATTCGTCGTACCAGGAATCGGAGTGCACGAAGCCGTGGCGTTCCAGCGGGTAGCCGGCCAGTTCGAAATCGACCTTGCGCAATTCGATCAGGCGCTGGTTCAGGCGAACCGAATCCTGATACAGGACGTTGTCATCAAGCATGCCGTGCGCAATCAGCAGGCCGCCCTGAAGGCCATCCGCATATTCGATGGGCGAAGAGCGCTGGAATGCGATTGGATCGTCCTGCGGCGTATTGAGGATGTTCGAGGTGTACTCGTGGTTGTAGGAGGTCCAGTCAGTGACCGGGCGCAGCGCAGCGCCGGCCGAGAAGACTTCCGGCGCACGGAACATCGCCATCAGGGCCATGAAGCCACCGTAGGAGCCGCCGTATACGCCGATGCGCGAGCGATCCACCGACTGGTTGTCCACGAGCCAGTCGACACCATCGATCAGGTCTTCCAGTTCCGGGTGGCCCATTTGCCGGTAGATCGCGGTGCGCCAGTCGCGTCCGTAGCCTTTCGAGGCGCGGTAGTCCATGTCGAGCACGACATAGCCTTTCGAAGTCAGCAGGTTGTGGAACATCTGCTCACGGAAATAATTCGGATAGCCCAGCTCGGTGTTCTGCAGGTAGCCCGCGCCGTGCACGAACAGGATGGCCGGGTACTTCTTCGATGCATCAAAGTTCGCAGGCTTGTAGAGCTTGGCGTAGATCGGTTCATCGACGTGGCTGGACGGAACCTTGACGATTTCCAGTTTCGGCCACTCAAGCGCCTTGTACTCCGGAGTGAGGGTGTCGGTGAGCAGCCGCGACTCACCACCGGTGGCTGCGACCTCCGACAGTTGCGATGGCACATAGGTCGTGGACTGCAGCAGTGCAAGCTGGCTGCCGTCCGGCGAGAGTTCGAATCCGTCCAGACCCTCCACGCGGGTCAGGCGTTCCAGTTTTCCGCCACTGGATGCAACGCGGTAGGCATCGTAGGCGTAGGGTGCCTGCGCGTTGCTGAGTACGTAGAACCATTTGCCATCCGCAGAAAGCCTGGGTTCGGAAATTTCGAACTTGCCCGAGGTAAGCGCCTTGGCCCTGGATCCCGGTGTCTTGATGTAGAGCTGCGAGTAGCCACTCTCTTCGCTCAGGTACCAGAGCTGGCGGCTGTCAGGCGTCCAGCCGAACTCATTGAAGTACCAGTTGATCCAGGCTTCATCGCTGAGGCGGTGCTGGTGGACCAGCTTGTCGTTCTTGAAATCCACGCTGGCGATCCAGCGATCCTTGTTGTCGATGGCGCGCAACTGGATCGCAACCTGGCTGCCATCCGGACTCCAGATCATCTCCGCCACGGTGACAGAACGCAGGGCAGGCTCGTCCTTCTTTGCGGGCTTTTCCGCCTTGTCCGATGGCTTGCCGGTTTCAGCCTTGGCCAGCCGGTTTTCCTCGCGCACCTTGTGCAGCGGATCGTCCTTGCTGCCAGGCAAGTCATCGAGTGTAAGCTCGGTCTGCTCGTGGTCAGCGAGATCCAGCAGCCAGATCCTGGACGGTGCCGGTGCGTTGCGACCGACGCGAACGCGCTCGTCTTCCTGTTCCTCGTAGCCAGATTCGGTCACGTAGTGGTGGAGTTTGGCGATCTTGCCCTTGTCGTAATCCTTGGCCGTGGTCACCACCAGCAGGTAGCGGCCATCAGGCGACAGGGCCGTGCCCTCGATGTCGACGTTGTCGCCGAGATAGAACGGCTGCGGCGAACGGGTCGGGTCGCCCTTGCGGAACGCTTCTTCGTTGCTCCTGGTCGCCTCGCGGTCACCCTTGACCGTGCGCAAGGTCGAAAACAGCCGCAATTGCAATTCTCCCAGATCATCCGGCTTCTTCGCCTCGGGATCCTTTTCGGAAAGCACGACGGCAGCGGGTGCGGTAACCCGGCTGGCGATGTCGTAGCTGGACCAGTCATTGCCCGTGCGGAACTGAAGCGCGCGACCGTCGGCACTGAATTGCGGGGAGGCTTCGGATTGGGGCGTCCTCGTTACCTGGATCAGCTGGCTGTTGCGCAGGTCGCGGATGAATATATCGCCGCTGCGCACGAATGCTGCCAGTTGCCGACTGCGATCGAAAACGGCCCCCCTGCCATCCGCGTCAGCCATCAGGGCAGGATCGATGACCACGTCCTGGCGTGTTTCCAGATTGATGCGGTGCAGGTCGCGAATCGTCGAACCGTCGCGCTTGAGCCGGTAGTAGATCGATTTGCTGTCGACGCTCCAGTAGGGCGACTCTACGGGAGGCCCGATCCAGTCAGGGTCCGCCATGGATTGTTCGAGGGTGATGGCCTGCAGCGGCAATGCAATCAGGCATAGCCATGCAGAAAGGGAGGCAACGGCGAATCGGGACATCATCGACAACTCCGGCAAAAGCAATTTCACAGGATACCTGCTGGGCTCGAGGCCGCAATGCGCCGGAAGTCAGTCGGGATATGACGACTGTGCCCGTTGATCAGCGGTGCCCGGGCGAGAAGTCTTGGCATTCGACGGTGAATCGTGCAGCCTGCCGGATTGATCGGGATAAGGATGCGACATGTTGCTTGAATGCGTGGAGAAGGAAACCGGGCCCAAGCCCCGTGTTGCGGTGATCTGGATGCATGGACTTGGTGCCGACGGCAACGATTTCGTGCCCATGGTCCCCGAAATCGTGGCCGATGACTGGCCGCCAATGCGATTTGTCTTTCCGCACGCACCGAGGCGGCCGATCACGATCAATGGCGGCATGCCAATGCGTGGCTGGTACGACATCACCGGAATGGAGATCGCGCAACGGCAGGACGAAGCCGGGATCCGCAAATCCATCGAGCAGATCGAGGCGCTGATCAGTCGCGAGATCGAGCGTGGCATACCGGCCTCGAAAATCATTCTTGCCGGGTTCTCGCAAGGTGCAGCAATGTCAATTTCAACGGCATTGCGCCATCCCGAGCGCCTGGCTGGCGTGATTGCGCTTTCCGGCTATTTGCCACTGGAACGGCAACTGGAAAACGAGTGCTCAGCGGCGAATGCCGACATACCGATCTTCATCGGTCATGGCAGCCTGGATCCGGTCGTGCCACAGACGCTTGGCATGCTTTGCCGTGATTTCCTGCGCTCGCATGGCTACACCGTGGACTGGCACAGCTACACCATGGCGCATCAGGTCTGCAACGAGGAAATGGCCGATCTGCGTGCATGGATTGGTGAACAGATCGGTAGCTGAATCACGGCGCGGACCTCCCCGACGCCTCATAATGGGCCATCTGGCAAGGGCTCGGGGAAGAGGCGGCATGGCTGAATCCGAAAAGCATCGCTGGCTGCCTCAGTTCTGCAGCCTGCCAACCCTGTTCGCGCTGATGGTCGTGGCCGAAGTGGTTGCCCTGGTCATTGCCATGGCACCGGATCGTGTCGCGCGTTCGTGGATCAGCGAGCTCGCCATCGCCAGCGTGTTCGTGCAATGGCTGGCCCTGCTCAACGCCGTGGTCCTGTGTTCCTCGCGCGAGACCCTGGAGCGCCTGTCGGTTCGCGCCGGCTTCTTCGCGGCCTGGGCGCTTGCCGTGGTCACCACCGCGCTCGGAAGTGCCGTGGTCTATTCGATGGATCATGCGCTCGGCTTCGGCCTGACGTCGCCGCCCGGTTCGGGGTGGCGATTTTCGCTCGGCAATGCAGCCATCTGTGCCCTCATTGCGGCGGCACTGCTGCGCTATCTGTACATTCGCGAGCTTTCACTCGAGCGCATTCAGGCGGCCGCCAAGGCCCAGGTGGATGCCTTGCAGGCACGTATCCGTCCGCATTTCCTGTTCAACAGCATGAATACGATCGCCAGTCTGATCCGCAAGCGACCGCAGGATGCCGAGCGTGCCGTGGAAGATCTGTCCGACCTGTTCCGCGCCGCACTGGGCGCACGCGAGACTTTGGCAACGCTGGGTGAAGAGCTGGACCTGATCGGACACTACCTGCGCATCGAGGGCCTGCGATTGGGCGATCGCCTGCAACTGGATCTGGATCTGGACGATCTGCCCCGTGATCTGCCCCTGCCGCAACTGCTCCTGCAGCCATTGGTGGAGAACGCGGTTTACCACGGCATCCAGCGTCTGCCAGCGGGTGGAACCTTGACCATCCGTGGCAAGCGCGCCGCGGGGCAGGTGGAGATCGTCGTACACAATCCGGTTCCCGATGACGCGGCACTTCCGCGCAATGCGCATGCCCTTTCGAACGTTCGTGCGCGCATCGAGTACCATTTCGGCGACAAGGGGGCCTTGCTGGTGCAGCCAGAGCGCGGAGAATTCACGGTGACCGTGCGTTTGCCTGATGTGACAACTCGATGAGGGCATTGGTCGTCGATGACGAGCCGCTCGCCCGTGAGCGACTGGTCGACCTGCTCGGTGACATTCCGTCGATCGACGTGGTCGGGCAGGCCGGAGATGGTCGCGAAGCCATCGAGGCGGTCGAACGACTGCGGCCGGATCTTGTCCTGCTCGACATTCGCATGCCACGCATGGATGGACTTGAAGCCGCCCGTCACCTGGGCAATTTCGAACACGCACCGGCGATCATCTTCTGTACGGCCTACGACGAACATGCGCTCGCCGCGTTCGATGCCAATGCCGTCGACTACCTGCTCAAACCGATCAGGGCGGATCGCCTGCGCGCGGCCATCGAACGTGCAGGGCGCTTCAGTCGGGAAACTGTCGAGGACCTTGAGCACGGTGGGGCAAGTCGACGAGAGCGCAGTCATCTATGTGCACGCGTACGTGGCAATCTCGTGCTCATTCCCATTTCCGAGATCGACTATCTGCTGGCCGAAGACAAGTACGTGATAGTCCATCATGCCGGCAGCGAAGTTCTGATCGAAGAACCCCTCAAAGCTCTCGAGCTGGAATTTGGCGACCGCTTCGTACGCATCCACCGCAATTGCCTGGTCACGCTGGATCGTATCGTCGGCCTGGCCCGGACCACCGATGGACGCGTCCTGGCCAAGCTGGAAAACGTCAATGCCGAACTTGAAGTCAGTCGCAGGAACCTGCCCTCGATACGCAAACTGGTGCGCTCACTATGAAACAGATTCGAATCGCCACGCGCAAGAGCGCACTGGCCCTGTGGCAGGCTGAACATGTCGCCGCCCGCCTGCGCGCCGCGCATCCTGATATCGATATCGAGCTCGTGCCGATGACCACGCGTGGTGATCAGGTGCAGGATCGCCCGTTGTCGGAAATCGGCGGCAAGGGCCTGTTCCTCAAGGAACTCGAGATCGCCATGCTCGAGGGGCGTGCCGACATTGCCGTGCATTCGCTGAAGGATGTTCCGATGGAACTGGAGCCGGGCTTCGCCATCGGCGCCGTGCTCGAACGTGCGGATGCCGCTGATGCGTTCATCAGCAACCGCGCCAGCCGTCTCGATGAATTGCCGAAGGGTGCGCGAGTGGGAACCTCGTCGCTGCGCAGGCAGGCCCAGTTGCGCGCGTTGCGGCCCGATCTCGAACTGCTTGATTTGCGCGGCAACGTCAACACGCGCCTGGCACGTCTCGATGATGATCACTACGACGCCATCATTCTTGCCTGCGCCGGACTCGAGCGCCTTGGCATGGCTGATCGGATCCGTTCACGACTGGTCGCGCCGGACTGGTTGCCTGCGGTGGCTCAGGGCGCCATCGCGATAGAGCAACGTCTTGGCGACGTGCAGGTCGCCGAGCGAATCCATGCGCTGGATGATGCGGATACGCGTCGTTGCGTCGAATGCGAGCGCGCCATGAATCGTCGCCTGCACGGCAGCTGCAATGTGCCGATCGCCGGCTACTGCGTGGAAACCGAGACGGGCCTGGCCCTCTATGGCCTGGTCGGTGATGCCGCCACCGGACGCCTGGTCAGGGCCGAAGTTGAAGGGTCGGGGCTCGATATTGGCGAGGCTCTTGGCAAACAGGTCGCCGACCTGCTTCTGGAACGCGGCGCCAAAGAGATCCTCGACGGCTTGCGCAAGGACAACTGACCAGACCCAGGGGAAGCTTGGGAAAAGGCAATGCCGTGCAAGCCGTCATCCCGGCCTGCGCCGGGATGACGAGCATTCGAGTCAGTGGCATTCCTGCCCGCCAGCACTGCCCCCGATTCACCCTGGCGGCCTTCAAATCAGAACTTGAAGACCACGTTGGTGGTGACCAGTTGGTCGGTCTTCTTCAGGCCTTCGCGCACATCGGAGTTGTGGCGGATCTGGTAACCGAGCTTGAGCGCCAGGCGATCACTCATGCTGACCGAGAGCCCCGCATCATTCTGGAAATAGGTGTTGTTGGATCCGGCTTCGACAAGGCTGATGTTCTCGAACGACGTGGAATCGTTGAACTTGTGCTTGTAGGCCATCAAGCCGCGACCGACGAAGTTGTCTTCGGCATCCGGATCGATCTCGGATACCGTGGGCGGGTCACCGCTGATCACTTCATAGGGCTGCGGATCGAGGCGACGGTAGCCCGGTCCGATTTCGACGAAGAACTCGGTGTTGGGGTTCTTGAGGACCGTGTAGCCGTAGCTCAACGAGAGTACGAACTGGTAGGTGTACGGCGAGAACTCATCATCCTCGTAGCGTGCTGCGCCTACCACGTAGCTGCGTTCGTCAAACTTGTAGCCTGTCGACGCGCCCGTTTCGTAGCGATTGGCGGTGACATCGTAGCTTCCGTTGGCTTCGCCCTTGCTGCGCAATGCATTGAAGTAGAAGCCGTACTTCCACAACGGATCTTCCTTCTTGATGTTGAACTTGATGTTGAGGTTTTCCGACCGCGTATTGCCGCTGGTTGCGGCGAAACCGGCCTCGCCACTGCCTGACCAGCCCTCGTCGGACTTCTTGGCTTCTGCCTTCTTTTCCTCAGCCTTCTTTTCATCGGCAGCGGGATCGTGGGCGTGTGCGTAAAACGGAAAAGCAAGCAGCATGGCGCTCGCAAGGAGAGCTCTTTTCATGAGGGGTTCCTCGAGGGATTGGTGGGAATCTGGCGCCTGGGGAGGTCACGCAGGCGTGGCGATGCTAGCGACCGGAATTGAACCCGAAATGAACAAGATGCCTTCCGGGCGAGCTGTTGCCCGGCCGGAACGGCGCAATTCAGCCGTTTCTGGTGCCGTAATAGAGCATCACTGCATGTTTCGCCTCGGCGAAAAACAGCCAGCGTTCGACAAATACCCCGAGCATGCCAATGGGCAAGGCCAGCCATGCCCCAGGCGTCGAGAATGCCGGAAAAACCAGGCTTGTCAGCGCCAGGAGCCCGGGTAGGCCGAAGCCCGCAAGCAGGCAGATCATGCGCAGCTTCCGCGAATGCTTGCGTGCAATACGGAAACCCATCTCCTGGGTCAGGTAGTTTTCTTCGGTATGCGGTTGCTCGAACGAGCGAACCGAGCCAAGTGCTCCGAGGCCAATGGCATCACCGGTCGTTGATGCCGAGCCCTCGTCGACAAGGCGCCAATAGCGCAACTTCAGTATCGCCCCGGCAACGGCAAGGGCGACGATCAACGGAATCAGGTAGTCGAGGTGTCTTGTCCCGTCGAAGGAAATCGAGGTCAGGGCCCAGGCGAAAAGCGCGCCGGTGAAGAGAGCCAGCAACAGATAGCCCGCGACTACCTGGGGATTGTGCCAGGCACGAACGGGCTTGATGCTGGCGTATATATGCGCCGTGCACCAGACCGTCGCAAACGAGCCGATGACCAGCGCGATGGCCGTCACGAATTTCATGGGCGTGAGCATCCAGAGCCATGAATCGAGATCGCCGTCCGCAGCAGGCGCCGGAATCAGCCAGAGGCCATTGAAGAGTGCGCCGAACAGGGCAACAACGGGCAGGTAGGTCAGGATCGCTGCCACCCCTTCGCGAGAAAGCCACGAACTGCGCCACTGCGAAAAGGCACGCCAGGCACGCATGGGCTTGCCGAGATGCCAGAGTGAGGAAATCAATCCGCTGCTGACCAGTACGAAGCCTGCTCCCAGTCCGTAGGTGAGCAGGTCTGGAAACAGGATCAGGTTCAGCCCATTGCCATGGTGAATCTCCGGCCAGAGCAGCAACAAGAACACTGCGACGAGAAACCACAAGCCATAGCCCGCACCGGACATCACGGTAAAGAAAATGATCGAGAACGTTGGTCGCATCGTCGGTCCTGGTCAGCGCGACAGTACGCGGTCGACCCAGCGCAGCAGTGGTGGGAGCTGCTTGCTGTCGACGGCTTCAGGCGCGGGCGCGGCCTTTGCGCTCTCGGCATCGCGGCGAGGTCGCGGCGGCAGGTAGCGGTTGACCGGCTTGTAGCCCAGTTCGGGCATCAGCGCATAGCCCCCACGTTCGGCCACAAGCTTCGACACATCGGATTCTTCATCGCCGAGATCTCCGAAATGACGTGCACGTGTCGGACACGCCAGCACGCAAGCTGGCTGGCGATCCGCTTCGTCGAGCGTCTCGTTGTATATGCGATCCACGCACAACGTGCACTTCTGCATGACACCGCGCTTCTCGCTGAACTCGCGCGCGCCGTACGGGCAGGCCCATGCGCACAACTGGCAGCCGATGCACTTGTCCTCATCGACCAGGACAATCCCGTCCTCGGCACGCTTGTAGCTGGCCCCGGTCGGACAAACCGTCACGCACGCCGGCGTCTCGCAATGCAGGCACGAGCGGGGGAAGTGGATGCTTTGGGTTGATGCGGGATGAACAGCCGTTCGGCTGTTGAAAGCCGGGATTTTGGAGTCGGTATTCGCAGAAGCGCCGCTACACCCAGCTTTTTCGATTCCCGACTCCCGACTCCCGACTCCCGCTACCTCGTAGCTATGCACCCGGTTGAACCAAACCCCTGTCGGCTCGGCGCCGTAGGCATCCTTGTCCGGCAATGGTCCGAATGCACCGCCGTCGTTCCACTCCTTGCAAGCGATCGCGCAGGCGTGGCAGCCGACACAGGTATCGAGGTCGATGACCAGGCCGAGTTTGCGGCTGGTGGGCGGGGGCAGGCTGGTCATGGTTGCAATGGCCAGAACAGCGGAATCAGGTACATCGATATGGCGCAGAAAATCGCGATCAACGGAATGCCCACTTTCATGAAGTCCATGAAACGATAACCACCAGCGTAGTAGACCATCGTATTGGTTGGATAGCCGACCGGCGTCGCGAATGAAGTGGCTGCGGCGAACGCGACGGCGATCACGAACGGCCGCGGGTCGGCATTGACGGTATGCGCCACGGTCACTGCGATGCCGACCATGAGAACCACCGAAGGATTGTGACCCATCAATTCGGTCAGCAGGGCAGTAAGGAGATAGACCATCAGCAGCGCAGCCAGCGGGCCGTGTTCGCCGACCACGCCCATGCCAGCGTTGACCAGTGTTTGCGAAAGCCCGCTGTTTTCGATTGCCGTGCCGAGCGGAAGGATGGCGGCCAGCAACACGATGATCTTCCAGTCAATGCCCTGGTAAAGATCCTTGCGCCCGTAGCATCCGGCAATGGCCATTGCGACTGCACCCGCGATCGCCGCAACCGGGATCGGAAGCCAGTGCAACCCGGATAGAAGCACCACGGTCACCATGATCAGGACAGCGGCGATGGCGCGTTTCGGCGTGCGCCGCGTGTCCTCGCGCTCGCTCAGCACGACGAAACGTTCGTCGTTGCGAAATGCGCCAGCCGCGTCATCTTCCACCAGGAGCAACAGCACATCACCCGCAGCCAGACGCACGTCTTTCAGCTTGTCGCGCAGGATGCGTCCGCGCTGGTGGATCGCGAGGGCAATGGCGTCATGGTTGCGCTGGAAATCCAGCTCTTCGAGAGAGCTGCCTTCGATATTGCTGGCCGGCTTAACCATGACTTCCACCAGGGTTCGCGCGCTGCCCTTGTCATGTCCGTAGCGTTTTTCCGGGTCGATCTCCAGATCGGCGCGCTTGCGGAAATCCTCGATCTTGTCCCAGTCACCGCGCACCAGCAGTACGTCATCGACTTCCAGTTCCTGCGATCGCGGCGACCACAGGTGGCGATCGCCACGCAGCAGTTCAAGCGGGTAGACGCTGTACTTGTCTCCCAGTTTGGCATCTGCGATGGTCTGTCCGACCAGGGGCGAATCCGCCGTGACCTTCAGCTCGGTCACGTACTTGCCGATGTCCGCCTCAACCGTGACGATCGGCGTGATTTCCTTCGGCAGCAACCAGCGTCCGACCAGCATCAGGTAGGTGATGCCGACCACGGCGAGCAAGGCTCCGAGCCTCGTGAATTCGAATACACCGAATCCGGCAATGCCATGTTGCTGCGCCAGGCTGTCGGCGAGCAGGTTCGAGGACGTGCCGATCAGAGTGCACACGCCACCCATCTGCGCTGCGTAGGCCATCGGCAGCAGCACGCGTGCCGGCGATGTCCCGGTGTTTGCGCAAACTCTCAGGGCCAGTGGCAGGAAGGTGGCAACAAGGGCGATGTTCTTGACGAAGGCACCCATCGGGGCAATCGCCAGCATCAGGCACAAGGTCAGCAACCAGGGTCTTCGAATACGGGAGAGCAGGCGACCCAGCGGTTCCAGTGCGCCAGACCGCTCGATGCCGAGACTCAGCGCAAACATCGCCGCGACCGTGATCGTGGCCTCGTTGCTGAAACCGGCCAGGGCCTCGGTAGGCGTGACCAGGCCGAGCACGACCATTAACACCAGCACGATCAGGGCAACGATATCGATGCGCACCTTTTCGCTGGCAAACAGCGTGATTGCGCCGATCACCAGCACAAGGGTCATCCATTGCGGCAGGGTCATGCCGGCTTCTCCGCAGCGTGGAGTTCAACGCGGTGCCCTTCCAGATGCGGGTCAGGGTCGCGTTCAAGGCGAACGCGCAGGTCAAACCACGCAGCCTGGCCAGTAACGGGATCAGCATTCGCGTGCCGTTGACCGCTGGCCTTCGCCGGCAGCAATTCGTCGATCAGGTGATTGAGCAGGAAGCCATCACGATTTTCGGGTGCATCGTCGCTCAACTTCCAGGCCCCTTTGCGCTTGCCTATGGCGTTCCACGTCCACAGCGTGCCCGGAGCGGTAGCCTCATGCAATTTGGCCTGCACGCGAATGCGCGCCAGCGGTGATGCCAGCCAGACCCAGTCGCCATCGGCGACCTCATTGGCCGCAGCGGTTTGCGGATGCAGGTACAGATAGTTGCGCGCCGTGATCTGGCGCAGCCAGGCATTTTGCGAACCCCAGCTGTGATACATGAACATCGGCCGCTGGGTGATCGCAGATAGCGGAAACCCGTCACTTTTCGCGGCCACTGATTCGTACCAGAACGGCAGCGGATCGAAATAGCGCTCGACGCGCTCGCGTTCGTCCTCGGGTGGCTGTTGCGTGCCGTGCCCCTGCGCGGCGAGTCGAAAACGCTGCAGGGTTTCACAATACAGCTGCAATACGATCGGATCGGTGGAACCGACGAAGCCCAGCGACTTGGCCCAGCCGAGATAGTCGAGGTTGGCCATCTTGTAGTAGCGCCCTGCGTCAGGAACCTTGGCTTCCCATACACAGCCGTGTTCGACATAGCGCTTGAGCTGGTCGGGATTCGGCTCGCCCAATCCCGACTTGGAGCCATCCGTTCCGCGCCAGCCGGCCAGCAGGCCGACGCCGGGCGCACGTTCGTGTTCCACCATGAACTGGGGGAAGCCGCGCGGATATTTGGCACTGCCATCCTCGTTCAGCAGTCCCGGCAGGCCAATGCGTGTACCGAGATCGATCAGCACGTCCTGGAACGGTCGAACATCGCGATCCAGTTCCACGACAGGCTGACGAATCGAGTCGGCCGCACAGTCCGCATCCGAGATCGGCCGATCGAGCATGCTGATGCAGTCGTGGCGTTCGAGGTAGGTCGTATCGGGCAGGACCAGGTCCGCAAACGCCACCGTCTCGGACATGTAGGCATCCGAATAGATGATGTGCGGGATGCGATATTCACCGGTGGCCTCGTCACGATCGCACAGCATGCGTCGCGTCTCGCCGGTATTCATCGATGAATTCCAGCCCATGTTGGCCATGAACATGAGCAAGGTATCGATGCGGTACGGATCCCCGGCCCAGGCATTGCGGATGACCGAGTGCATGAGCCCGTGCGCAGCCAGCGGATGTTCCCAGGAATAGGCCTTGTCTAGGCGCCGCGGCTGGCCGTTGGCGTCTACCAGCAGGTCATCGGGTGATTGCACATAGCCCAGCGGACCGCCATCGAGAACGCCATCGTCCTTGCGCGCCTTGCCCGGTCGGTTCGGTGGCGGCGCCGGTTTGGGGTAGGGCGGCTGGTAGCGAAAGCTTCCCGGCGTATCGATGGCGCCGAGCAACATCTGCAGGACGTGCAGCGTGCGACAGGTGTGGAATCCGTTTGAATGGGCCGAAATGCCGCGCATCGCGTGCATGGCAACCGGTCGGCCGGTCATTGTCTCGTGGCGCTGGCCGTATGCGTCGGTCCACGGTTGATCCAGCGTGATCGCCTCGTCGAATGCGGTGTCGCCGAGCTCGCGCGCAAGGCGGCGAATCGTCTCCACGTCTACGCCGCAGCGCTCGCTGACCGCCTCGGGCGCGCATTCGTCCGCAAGATAGCGTTCCGCCAGCAACTGGAAAGATGGGACGGCCTTGCGCCCGTCGCCCAGCGTGAACTCGCCGACGACCAGCGGCGAGATGCCGATGCTGTCCGCACGAACCAGCACAACTCCCGCGCGGTCGTTCCCGCTAGCGCTGGAACCCGGCACATTTACCTCACCGTCATCCCGGCGAAGGCCGGGATCCAGTTTCTCTGCTTGTCGGTCGGAAGTCCCTGAATCTCGGCCTTCACTCGAATGTGCAGACCCTCGGCGCGCTGCGCACAAGGCATTCCCATCTGAGTCTCGCGCAATCAGCCCATCATCCGCCGCGCCCGGATCGCGAATGACCAGATGATGCGCATTCGTGAAACGTACTAGGTAGTCGAAATCGATGCGGTCGGCTCGCAACAACTCGTGGATGAACGCGCCAGCAAGCAATCCATCGGTACCCGGATTGATCGGCACCCATTCGTCGGCGATCGCGCCATAGCCGGTACGCACCGGATTGATCGCGACGATCTTGGCGCCGCGCTGCTTGAGTTTGCCGAGTCCGAGCTTGATCGGGTTTGAATCATGATCCTCGGCCACGCCCCAGAGCATCAGGTACCTGGTCAGGTCCCAGTCGGGCTCGCCGAACTCCCAGAAGCTTCCGCCAAACGTGTACATGCCGGCTGCGGCCATGTTGACCGAGCAGAAACCGCCATGCGCGGCATAGTTGATCGTGCCGAACTGCTGCGCCCACCAGCCGGTCAGGGCCTGGGACTGGTCGCGACCGGTAAAGAACGCGAGTTCATCGGGATTGCGCTTGCGGATATCACCCAGCCATGTTGCGGCCAGCGCCAGTGCCTCTTCCCACTCGATCTCGCGGAATTCTCCGGCACCGCGCTCGCCGACCCGCAGCAACGGCCTGGACAGCCGCGCTGGCGAGTAATGCTGCTTGATTCCGGCAGAGCCCTTGGCGCAGATCACGCCGCGATTGACCGGATGCCTGGGATTGCCGTCGATATAGCGCACGCGGCCATCCTTCAGATGTACGCGGATGCCACAACGACATGCACACATGTAGCACGTGGTCGTCTTGACCTCGTCGCCAGTGGGTCGGTCGAGTTCGAGTGATGCGTGCGGCATGGGCAAACGGCGTGCTGCTCGGGACCCATGATGGTAATGGGTAAATCCGGTGACGGGGGCGCTGCCTTCACCCGGTTCGCGCAAAGCCTTGTTTTGACGGAATTTTACCTTCAATCAGCGCGACGAGGGAGATCCGGCGGTTTGGCTCTTGAGCACCGGAACTCGACAGGAGTTTGCGGGGCCGCACGTGCAAGAGCATTGACGGCTCTTGCCGAGTAGTGGATCGCTGTCGTTCGGCCCAACTTGTGAAGGACCGTGCCTCGCCGCAGATCCGTAGGTTGGTGGTGAGCGCAAGCGAACCCCAACGCTTTTCGAGTGAGCGACTCATCCCATCCCAATCCGACCCGAAGCAGAGGTCATCCTGACGCTGGGCATCGCTGCGCTCAGCCCAACCTGCGAAAAGCTGCCTTTCCACTCCCGCCTCCCGCCTCCCTATGCCAAACTCCGCATTGGCTTCACAACGCGGCAGTTTGGACCATGGATCGCTACGAACGTACCTTGCTCCTGCATCGGATGCTCAAGTCCGCGCGTTACCCGGTCGCGCTCAAGCACGTGCAGGAAGAACTTCAGTGCTCGCGTGCAACGATGTATCGCGACATTGCATTCCTGCGCGACGCGCTCGGTGCGCCGATCGAAAGTGATCCTGAAAACGGCGCGATCCACTACTCAAGGAATGAAGCAGATCGCTTCGAATTGCCCGGATTGTGGCTATCGAGTGAAGAGCTCGCCGCCTTGCTCGCCCTCAACGAGTTGCTCGGTCGGTCCGACCCGGGCGTTCTGGCGGGTGCGCTGGCGCCGTTTCGTGAACGCATCGAGAGCCTGCTTTCCGATCACAGCAGTGGCCGCGCCTTGCCGGTCGAGCGCATCCGCGTCATCTCCAGTGGAGCGCGCAAGCTCGATCAGGTCGTCTTTCGCACCGTGTCCAGCGCTTTGCTCAATCGCAAGCGGATGACCTTCGAGTACCGTGCACGCACGACCAACACGCCAAGTACACGCGAAGTCTCCCCGCAACGGCTCGCCCATTATCGTGACAACTGGTATCTCGATGCCTGGGACCATGGCCGCGAAGCCCTGCGCAGCTTTGCGCTTGATCGCATGCGTTCGGTCGAGGTGGGTGACGAGGCTTCGCTGGATCGTGATCTGGCCGAACTCGATGCCCACCTTGCTTCGAGCTACGGCATCTTTTCCGGCACGCCGAAAGCCACCGCCGTGCTGCACTTCTCCGAGCACGCCGCACGCTGGGTTGCCGATGAGCACTGGCATTCGCGCCAGGAAGGCCATTGGCTGCCAGATGGCCGCTACGAGCTGAAAGTGCCGTACAGCAATTCCCGCGAACTGCTGATGGACGTCCTCAAATACGGGCCGGATGCGGAAGTCGTGTCGCCTGTCTCATTGCGCGAAGAGATGAGGATCCTGCTGCAACTGGCTATCGGCAGTTATCAGGTCGAGTCGAAAAAGTGAACGATTCCGGTCCTGTCCCGAAAGATTCGGCAGCGGCGAAGATTCCGATCTCGCTGGTGCTGGGTTCGGGCGGTGCGCGCGGCTATGCGCACATCGGGGTGATCGAGGAACTCATCGCCCAGGGTTTCGATATCCGCTCAATCGCGGGCAGCTCGATGGGTGCCCTGGTTGGTGGCGTCTATGCCGCGGGTAAGCTGGTTGCCTATCGCGACTGGGTGCTGACCCTTGCCCGTTTCGATGTATTCAAGCTGCTCGATATCACGGTCAGTGGTGGTGGCTTCATCAAGGGCAACCGCATCATCGGCGCGCTTCGCGAACATGTTGGCGAATTCAATATCGAAGATCTGCCGATCAGCTACACGGCCGTAGCCGTCGATCTCGATGCACATCGGGAGGTGTGGTTTTCCCAGGGTTCCCTGTTCGAGGCGATACGCGCATCCATTGCGATTCCAACCGTGTTTCGGCCGCATCGGTATCGGGGGCGCCTGTTGGTCGATGGTGGCTTGCTCAATCCATTGCCGGTATCGCCGACCTTGCGCGACCACACCCAGGCGACGATCGCTGTCGATGTCAACGCGGCTGCCGAGCCGCTGCATGGCATCGATTCGGACGAGTCGGCAGGCTCTGGCAAGAACGATGATGCGGGCGAAGGCATTGTGCCGCGCATGCGCAGGATGTTGGGCGCTGCTCCGGCAACCGATCCGGCGTCCGATCCAGCGCGCGATCCGAGCGTGATCGACCTCTTCGCACGTTCGCTGGATACGGTTCAGGAAACCATCACGCGACTCAAGCTGGCCGCACAGCCGCCCGACTTGTTGATCACAATTCCTCGCAATGTCTGCACGTTCTACGATTTTCATCGAGCCGAAAGCGTGATTGAATTGGGTCGACAGCGAACTCGCGAAGCGCTGGCACGATGGACGCCACCCGGAGCCGGCAACCGCGTATGAAAGCGCCGATAATGGACACCTCCGGCGGCAGCCGCTCCCGGATTGCGGGAACCTTCGGCCAGTTGCCGGGTCCAGATTCAGCGATCAGCGAAGGGCCCCAGGCCTCCTGAATTCGTGATCCGGCGCAGGTGAAACAAGCGTCAACGTCAGACCCAACTCCACTTACAGGTACCGAGTAAATGAATTTCCATGGAACACGCTGGTTGGCCGCGCTGGTACTGGTTTTCGCGACGTTTGGCTTGCAGGCTGCTGCAAATGCGCAATCGAGCTATCGCCTTGAACTGACCATCGCGCGAGATGGTTCGCTGGTTGCGAGGCCGGTCCTCGAGGTCGAGGCAGGCGCGGAGGCGGAAGTACGCAATGACGATCCGCTCAAGCCCGATGCCGGGTTCAAGATTCTGGTAACCGCGACACCACTGGAGTTTTCTTCGACGGGCCAGGAGTCGGTCAAGCTGAAAATCGACTTTTCCGCCCAGCAAGGCAGCAAGTGGGTGAGTCGCGGACAACATGTGGTGACCGCCGTGCTTGGCAAACCGCTCAGCTTCGGGTTTCCGCCGACCAAGGATGAGCCGAAGGGCAGCAAGTTCGAATTGACGGTCAGGCCGTCGAACACGTCGGCTGAAGCGGCAACGAAGCGCTAGGCAGCAACATTGCCTGAAACATCGGCAACGGGGACGGCATGCCGGAACTAGAACCCAGTGCGCGCAGTTCGATATCCGGCAGTAGTCTGGAAGAGGCCGCGCGCATTGCCGTACTCCGTGCCATCGATTCGGAATCCGGCAAGGCTGACTCGCTGTTGCCAATACTGCATCGAATCCAGGATGCCATCGGGCATGTTCCTGCGGCCGCGGTACCGCTAGTTGCCGGCGCACTCAACCTGAGCCGCGCCGAAGTGCATGGCGTGGTCAGTTTCTATCACCACTTTCGCAGCGAAGCACCCGGTCGTCACGTCCTCAAACTGTGCCGCGCGGAAGCCTGCCAGGCCATGGGCGCGCGACACCTTGAGCGTCACCTGAAGGAGCGCCTGGCCATCGAGTTCGGCGCAACCACCGAAGATGGCGGTATCACGCTGGAGGCGGTGTACTGCCTGGGCAACTGCGCCTGCGCGCCATCTGCGATGCTGGATGACACCGTGCATGGCCGGCTTTCCATCGAAAAGCTAGATCGTATCGTCGACGCCTGCGGGAATGGCACATGAGTATTCGCATTTTCGTGCCACGGGATACGAGCGCCCTGGCCTGCGGTGCGGAAGAGGTGGCGGAGAGAATCAAGAGCGAGGCGGCGGAGCGGGGCTTGGATGTCACCATCGTTCGCAATGGATCAAGGGGAGCTTGCTGGATCGAGCCGCTGGTCGAGGTTGAAACCGAATCCGGCCGGATCGGATTTGGTCCAATCGAGGCGAATGATGTCGGTGCTTTGTTCGAGGCGGGGTTCCCGCACGCATGCACCCATGCTCTTGCTCTTGGCCCCGTCGATCAGATCGACTGGTTGAAGAATCAGCAACGGTTCTGCTTTTCCCGCAACGGCATCACCGACCCGCTCAGCCTTGATGACTACCAGGCGCACGGCGGCTGGCGCGGGCTGGATCGCGCGCTCGCCCTGAAACCGGAAGAGATCGTTCAGCAGGTGACCGATTCAGGATTGCGCGGGCGAGGCGGCGCAGCGTTTCCGTGCGGCATCAAGTGGAAAACCGTGGCCGATCAGTCAGCCGCCCGGAAATACATCGTATGCAACGCCGATGAGGGCGACTCCGGCACCTTCTCTGATCGCATGGGGATGGAAGGCGATCCCTACCGTTTGATCGAGGGCATGCTGATCGCCGGCATCGCGGTCGGTGCGGATCGGGGCTACGTCTATCTGCGCAGCGAATACCCACTGACCCGCCACATTTTTTCCGAAGCCATTGTGCGTGCGCGCGCAGCAGGATTTCTGGGTGCGAACATTCGTGGCTCCGCCACATCGTTCGACATCGAACTGCGCATCGGTGCCGGTGCCTACATCTGCGGTGAAGAAACCTCGCTGCTCGAGAGCCTCGAAGGCCGTCGCGGTCAGGTGCGTTTCAAGCCGCCACTGCCTGCGATCAAGGGCCTGTTCGGCAAGCCTACGGTGATCAACAACGTCATCACGCTGACTTCGGTGCCGGACATCCTTGCCCGGGGCGCCGACTGGTATCGCGACCTGGGCATGGGCCGATCAACCGGCACCTTGCCGATCCAGCTTGCCGGAAACATCAAACGCGGCGGCCTGATCGAACTGGCGTTCGGGGTGACCTTGCGTGAACTGCTGTTCGACTACGGCGGCGGATCCGCAAGCGGCAGGCCGATCCGCGCGGTGCAGGTCGGCGGGCCACTCGGAGCCTACCTGCCCGAATCCCGATTCGACACGCCCATCGATTACGAATCCTTCGCGGCCATTGGCGCGATGCTCGGCCATGGCGGCATCGTGGTTTTCGATGACAGTGTCGACATGGCCGAGCAGGCACGCTTCGCCATGGAGTTCTGCGCAATCGAATCCTGTGGCAAGTGCACGCCGTGTCGGATCGGCTCGACCCGCGGCGTCGAAGTCATCGACCGCATCCGCGATGGCAGCGATGCCGATGCGAACAAGGATCTGCTGGCCAGCCTGTGCGACACCATGCTGCATGGCTCGCTTTGCGCACTCGGCGGACTGACTCCCATGCCCGTCCTCAGTGCCATGAAGCATTTCCCGGAGGATTTCGCCGTACGTTGAGCCAGCCTTGTTG
>NZ_JBAWHJ010000403.1:0-12751 GCF_049593775.1 Dokdonella sp. | reverse complement strand
ATATCGCGCCGCCCATTGACCGTGTGCCCGAAAGCGATCTCAAACGATAGTTCTGATAGACGTCGAACTGGTCAAGAACTACCCGATGGGTGGCAATTTCTGGTCGCGACTCCACAAGCAATGCGCCAAATATTACGGCTTTGGATGGAACATATCTCGCCTGACCAATGTGCCGGATACCATATCGGCAGCTATAAATATTGCCCTCTGCGAACCCGAATCCAGGATAGCTGTCGGGCTTGGTTCTGTCCTCGACAAATGAACCATTTGTTGCATCGACGCCAGACATTTTCAAAGGTGGAAACGTGACGCACCCTGTCAAGGGCAGCGTGATCAGTAGCATTCCAATTACAATAGTCCTGAAACCCATAGTTGCGCTCGGCCCAATGGTTGAAATGACTATGGTAATTGATGTTGGCGGGCGGGGAATGTGAAAATTGAACCTTGTCGCAGATCCAGGGATCAAGGGCCAGAGGCGTGTGCCGGTCATCCATGTATTTCGAGTCTTGCTGGAGTTTCAGCACTTGGGTTGCCAACCCAGCGCCGGGCAAGAGCGGCGGACTTCTGCCGCTCATTGCCGCCTCGGAACTTCTTGAATCGTCCCATGCTGCAGTGCGTCTTGTGGAACCATACGCCAGCGTACAGACTCCGCCTCGAGCCCAACATCGCAGGGGAGCTGCGTATCCGACCGGGGAAAGTCGGAGCGTAGTGCGATATCGGGATCACCGTGCTTTTACTGACTGGGCTCACACCCTGTTGTTCAACCTATGCCTTCCTGGGAGGGAATGCCGTGAACCGAACTCAACTCGCGCTTTCATTGCTCGCGCTATCCATTTCTGCACCTTTGATTGCGGCGGAGAACTCATCCGTCGCAATGTCCTTTGCCAAGCAGCTTTCCGGTCCGGCATCGGAAATCGACAACATGCGCGCGCCGTCTCCAGTGGATGCCACCATCCATTCCAGAAGCGCTCTCTTGCCAGTCCAGTTCAGCGGCGCCGGTTCCAGCGAACGCAGTTGGCAAGCCACCTTGCCCATCGAGAACGGCAAGCTGCGCTTCCTCGTTTTCGAGCCCGCTGATGCGAACTGGCAGGTGGACATGCTGACGGCCTCGGGTCGCTCGGCACCCGCGGCCTCGCGTGCCGCACGCGTCACCCAATCCGATTTCGGCATCGAGCAGGCGCGGGTTCCGGCCACACGCTACGATTTTGAAAAGATCGATGGCGACAGCTGGACCCTCAAGCTGCGCAGTGCGGCAGGCTCAAAGGACGGCTTCGTCCTGATCGAAGGCGACGAAGCCACCGAACTGGCTTCCTACCAGACCCACACCCGTCAACTGGTTGGCCAGCGCCTTGGCCTGACCGCCCTGGTGACCACCTCGAACAACGACAGCGTGCAGGTCGGCAACAGGGCTGGGCGCATCAGCCAGGCCAACATCCGGGTGACCGCACCCGATGGAACCCGTTCGTCCTACCCCATGTTCGATGATGGCCGACACAACGACGGCATCGCGGGCGATGGCCTGTTCGCCGGTGACTTCCCGGCCGGGCTCGCCGGTGACTATGTCGCCCAGGTCGAAGTGCGCGGCGTCAATCACCGTGGCAAGAACTTCGTGCGTACCGCCGAGCACTTGCTGCCAGTGGTCGACGCCAGCATTGAGGTGACCGCATCACGCGCTGTCGCCGCAATTGTCGATAACGATCGTTTGTCGATTCGTGTGCCGGTAGCGGCTCGCTCGGCTGGACAGCACTACCGCGCCATCGGTGAAGTCTGGGGCACGAGTGCCAGCGGAAAACCGGTTGCGATTGCCTGGGTCGGCGGCATGGTCAGTCCGAATGACGGCGCACTCGCGCTTGGCTTCGACGAACGCTGGATCATCAAATCCGATGCCAAGCCACCGTACGAGTTGCGCAATCTGCGCATAGAGGATCCCAACCACTTCATCACGGTCGCCTCGGCCGAAAGCCTGGCCCTGGATCTGCCCAGCCTGCGCTCAACGGCCAAGCCTTCCGACATCGTTGTCGACGAGCGCATGACCATGGGTCCGCGACCGGCCAGCACCAACGCCGTGAGCGGCGTCGGTACACGATTGCTGCTGGTCCACGGCTATTGCTCCGGCGGTGTCTGGCCGGCATCGCAGTTCACCAACGATTCGACCTTCCTCGATGCCAACCAGAATCGCAGCCACGACCAGTTCGCCCAGCGGATCCGCGATTTCGGCGCAACCTGGAACTCGTTCGGCACGGTTTCCCACAGCCAGGGTGGTGCGGCCTCGCTGCATCTCTACACCTACTACTGGAGCGGCCTGGACAACGCCACCGGCAATCGCCTGATGCAATCGGTCGGCACGCCCTACCAGGGTACCAACCTGTCGGGAATTCTCGCGACTCTGGGTAGCTGGTTCGGCGTTGCCTGTGGTTCCAACAGCAACATGACCTACAGCGGTGCATCCTCATGGCTGGCCGGCATTCCAACCTGGGCACGATCCGAAGTGAACTACTACACGACCTCGTTCAAGTACACCAACTGGTGGAGCAACGACTACTGTCAGTTCGCGACCGACCTTGTCCTCAGTGATCCTGAAGACGGCACGACCGAACAGACCAAGGGCCAGCTCTCTGGCGGAATCAATCGCGGCCACGCAACCGGCCAGTGCCATACCAGCGGCATGCGCGACCCCGCCCAGTACCTGAACTCAAGTCGCAACGCGACGATGAACAGCAACGCGGCGCGTTGAGGTAGGCAAGCACTGATCAGCCCGAGGCGCGGCGATCACCGCGCCTCGGCATTGGGAAACGGCTGGGAACATGCTGTTCGTCTGAACCAGGCAGCTGCAAGTAGAAGCCGCCAGCCCTGGCCGATTTGAATCGCGCAATCGCCCAGCTGGCCATACTCCGTCCTTGGCCTGGCTCCTTGTCCATTCGGGACGCCCGGCAGCCAGCAGCCACGCTGGGGCACCACCCGCCCTCGACTTGGACTATCCTTCTGCTGAGGGAATAGCGGCGTCGCTCGGGCGGCACTTGCCAAGCAGACGGGAAATGCCTCAGCCCCTATCCCCCCGCAGGTGCCCTGAGGGAGTGGACGCATGAATACTCGCAAGGTTCGTTGGGGAGTAGTCGGGGCGGGCCGCATCGCCCACCAGTTCGCGGCGGATTTTTCGCATGTCAACAACGCCGAACTGGTCGCTGTCGCCGCTCGTGATGAAACGCGAGCCCGGGAATTCGCGCGGCAATGGTCGATTCCGTCGGCCTATTCCGGCTATCAGCCGCTGTACGAAGCAGCAGACGTGGATGCGATCTACATCGCCACTCCGCACACATTGCACCTCGAACAGGCTACCGCCGCACTTCGCGCCGGCAAGGCCGTGCTTTGCGAAAAGCCGATAACCGTCTCGGCTGAGGAGTGCCGGCAACTGATTGCCGAGGCCGCTCGCCAGCAACGTTATCTTGCGGAAGCCATGTGGACACTCTTCTTGCCTGCCATACGTCAGGCCAAGGCCTGGGTTGCCGAAGGCCGAATCGGTACGCTTACCCAGGTCAGTGCCGACCTCGGCTACCCGATGCCGTACTCCCCCAAAGGGCGCGAATACGACCCAGTGCTCGGCGGCGGCGCGCTGCTGGACATGGGCATCTACCCGATCACGATGGCCTTGCAGTTCTTTCCCGATGATCCGCAAAGCATGCATTCCGCCGCGCACTATGCCGAGAACGGCGTGGAAGATCACGTCAGCATGCTGTGGAACTTCGGCTCGGCCAGCGCAACGCTGTCGACCTCGTTTCGCAGCAAGTTGCCGAACACCGCCAGCATCATCGGCACCGAAGGCCATATCCGCATCCCCGACTTCTGGCGAGCGCGCGAGTGCTCGCTGTTCCGCCTGGACGACCGCATCGACCAGTTCTACGACGGACGCAAAGGCAGCGGCTTCGAATTCGAAATCCAGTCCGTCTCCGAAGACATCGCTGCGGGGTGCTTGTCCTCTGCGCTGGTACCCACGCAAGCCAGTTTGCGTACGCAGATTCTGATGGACCGAATTCGGACGGAACTGTTCGTGCTAAAGGAGCGAAGATAAACGGGGGCGCTTGCCATGATGGTTCCAGGCAAAACCACCCATCTGGGTCGGAACGCGGTTAACCTGGACACCTCAAGCGTCTGAGTGGGAGGCGAACCAATGATAGGCGGGGGAGATTGGTCGCGTAATGAGGTCGAGGCATGCGTGGCCGATTACCGACATATGCTTGCGCTGGAGCTCAACGGTCAACGCTACAACAAGACCGAACACGCAAAAAGTCTGATGCAGAAATTGAATGGGCGAAGCAGGGCCTCAGTCGAATTCAAGCACTGCAATATTAGTGCCGTGATGATGGAACTTGGCTATCCAAGTATTCGAGGCTACAAGCAGCGTAGCAACTACCAGGCACTCCTCCTCGACATAGTGGAAGCACAGGTCGACGGAGACACGCTGTTGCAATCAGCAGCTCAGTCCGCTGTCCTTCGCCCTGCCGTTGCGATCGCTGTGGAAAATCCAGACAACATATGGGTGCCTGCACCAAAGCCCAGGCGAATTCAGGAAACATCGGCCGAGTATGTACCGAAGTTTGCAGCGGTTCGACGCGACTATCTTGCGCAGGAATCTCGAAACCGCTCACTCGGTCTTGCTGGCGAGCTATTCGTCGCCGACGTGGAATCACGTCGCCTACACGCCGCAGGAAAGAAGACCCTCAGCAAACGAGTGGAGCATGTCGCCGCGACTAAGGGCGATGGCCTGGGCTATGACGTCCTGTCGTTCGAGGAGGATGGTCGGGAACGGCTGATCGAGGTCAAGACCACAGCATTCGGAGAGCTCACCCCATTTTTCGTAAGCCGAAATGAGATCGCCCGATCTGAGGTCGACGCTGAGCACTATCGACTGTATCGTCTCTTCGATTTCCGCGATCGGGCACGAGTATTCGAGCTCACAGGAGCAATCGCCGCGCATTGCCAACTGGATCCATTGACATATCTCGCGCGAATGGCCTGAGCAACAAGCAAGAGGACTCGCAAATGGCGAAAGCGATCCGCACGAGAGTCCAAGCAGGCAAGCGTTGAGTCTTGGGGGTATGAGCTTCGGAAACTCTATGAAATATTTCGACTCAAGACATGATCCTCATCCTTTGATCGCTATTCCGTTGGGCAGCAATCCGGGCCACCTCAAGATGTTCCAGTAGGTGCCGGCTTTGGGTTGGCGGGATCGGGGGAGCTAGGCCATAGAATGCAGGCCGAACATGTTTCCTTCGGTGTCGATCGCGAGGACGATGAATCCGTACTCACCGATGCCCATCTTCTCGCGCTTGATCTGACCACCTGCTTGGACAACTCGGCTGCCCTCGACAGAGCAGTCAGCGCAATAGTAAGTAGATCAGGGTGCTGTTGGCGCCCGCGTCTAATCCTTGCGTCTTGACCAGTGCACCCGAAGCTCCGGGCAAATCCATGGACATCGGAAAGGCCATCATCTGCACTTGGGAGTCTGTCGGATCACCGAGCTTCTCGAGCGCAACGTCGAGCACTGATTCGTAAAATCGCTGTGCCCGCGGCATGTCATCAACGTAGATTTCGAACCAGCCTACGGGATTCTGCTTCATGACTCTGCCCTCAAAACGAGAAGTTCAAGGTAGGTTGCGATGGCCTGATCTTGTTGAAGCGAAAAGACAGCAAACAGGAGTCGACCAGCGCTAGTCGATGCTTCTCTCGATCAGGACAAGACTTCTCCTTCCCTTCGCGCTGGCCGTTCAGGTATCGAGGATTGAGCCTTTGCCCACGAATTGGAGCAGGCGGGCCTGCACCCCCGTTGTCATCACCTCGATCGGGCTTGTGACCACGTTGTTGGTCAGTCGGGCCCCATTGGGTCGCCATCGAAACCATCTTCGAACAGCCAGTCCGACGGGTCGATGATGACGACATCCATGCTGCCTGATTGCTCGGCATCGCCGGAGAGCGCACGCAGCCGGTACGTACCAGGAAGGTCCACGCTAAGATTGTTGAACTGCGCGACGCCGTTCGACACGGGTTCAATCGCCCCGCTCAGTACAGCGCCGGCAGGGCCGGATTCGATGACCATGCTGACCAGGGTTCCATCGGGAACCAGATCCGCATAGACATTGCCCACCGCAACCTCGGCCTCAGGGTACATGGGGTCATTCACGTCACCTTGGGTCGGTTCCTGCAGAAATTCGACGACTGCCGGAATGACTGGGGCCTTGCTTGCGCCCACTTGCAGGTTGTCGACGAGGTAGGGAATGGTGGTCAGCCCATTCGCCTGGAAACCGATATCCAGTGATCCGATGCCGAGGCCGGTTGTCACGCTGTGTGGGCGGTCCTCGACCAGTACGGCGCCGTTGAGCTTGACCGTGTAAGTCGCTTCGTCCATGTCGTAGATCATCTGCAGGCGCTGAAACACGTTGGCTTGATACGTTCCGACAACTCCGCTGGATCCACCAGCATCACCGATGACGACATTGCCGCTGGTCGTGCTCATTGGATCGGGGAAGAAATAGACCGTCCCGAACACGCTTGCGGCACCCGATTGCTCCCCGACCCGGATTACGTAGCGCTCGTAATCCACGAAGAGCAGATCCATTTCCACCACGACAATGCCGGTGCGAATCTGGATTCCCTCCAGGAACTCCCAGTGCACCAGTCGGGATGTTGCCGGAGTGGTGTTTTCGAGTTGCAGCGCGACGTTGCTTGCCCCGATCTGTACGTTCTTCGCACTGATTTGTGGTGGAACCAGAACGGGCTCACCCAGCGCAGCGCCGCCGGTCCCGATCTGCTGTCCGCTCGTCTGGCTGTTGAAATCGGTGTCGAACACCAGCGGCATGGGACCTTCTGCCAACACCATCAGATTGTCGATATCAAACGGTTCGCCATTCCCCGTCTGATCGTTCGTATTGTAGTAGCCCGTATAGAACGCACCCACTCCACGATCGCCAATGCCGTGCTGCCGCCCAGTGAAAAGCGTAACGTCGTCAATCACAAGCGAGCTGGTCCGGGCATCCATGTCGAACAGCATTTCATTGTGCAGCGTATCGCCACCAACGTAGAAATCAGAGTAGGTTCCGATAGTCCCCGCCTGATCGCGGACACCAAGATCACCAGTCTTGCCAAAGGTCGCGGTCATGAAGTTCCTGGCCGCCCCGCCTTGCTCACGGAAGAACAGGTTGTAGTTGCTCTGCGCGCTCGGCGTGAAGTCCAGCGAGACGCTGACCATACCTTCGCCAAACTCGGCGTCGTCCTCGAATCCCCATCTCAGAGTGCGGGCATTGGTCGAGGTCATGTCATTGTCGACCCGGAGAAAATTCTCGCCGGGGCTGGTCTCGACGATCAGGGTATCCAGTTGGCCCAGGCTATTCGGCTCGCCGACGGCCGCTCCGCCTATACCGATGGCTTGGCCAGGAGTCTTGTCATTGAAGTCTGCGGACAGGGCCACAAGCTCCGCGGACGGTGTTCCCGCCATTGCGGGCGTTGATCCAATTGCTGCCAATAGCATAAGACCGACAAACGACCAGCACGTGTTCGAAAATTTCATGAGTCCCCCCAAAGCAAGATTCAGGCGGGTCGCGCCCCGCCGACTTCTGCAGGATCACCAAACTGAAACGAAAAGACTTGCAGGAATTCTGATATTTCCGTGAAATTCGCTGCAAGACAGCGAAATTGCTGCTTTTCGCACCGTTCGATGCAAATGGTTGAATCCCCGCGTTGGCCAAGGTCAATTTGGCATGTCGATTAGTGAGGCAGGGTTGGATTGCCATCGAATCCGTCGTTGAAGATTCGATCCTGGGATTCGAGGACGACGATACTCAGGCTGCCGAGTTGTTCGACATCGCCTGAAATGGCGCGCAAACGATAGGTACCCGGAAGATTTGCGCTCAGGCTGTCAAAGCGGGCAACGCCGGCCACCACGGGTTCCATCGCCCCATTCAATTGCGCTCCCGCAGGGCCGGAATCGATGACCAGGCTGACCAGTCTGCCGTCGGGCACCAATTCGCCAAAGACATTGTCGACGGCGACTTCGATTGCCGGACTCAAGGGTTGGTCCACCGAACCTTCGGTCGGCTCCTGGAGAAATGTGAGCGCGGAAGGAATGCTTCGGGCGTCACTGGAACCCACTTGCAAGTTGTCGATTTGCATCGGCGCGCTGATCTGGCCACGTTCCGCGAAACCGGTGTGCAGGGATCCAATGCCAATACCCTCCGCAACCTCGTGCGGCCGGTCCTCGACCAGTACGCGGTCAGCAAGTTTTACCGTGTAGGTGCCCTGGTCCATGTCGAAGATCATCTGCAGGCGGTAGAACACGTTGATATCGAAAGAGCCGACGGCTCCAGCCGAACCGCCCTCGTCAGCAATCACGACAAGACCACGGGAGTTGTTTGTCGGGTCTGGGAGAAAGTACACGCCACCAAACAAATATGTGCTGCCGGACTTCTCGTGAACCCGGATCATGTGCTGCTCGTATTTGGAGAATCGCACGTCCATCTCGAAGGCTACGATGCCGCTTCGGATCTGAATGTCCTTGAGAAATTCCCAGTGTGCAAACTGGGCAAAGTCCGGGCTGGTGTTCACCAGCTGCAGCCCGATATTGCTTGCCGAGAGCGATACGGCAGCCTGGGCGAGTAACGGTGAAAACTCGACGGGCTCGCCGAGCTCGGCTCCGCCTTCGCCGATCGGCTGGCCGGGTTTCTTGTCTTCAAAGTCGGCATCGAGCACGAGCGGCAAGGCGACGTTCGAGAGTACCAGCAGGTTGTCGAGGGCAAATGCAGAGCCGTTTGAGCTCGGGGCATAGCCGGTCCTGATGGCGCCGACGCCACGATCACTGACGCCGTGCGCCCGTGCGGAAAAAAGCGACGTGCCATTGATCAGAAGTGAGCTGGTTCGCGCATCCATGTCAAACAGGATCTCGATGTGAATCGTATCGCCACCGTCATAGTCGATGAAATACTGGCCGATAAAGCCTGCCGAATCATTGGCAAAGAGCACGCCGTCATCATTGAAGTTGAGCCGGAGGAAGTCTTTGGACGAGCCGGCATTCTCAAGAACATACATCGCATAGCTATCTCGAACACTGGGTGTGAAATCCAGCGAAATGCTGATCAGGCCTTCTGCAAACTCTGCCTCGTCCTCGAATTCCCAGCGAAGGCTGCGAGCAGCAAAATCGGTCAGGTCATTGGCCACGACAAGAAAGTTCTCTCCGGGACTGGACTCGATGATCAGGGTATCCAGCGAGCTGAGGTTGATCGGTTCACCGAGAGCAACACCACCCTCGCCCAGGGATTCGCCCGGGGTCTTGTCGTTGAAGTCGATCGACAGTGGTGTCAGGTCGATGCTCGGCGTTCCTGCCATTGCAGTTGCTGAGGCAAATGCGGCCGCAAACAAGAGTCCGACAAAATCGCCAGTGGCTGATTGAGATATTCATAAGCTCCCTTGGGTTGAAGGTGTCGGCAAACAGGTGTCGCCGATCTCCCCAGCATGGGTTGTCGAGTTCGAAAACACCTGCAAGAGTTCTCTAATTGTTGTGAAGGTTGGCTCTCGGGCGTCTGGGATGCGGTGTAATTCGCTGATTTCGACGTCACAACGAATCTTCCAGGTAGAGCGAATCGCTGACGCCAGCTCTCGATATTCCGATCAACTCAGTGCAATCGGAGATGTTCGAACGCCAGCGGGTGCCAGTAGCACGCCCGCTGAGACGATCGAATGCAAGGAAATGCTTGCGGTTGGTGCGATGGCTGCGTTTGACGACCAATCGGGGGCGTCAGGCGATGGTCTAGGGAACGAAATCGCTGGCGCCCACCTGCAGATTGTCGATATCCATAGGTCGACCAATCACGCCCTGCTTCTGGAAACCGGTTTGCAAGGAACTGATGCCGGATCCGTTCCTGACTCCGTGCCGCCAGCCGTCGACCAGAACCGCACCATCCAGCTTGACAGTGTAGGTACCGCGATCCATGTCGAAGAGTATCTGCAAATGCTGGAATACACGTGGTCGAAACGTGCCAACAATTCGCGCGTAGCCCCTGGAATCAACAATTTCAACGTTGCTTCGGCCAAGGAGCCTTCGGTCGGGGGTAAAGCGGATGCTGCTGAACCGGGTACTTGCGTTGGGCGGTCCATTCACGTTGATCTCATACCACTGGGATGAATCCAGGCGCACATCCAAATGGATGGCGACAGTGCCGGTGCGGATCTCCAGATTATTGAGAAATTCCCAGCGCGCGAGCGCGATAGGGCTTCTCGCGGTGCTCCAGAGTCGCAAGGCGACGTTGTTGATGCCGGCCAAATAGGCCTGTTGTGCGATGGTGGATGAAAAGTAGACAGGTTCCCCATCCACCGCTCCCCCAGTCCCGATGGGTTGTCCTGGTGGCTGATTGTTGAAGTCGGTATCGAGTACGAGCGGCAAGGGCGCGCTTGCGAGCACCAGCAAGTTGTCGAGTGCAAAAAGCGAACCGCTTGTAGACGATGAAAAACCGGTCAGGACAGTACCAATGCCGCGATCGCTGACGCCGTGTGCGCGTGCGCTGAACAGGGATGTCCCATTGATCGACAGTGAACTTGTCCGGGCATCCATGTCGAACAGCATCTCGATCTCAAGCGTGTCGCCACCGTTGTAGACATCGAAAAACTCACCGATCAGGCCTGCTGCATCCAGGGCGTAGAGCCGGCCGTCCGCGTTGAAGCTGAGACTCATGAATTCCCTGGCGGCTCCGTCACGCTCGCGTATGCCGAAGGAATAGCTATCCCGCACGCTGGGCGTGAAATCCAACGAGACACTCACCAGTCCTTCGCTCAACTCGGCATCGTCTTCGAGCGTCCAGTGCAAGTGTCGAGCAATGTTCGGGCTCGCCACCGTGCTGACCTGAAGATAGTTCTCACCAGGACTGGACTCGACGATGCGGGTATCCAGCTGTTCGAGGTCTGCTGGCTCGCCGAGCGCGGCACCACCCGTGCCGAGTGGCTGGCCCGGTGTCTTGTTGTTGAAGTCGATCGACAACGGCGTGAGTTCAGCGGTCGGCACTGTTGCCAACGCCGTTGTTGATCCAAGAGCTGCCAGTGAAAGCAGAATGCCCAATGGCCAGCGCATTGCGGAAATGTTCATGAGTGTCCTCTCGCAAAATTCAGGCGGACCCCATGCCGCCGACCTCGACATCATCGACACCTTGCATCGAAAAGACTTGCAGGAAATCTGAAATCTCCGTGAAATTTCGCTGAATCTCGTTGATGTGGCGACGTTTCAGCGCCGACCGACACATTGGATGGGTCACCCGGGGCAATTACTCCTTCTCTTGTCAGCAGACGCGTAGCGGCGGCTTTCATGATCGTTTCGAAATCCCACCACGGATTCCTGGCCTAAGATGCCCTGAACCAGGAACGCCGACTGAGGTGGAATTCGGGGAATTTGCACCTTGCAACCTGGCTGGGCTGTCGGGCCCGGCCAGCCAATGCAATCAACGCTGGCAAAAAACGCCAAGACCCGGCCAGAAAAACGCTACTACGCGAACGTGTTTGTAGCTAAAATTCCTTTCTACTGCCTGCTGGGCGATTGGTTGTTCGTCCATTGCGACTCGCGCCGAGACGATATCTCGGTTCGACCTCGATGGATCCGGTCCCGGACGATGCAGCTGATCCCTCAGGAGGCGCGCAATGTTGTCGGGGAAGGCGTACAAACACCCGCTTCAATTGAACGGCATGGATTCGTCTGCATTACTGATCACTTTGGTCCCACGGCTCCGCACGCAACCCGGAGAAGACAGCATGTCAGGCCCAGCCAGTCGTCCACGTTCCATCTGCCCTTCGGGAAAGCGGACTGCTGGTTTCACGATGGTTGAACTGATGATCGTCGTCAGTGTGATCGGCATTCTTTCCGCTATCGCACTACCTGCCTATCGCGACTACCTGCTTCGCAGCAAGGTTGCGGAAAGCCTGATGCTACTGGGCGACTCAAAGGCCGCAATCAACGATTTCCATTCACGATGGGGTCGAATGCCGGCGAACAATGTTGAGGCAGGGATGCGAGCTCCCCTGGACTTGCGCGGCACCTACGTTCGCAGCATCGACGTGTTGGATGGCGCCCTGGTTGCCTCCATGGAGCTGGGACTGGATAGCGACCAGCAAGTGATCGAACGCACGCTCACTCTGAGGCCCTGGGTGAACATCGAATCCTCTGGAAGTCCGATCATCTGGTCGTGTGGCGAGCAAGAACCCGGAGCCACGGACAACTACTTGCCCGTTGGCAGCGTGGCAGCCAAACCGGTTGAAGCCAGGTGGTTGCCCACCCTATGTCGAAAATAGTGAAGGTATCGTGAGGTTTCCTGAAGGGAGGGTCGTCCATGGCTAACGCATCTGCACTTCGTTGCGATGTAGCGGAGGTCTCGCGTCGACTGCTGGCATTGCGCGCGGAATCGGTTGGCGCAGGAAACGCAGTTCAAATCCTGATTGCCGAGTCGACACTTCCTCCGCAGGCAGGCGCCGACCCGCAATTTCCCTTGTCGTCGGCCATAGGCAGCATCATTTCATTGCATGGGCCTACAAAATCCTCGATGAGCATTGCTGACTATGTCCGAATCTGCGAGTTGAACGGCAAAGGCGATTCAGCACTGGAATTATTGAGTCGGCCAGATATCAAGCGCAAGCAAGGACGCATGCCTCTCGGCGTTATCGGCGTTGAACTTGTACTCTTGACGCTCGTACTGTCGATCTACTCGATATTCGTGTTTCCACAGTTGAAGGC
>NZ_JBAWHJ010000402.1:0-2062 GCF_049593775.1 Dokdonella sp. | reverse complement strand
GGAAACTCGTTGGCATTTTCATAGTAGCGGCGCAGCGCACGTGCGGCCGCCTGGTCGGTGCCGGGTGCGCGACCGAGACCGAGATCGATGCGCCCGGGATAGAGCGAGGCCAGCGTTCCGAACTGCTCGGCAACCTGCAACGGCGCGTGGTTGGGCAGCATGATGCCGCCGGCGCCGACCCGGATGCTGGAAGTGCCGCCGGCCACGTGGCCGATCAACACCGCGGTCGCTGCGCTGGCGATGCCCGGCATGTTGTGGTGTTCGGCCAGCCAATAGCGGCGGTACCCCAATTGCTCGGCGTTGCGCGCGAGATCCAGCGTATTGGCGAAAGTCTGCGCAGCATCACTTCCTTCGGTGACGGGTGCGAGATCAAGAATGGAAAGCGGGATCACGGTGCAGGTCTCCATGAATGGATTGCGGAAAGGGGAATTATCGGCAACTGGAAAGGACGCGACCATCGACACGACCTTGGCACCGCTGGCACCCATGCCGGCATGCAGTTTGGTGCAGTTGCGGATAGTGCGGAAACGCGTGCCTTTCTGGACACCGGCTGGCCGCGCGGCAGCGCCAATGATGCGTTGCTGGAGACATTGGCCATCGCGGTCGACGATCCGCAAATTCGTGTCGAACCAACAGTATTGCGTTCCGGTGCTGAACGTACGGCACGCCCGCTTGAACCGGGACCGATCCAGATCGGCAAGAACTTGATATCCGGGCGCGCGATCGAGATTGGTGACGACGCGATTTCCTGCGCCGGGCGCAAGCTGGGGCCGTTCCCGCACATGAGCTCCGACCTGCTGGCCGACTACCGCCTGCTTGTTGATCCTGCAAAAGGGCAGGTCGTGCGTCTGCCAGGCCAACCCGCCCCCTGACGCAGCCTTGATGCGGCAACCGTGCGAACCGGCCCCTGGCGATGCAATCGGGCAATTGCGGTTCATCTTCCCCACCGTCAGACTGCGTACTCCTTGAAACACTGCTTGTGACGCTATGAAAATCCCTGCCGGCCTGCAGCCCTTGATCGATGATGGCGAGATCGATGCCGTCTTGCGGCCACTGAAAAGTGGCAAGGAAGCATCGGTTTACGTGGTGCAGCGAGGTGATGAGATCCTTTGTGCCAAGGTTTACAAGGACATGGGCCAGCGCAGTTTCCAGGCGCGCGTGCAGTATGAAGAAGGCCGCAAGCGGCGCGGCAGCCGCAGTTCAAGGGCCGTTGGCAAGGCCAGCAAATTTGGCAAGCGCGAGCAGGAAGCGGCCTGGAAGAACACCGAAGTCGACGTGCTGTATCAGCTTTTCAATGCCGGGTTGCGCGTACCGAAGCCGGTCAATTACTCCAATGGCGTGCTGCTGATGGAGCTGGTCTGCGATGCCGAAGGGCGCAGCGCACCCCGGCTGGGCGATGTCGACCTGGAGCCGCAACAGGCACGCGACTTTCATGCGGCCCTCATACGCGATGTGGTGCGCATGTTGTGTCTCGGACTGATTCACGGAGATCTGTCCGAGTACAACGTGCTGGTGGATACGGACGGCCCGGTGCTGATTGATTTCCCGCAAGTGGTCAGCGCGTCCGGCAACAATTCGGCGCGTGCCATGTTGCTGCGCGACGTGCACAACCTGCGCCGCAGTTTGGGTGCCTATGCACCCGAGCTGAAGAATCTGCACTATGGCGAGGAAATGTGGGCACTGTACGAGAAGGGTGATCTGCTGCCGGACCACGAGCTGACCGGCCATTTCGAGTTCGACGAACACACCGCCGATGTCGACATGGTGATGTGGTCGATCGAGGACGCGCGCCAGGAAGCTCAGATCCGCCAGCAGGGACGCGAAGAGGCGGCCGAGGCTGACTGAGGCCCCTGAGCGGCCTCGGAACGGCACGCTCCAATCCGGCTAGACATTCCCGTTGGTCCGCCGACGGTCCGGCACGGCTCGCCTTGTCCGGGATGGAGTGGCAACGGCTTCACCTATACAATCGGCGGCCGTTTCCGAAGGCATGCGATTGTGCGGCGCACGGACGGTCACGATGAAACCGGGCTCTGCCATGCTGCTGATGATCGACAATTACGAC
>NZ_JBAWHJ010000401.1:0-13819 GCF_049593775.1 Dokdonella sp. | reverse complement strand
TCCCCATTCCGGGCCCCTGAACAAGCAACTGCCGATGCAACTCACGCCACTCACGCATGCGCATGAATGAGAGGAAATTCGAGCGGCACCAGTCACGCAATTTGGACTGGGTGAATTCTTCGTGAGCCGTGGCATAGGCGACCCAAAGATTGAGCACGCCAAGGAAATCGGATTTGGGGTCGGCGAACCGAGCGTGGGCGGCATCGGCTTGCGGGCGGGAGTCAGCGGGTCGTTCGCGCGGATCCTGGATGCTCAGGAACGAGACCAGGATCATCAGCTCGCGGGAAACCTCAAGCCGTTGTGCTTCGATCAACATGCGAGCCAGCGAGACATCGACTGGCAAAGTCGCGATCGTGGCACCTGTTTTCGTCAACCGATGCTCTTCGTCGATGGCACCGATCTCGATCAGGCGCCGATAGCCATCACCAATTGCGCGATCGGGCGGGGCCTCGACAAACGGAAAGTCGGCGACATCCCCAAGCTTCAGGCTCAGCATGCGCAGGATCACGCCGGCCAGCGAAGTACGCAGAATCTCGGGATCCGTATAGCGCGGCCGCTCGGCGTAGTCGTCTTCGCCAAAGAGGCGGTAGCAGATGCCGGCGCCGACACGTCCGCAGCGGCCCTTGCGCTGGTCAGCAGCGGCCTGGGAAATCGGCTCGATATGCAGGCGTTCGAGCTGTCCGCGCTGGCTGTAGCGTTTGACTCGCGCCATGCCGGTATCCACGACGAAGCGGATGCGTGGAACCGTCAGCGAAGTCTCCGCGACATTGGTCGCCAGCACGATGCGTCGTTTCGGACCCGGCTTGAACACGCGATCCTGTTCGTTTGCCGACAGTCGCGCATACAGGGCAAGCACTTCCGTTTCGCGATACTTGCGTCGATCCAGGGCCAGATGTGCATCGCGGATTTCGCGTTCACCGGGCAGGAACACGAGCACATCGCCGCGCGGATCCTCGGCCGCAATTTCGTCCATCGCAGCGATGATCTGCTCGACCAGGCTGGTTTCACCGCGTTCGGGCGGCGGCCGCCATCGGACTTCGACCGGATAAGTGCGCCCCTCAACCTCGACCACCGGCGCATTGTCGAAGTGTTCGGAAAAGCGCGCCGTGTCTATCGTCGCCGAGGTCACGATCAGCTTGAGATCGCGCCGTCTGGCAAGCAGCCGCTTGAGGTAGCCCAAAAGGAAATCGATGTTGAGGCTGCGCTCGTGCGCCTCGTCCAGGATGATCGTGTCGTAGGTGCCCAACCAGGCATCGCCCTGGGTCTCGGCGAGCAGGATGCCATCGGTCATGAACTTGATCAGGGATGCATCGCCGACCTGCTCGGTAAAACGCACCTGGAATCCGACCAGATCACCCACCGTCGTGGCGAGCTCGCTGGCAACGCGCCGAGCAACCGTTCGAGCCGCAATACGCCGAGGCTGGGTACAGCCGATCATGCCTGTTACGCCTCGACCCGCCGCAAGACAGAGCTTGGGCAGCTGCGTCGTCTTTCCCGAGCCGGTCTCGCCAGCCAGCACAATGACCTGGTGCTCGCGGATCAACTTGATGATTTCGTCGCTGCGATCCGCAATCGGCAGGGATTCATCGATGCGGATGGCCGGCACTCGGGCAGCCCGCGCGGCAACACGGGCCGTCGATGCTTCGATGTCCGCAGCCAGCCGGGAAACCTGTTCAGGCGTCACCCCGTCCGGCGCTTTCTGAAGACGCCGCCAGCGGCCGAGCAGGCGCCCACGATCACGAGACATGATGCCGGCCAATGCGGGTTCGAGAAGTTTGAGATCGGACATGGGAAAAAATGATTGCTGGCTGCGAGTGTTCCGCCAGGCAATCAGGAGGCTCGGTGGCGAAAGCCGACATGATAGCGGTTGGCTATGGGATTGATCCCGACAATCGATTTCCATCTTGGCCGCGACTGGCGGAAACTAGTCCAACCCCAGACCAGAGGAATTCGCACATGGCCATTGATATCGGCATTTCAGCCAAGGATCGCAAGAAGGTCGCCGAGCATCTGTCGAAGCTGCTGGCGGACAACTACTCGCTCTACCTGAAGACGCACAGTTTCCACTGGAACGTGACCGGGCCTATGTTCAACAGCCTGCACATCATGTTCGAGGGTCAGTACAACGAATTGTGGCTGGCCAACGACGTCATCGCCGAACGCATTCGCGCGCTCGATGTCATGGCTCCCGGCTCTTATTCGCAGTTCGGAAAGCTGACTTCGATCAAGGAGGAATCCGGCGCTCCTGCGTGGAAAGACATGGTGGCGCAGCTCGTTGATGGCCACGAAACAACCGCACGCACAGCGCGCGACACGATCAAGGCCGCCGAAAAGGCCGGCGACCAGCCGACCGCCGATCTCGCTACCCAGCGCGTCGAATCCCACGAGAAGACCGCGTGGATGCTGCGCTCACTCTTGAAGTAGTCGCATGGCTTCGCCATGCCGGGAATGGGGCTGGCGCCTTTGGCGCCGGGAGTGGAGAGTGGGGAAGGGTTGAAGCGGTTCGAGGTAGCTAGCCGAAACTCGCGACGACCATACCCTTGTGCTCTATCCAAATCCATTCAGGCATCTTTCTCCTGCCCTTCCCCATTCCCCATTCCCCATTCCCGTTCAATCAATCAAACCCGTCGGCGAAGATCACATCGTTGTCTGACTCGAGAGTGATGCCGTCGAAGGCGACGTTGTATTCACGGAAACCCTGCGCATCGGGGACACCGGCATCGCGCGCCACCAGGGATATTTCAACGGCTGCGTTGGACAGGTAGTCATCCGTGGAGATGGAGAACCGTCCTGGCGTGGGTGACAGCAGCCAGCTGGTTGCTGCCGGAACCACCACATCTCCTTCTTCCAGAACCAGACCGGTGCAACCATAGGCCGGAAATGTCGGCTTGAAGACCTTCCAGTGGACACGCAATCCGTCGCCGGGACTGGACATGGTAGCGCCGGGTGATCGTCCCCACCCGGTCACTTGATATAGCCCGGGGCCGGGCAGCACCTGGCACTGTTTCGCCATGGTCACGCTAGCGGCACCGCCCGAGATATTTCCCAGCACCCTCAATGATCCCGATCCGCTCTCGCCGCTGCCATTGTCGGAGTCACGGCTGACCAACCCCGGATAGGGCAAGTTCCACTGGCTCAGATCGGTATTGAACGAATCGTTGACCATGATGTTGCCGATCGACCGGCGTTCGTAGGCGCCGAGGTCGACTAGGCCGACACCAGGCACCAGCGGCAGATTGACTGAGCGCGGATTGCGATCCAGATCGTCGATGCCGTCCAAGCCGCTACTGTAGGGCACCAAGTCGATGGCCTCCGAGCCGGCGCGCAAGTGGTAATCCTTCAGCGTCGGGTTGATGAAGCCCGGATCGAACGGGTACAGGCGATTGGACACGCCCGGAATGCTCGTCGTCTCGTTGGCCAGCACGTAGTCACCATCGAAGGTGCCGCTCGATGCCGCCGTATCGCGCACGGCTTTTCCGGGCTGCCAGATGATGCTGCGGTTGAGCTCGACATGGCCGCGATGAGCAATCACGCCAGGGCCGCCGATGCTGTTGTCGGTGATGGTCAGGTGGTTGAGAGCTACGTTTGGATCGTCCTCGGGGAACTGCAACACCGCCGCGCTGAAGGTGTTGTTGTCGATCAGGGTGTTGGTGACCTTGACAGAGAAGGCGCTGGTCAGGTCAAGCAGGCTGCGTGCGCTGTTGCCGGTGAATCGATAGTTTTCGATCTGCATCCACGTATCTTTGGTGCTGTGGATCAGCGCACCGTCGGTGGGATTGTCCGCTGCGTCGGTGCTGCGATTGTTCTTGACCACGCTGCAGGCAACGCCCGGATTGCAAGCGACACTTGTTGCTGGGCGGGGGTCGAAGCTCCTCGTGCTATTCATAAGCAAATAGCCACTACTTGTGTCCCCTGAGAAGTCGGAGTTACTGGCAAGAAAAGCAACCGACCCGATCGGTGCCGAGTTGTTCTCCAGCGTCGTATCCCACATCTTGATTATCCCAACCAGGTAACTGAGGACTCCGGCATCTGCGTCCGCGTAGAACGCGCCGCCCGCATCCGTGGCCCGGTTGCCAATGACTTTCTGCGGTTTGGTTGGATCGGTGGTGAACAGATACACCGAACTGTTATCGAAAATGCCACCCGTATCCGAATCAGCAAGCGCCGCGATACCGCCACCAGCACGCGCCGTGTTGTCCTTGATCACGCCTAGGCCGTAGCCGGTCGAACCAATATAGGCAGTAGCCGGTGACAACACCGCCATGCCGCCGCCGTAGCCGTGATAGGTGCCGGGCGGCGAATTCGCCAGTCCGGTGGCACGGTTGAGCCAGATCGCAGTGTTGGGTTCGAGCGCATAGAGGGTGATCTCGCCGCGCAGATGCACACCGCCACCGTCCTGCGTCGCGAGGTTGTTGGTAATGGTGGTATTGCCGACAAACAGAACGGTGGCATCGGGGCCAGTGCCGCGAGCCGACAAACCACCGCCGTAGCCGGCCTCGTTCTGGGTCAGAGTCACGTTGTTCAGGGTCAGGGTACCGCTGCCGGTGTAGTCGATTCCGCCACCGTAGTGGATGCTCGAATCGTCACCGTCCCTGATGAACAAATCCTCGATGAGAATTTCTGCAGCACCGGTTTCAACGGTAAACACTGAATCCGCCGATCCTCCATTGCCGCTGACAATGGTGGGCCCTCCGGATGGCTCGGCAGAGGTGCAGGTCGCGTAGCCGCCGCTGATCGTCAACGGTTGATCTTGCTGGATCTTCACTGCCTGCGCGGTATAGGTGGCGCCGCGCGAGATGATGATGTGATCCAGGCCGGGGTTCGCATTTGCCATATTCACTGCGGTCTGGATCGAGCCCGTGGTACAGCCCGAGCCACCCGTGGTTGCGCCAACGGTATAAATGGCGGCCCAGGCAGGCGACCCCCCGACCAGACTGATCAGCAACGCTCCCCGGATCACTATTTTCGAATTCACAACGTTTACTCCCACCAAGGGCTACTGCCCGAACAGGGGAGAGAAACGTGATTGTGCGAGGAAAAGCGACATTGGCGAACGTGTTGGGTTTCGCGAGGCTTTCAAGCACTCGCCCGCTGGGGAAATCCAATCTATCGGGTGTTGGAGGTGAGCCTGTCCCGAGACTGCCGGAAGAGAATCCAGATTGGTGGTCTCAACGCGTCAACTTCCGATCATGGTTCGACGAGCTCACCACGAACGGAAGTCGATTGAATTGTTCGTTCAGCCAGCAGTGGCGCTTTTTGCCAAGGCGGTGACGCGTTCATGCAGACCGAGATTCACGGCCGCAACAGGCAGACCCAGAGCCAATGCACGCTTGGCCTCGGCGGTCGCCATGTCGTTTTCATCGGTCGCAGACAACGCAATGGCATGCAAAGCCAGTACATCGAACTGATGTGGCGTCGGGTTTGGCATGCGCTCGCGCCAGTCGGCGATCAATACCTCGACTTCAGTTCGCGCCTCGGCGGCACGATTCGACTGAAGCAGTGCATTCGCATGGACGATGCCGGCGAGCATCGCATCCTGGCTTCGCTCCGCCTTCTTCTCGCGCAGGATTTCCAGAGCCTTTTCGCTTAGCGACAAGGCCTGCGCCGCATCGCTACGCGCCAACGCCAAATCGGCCTGAACAACGTATCCGGCAGCAACTCGCGCATGCTTGTCGCCGTATTCACGTACGCGTTGTTCAAGCGCCTGGGCGATCTCGGCATCGGCCTCGTCCAGTCGGCCGGCACGCAGCAACAGCAATCCACGGAGCTGGTGCGCACCGGCGCACTTGTCATTGCTGTCACCACCCGGAGCTGCGCACAAGCCAAGCGCGGTTTGCAGACTCCGTTCGGCGGCTTCATCACGGCCTTGCGCGTAGTCCAGTGTCGCACTCATCACCCATGAACTGATGCGGCCCAGGCTTCCCGCCGGAAGGCTCGCTTCATCCAGCTTGATCGCTTCTTCAAGGGCAGATTCCGCGCCAGCGTACATTCCGAGTTGGCCACGCACGCCGGCAAGATTTCGCAACGTGATTGCGTTGTAGCCGAGCGCAGGATTTACGCGACGCTCAATATTGGTGATTTCGGTGAACAGAGCCTCGGCGCCCACCGGATCACCCAGGTTCACCTTGGCCACGGCCAGGTTGTTCGAGATATCGGCGTATACGGTGCCTTGGGCAAGGCCGTTTACGCGCCATTCGTCCAGCGAGGATTCAAGTTCAGGCGCGCCTTCAGCATAGCGGCCAGCGACGATCAGCGTCATCGCCGGATAGGTGCGGATCTGCATCAGTTCGATCGGATCCAGATCGGACAGATTCACCGCCTTGGCCGCCGCTTCTCGCGATGTGGCAATGGCTCCATCCACTTCGCCATTGCGAATCTGTGCGGCCGCGAGCATTTGCAGGCCCTCAACGGCATTCACACTGTTGTCCGCACGGAAGTATTCGAGCTGGGCCTTCAAGGGCTCAAGGACTTCCTTCGAACGATCCAGCCGGGTCAGTACGTTGGCGCGCTGCACCTGGGTGCTCCAGAGTTCCGGATCGCTTGCGGCATAAATCTGCTGCTTGAGCGCGATGGCCCGGTCCATCAATTCCAGCGCAACGGGCATGTCGCCATTGACCATGCTGACTTCGCCGAGGGTGGCGAGCACATCGGCACGTGTTGACGCCGGCATTTTGGTATCCGACTCGACACGCACTCGTGCCTCCTTGACAAGCAGAGCAGGCGTGGGCTGCTGATCCTTTTCCAGTTTCAGCTTGGCCGCATCGAACAGGCTGACCATGAAATCACGCACGCTGATCGCACGTTGCGCCTGCGCATCGGCTCGTATTGCTTCTCGCTGCGCCACGTTCGCCTGCCACATTGCCGCGGCCAATGCGGCGACGATGGCGATAACGAAAGCCGCACTGGTCAGCACCCCGCCCCTGTGGCGAGCGACAAATTTGCGTGCGCGATACCAGGAAGATGGCGGATGCGCATTGACCGGCTGGCGATCCAGGTAGCGCTCGATATCGTCGGCAAACGCGCCCGCCGAGGGATAACGCCGATCAGCCTCGGTCGACAAGGCCTTGAGCACGATATTGTCGAGATCTCCCTGCAGGACAGGCTTCATCGAGCGCATCGGCAGGGCAGACTTGCTCTCGCCCTTGCCTGCCAGCGCGCACTCCGCCGCGACCGCCGATGGCCGGCGCGGCGGCTGTCCCTGCGGTCGCAGACCCAGCAACAACTCATGCATGACGACGCCGAGCGAATAAACATCGGTGGCCGTGGTGATGGGTTGTCCGGTGACTTGTTCGGGTGCTGCGTAGTCGGGCGTGTAAACCCCGACCGTTGCATGATCGACATCATCCTCAAGCAATTTGGCAATGCCGAAATCGATCAGCTTCACCGTGCCCTCGGCGTCGACCAGAATATTCGAAGGCTTCAGATCACGATGCACGACCAGGCCTCGATGGGCGGCATCCACCGTCCGGCAAACCGTCAGCAGCAAGCTCAGGCGCTGGCGAACACCGAGTGAGTGCTCACTCGCGTAGCGGGTGATCGGTACACCGTCGACGTACTCCATGACCAGGAACGGAATACCGGCTGGCGTCACATCGCCATCGAACAGGCGCGCGATGTTCGGATGCGCAAGGTTCGCCAGCACTTGCCGCTCGCGCAGAAACAGGCGTTGTTCCAGCTCCGAATACAGGCCACGTCGGAGCAATTTGATCGCTACCTGTTGCTCGAAGTCACCGGCCTGGCGTTCGCCGAGGAAAACCGCCGCCATGCCACCCTTGCCCAACAGGCGAACCAGGCGGAATGCGCCGATGGTCTGTCCAACCAGGCTCTCCAGCGTGGGGCCATCGACCTTCATGCGACCGGCCAGTTCATCCGCCGGCGTATCGAGCACTCCCTGATCCGTGTCATCCGCGTGCAGCAGGCGCCGAACAGCGGCACGATCTCCGGGATCTGCGACGTGGCGCTCGAGCCAGGCCTCACGCTCAGCGGGCGGCAGCTCAACCACGCTGTCGAAGATCGCACGCAATCCAGCGAGGGAGTCGGGAGACTTGTGCGTATCAGGCGAGTCAGGAGGGATTGGCTTCATGCGGGCGAGTAACGACCTCTGGCGGGAAAGTACGACATGGCATCAGGCGATCAGGTCATGCAGGTAGGCACGCGCAAAGCGCCAATCCCGATTCAGGGTGCGCTCGGTGACTCCAAGCAACTCGGAAACCTTTGATAGTGGCAGCCCGGCGAAATAGTGAAGCGTGACCAATTTGCCCGCCCGCGGGTCGACACTTTCCAGTTGCCGCAATGCGTCATCCAGCCCGAGCACCTGGGTTGCCGTCAGGTCTGCGATATCGACATCGTCGATGTTGACCTTGACCACACCGGCACCTCGCTTCTCGCGCAATCGCAGGCGGGCGTGATCAACGAGAATGTGACGCATCGCCTGCGAGGCGTAGCTGAAGAACTGGGCCGGATCGGAGAATTCCAGCTCGCGTGCGGCCGAAACCTTTACATAGAGCTCATGGACCAGACCGGTGGTATTCAGCGTAGCGTCGCCGCTGCGAGCAAGCTGGTTGCTCGCCATGCCCTTCAGTCGCTCATAGACCTCGGCGAACAGGGCGTCTGCACTCAGGGCCTCGACCGGGTCCGGGCGGATTGATTCAGGAACAGGCATGGTTCAATCAACCGTCTACAAGGCAAGCCCGCAGTATTGTGGAAACAGCATGCGCATGACAGTGGCGTGGGCGACATTTCCTGCAAAGAGCCGGGTTCAGACGAACCGCTGACAGGACTCTGGTTGATGTCCGAGTACACCAACTCTCCCATAGTCGCCGCATGGCGATGCAACCGGCCTTATGACACCGGGGTATCAGGCGTCTCCTGCCGGCTTCCGAAGCTCAGCCGTGACGGCGCATTTCCAGGTGCCGATGGATGCCATAGGCCGCCCCGATCACGCCGGTCAGAACCGCCGGAACATAAAGCGCTCGGTAGACGAATGCGGAAAAGAGCCAGGCTCCGACAACCGCTCCGATCAGAAAGGCCGTCACCAGGGCAAGCAAGAGGCGAACGCGCCGCGAGTCGACCGGCAGACCTCTCATGCGATGACCGAGGAAAATACCCAGGTCGGTAAGCGTGCCGGAAAAATGCGTGGTTCTGAGGACCGCCCCGCTGTAGGTGCTGACCATCGCGTTTTGTAGTCCGCACGCCGCGGAAGCCAGGCAGTCACCCAGAAAATTGTCCGTTCCCAGCAAGGGCACGGCAAGCACCAGCAAGACCGCTTCCAGGGCGAGCACCACGCCATAGCGACGGCCAAGGCGCAAGGTGGAATCCTGGATGATCATTCCACTGAGCGTACAGCCCGCCATGAAGGAAAGTATGAGCGCGGCGAAATGCGTTGCCATCTTGAAATCGTGGTTGCCCAGGGCAATGCCCAGAAGCGTCGTCGTGCCAGTCAGGTGGGTGATTCCCTGATGCTGCACACCGAGGAAACCGGTCGCGTTGACGATTCCTGCGACAAAGGCCAGCAAGGCTCCGCCTGCAAGTACCCAGCGAGGGAGTTTGGCAAGTATCGTCACAGCTTGCGCCGAGGCGGCACCAGAAGGTCGCCAAACAGCAAGCCGGCGACCAGGGCCACCAGCAGGGTCATCAGGGTGATCCCGGTATCCAGCCCGAGCATGACATCACGCTCGAAGACAAAACTGAGCGTACGGAATCCGACACTTCCAGGAACCAGCAGGATGATGCCGGGCTCGCGGATCAGCGCCCCGGGACGGTTGAATACCCGTGCAAACACGTTGCTTGACGCGCCCAGCAGCAAGCCGCCGGCAAATACGCCGAACGCGGCGGAGACATAGACACCGCCCACGCGCGTACAGATGTAACCGGCGATGACCGCGCCGATGACAATGGGAAAGTAGCGAAGCGGGCTGCGAAACGTGATTGCGAAGGTGATCGCAGACAGCGGCACGGCAACCCATTCAGTCCACGCGGGAATGGCCAGCAACGGTACAGGTGGCGGAACCAGACCAAACAGGGCACAGATCTGGGTCGCGGCAACCGTACCGAATGCAAGCTTGAGCAGGACCGCCATCGCGCCTGCCATGCGCGCGGTGCCCGATACCAGATCCTGATTGGACAGCTCCCGGACTGCAGCGGTCAGGCTCATGCCTGGCAGCAGGATGATCAGGCTGGCAACCACCACGGAACGCACCTGGATCGGAACCAGATAAACCGCAACAACCGTGGCGATAATGGTCGCCAGCAGGGCCGAAATGGCCTCAAAGGCTGCTGCTATGTTCGGCCGTTTGCGCGCACTGAGTGCAGTCAGGCCGGTGACAAAGCCGATCACGGCCGCCGTGGCGACACCTGCCCAGCCTGTCAGCAGGATCGCCGCGACGCAGGCCGGCGCGATCGCGTAAGCCAGCAGAGTCAACAGCTTGAAGGCCAGCGATGGCTTGAGCGCGGCGATATCACGCAATCGACGGCGACCCTCGGCCAGGTCCATGACGCCGTTGATGACCTGGTCGGCAATCTCGTCGACCAGGCACAGGTGCTTGAGGTTGATCTCGCCGGGCGGCAGGCGCAGCACCTGAGTCAGCTCCGCGACGCCGCTTTCGCTATTGTCGAACTGCGAGAACGACATGATGATCGAGGTCGGCGTCGAAAGGATGTCGCAACTGAGCGAGAGTCGCTGGGCAACCAGGCTGATGGCTGCCTCAAGACGTGGCGCTGCCGTACCATATTCGTGCAGGCGCTTGGCCAGCTCGACTATGAATTCGACGCGCGTTGTCAGGGGCACACTGGTCATTTGGCAAAATCCATCGGATTCGATCTGGTTCGAGCGCGAAACACGGGGATGCTCCCACGGGCATCCCGCGAATCAATCCCCGGACATGGGCAGCAGTTCCGGACCGCCGCGCCAGCCTAATGGGGCTGGAACATTCACATTCAATGTGTCCGATTGTCCATGACCCGGTTCTCGGGCGAATGGTCCGCCTGCCCTCGATCCGGGCGAAAGCTGAATCCGCGAATATCGGATAACCGGCACAAACAGTGAAGTGTGAAGGATAGCTGCTAACCTTTGCACGATGGGGACGACGCGAAACGGGTGGCAACATGGTGTGCAGTCAGAACGGCACAATTGATTTGAATGTCCCGGCGCAAGCGCTTGGTGCGCGACGGTCAAGGCGTCCGTTCTGCCGGTTTTCGCGCCATTCTGCCCGGCATGCGGTCCGCACTCTGCAACCCGACGCACGAAACCACGGAATCCCTGCCTGAATGGACAGCATGGGCACCGCAACCATCTCCGAGGACAACAACACCATTGTTGCCGGCGGTGACTGGACGCTTGAACACCTGAACGGACTGTCGGCGCTGTCCAAATCGCTGCTTCAGCGCGTCAATGGCAAGATCAGTGTCGACGCCAGTGCTATCGGCCGTATCGATACGGCCGGCGCCAGCATCCTGCTCGAACTGGTGGAAGACGACGCCAATCGCGTCATGGTTGAATCCGAGGCCGTGCGCAAGCTGCTTGCGGTCGTGGCCAAGGCACAAAACGCAACACCCGCGGTGGAGCACAAGCCCGATACCGGCTTCCTTTCCAGCGTCGCAAACATCGGCGCGGCACTGGAAGAGTTCCGGGAAAAGAGCGTTGCCCTCGTCGGATTCATTGGCCTCATCCTTTCTGCATTCTCGCGCACGGTTTTGCAGCCGGGCAAATGGCGAATGACATCGACGATCGCGCACATCGAGCAGACCGGCCTGAATGCGCTGCCGATCGTAGGGCTGCTTTGCTTTCTGGTGGGTGCCGTGGTCGCCTTTCTTGGTGCGACTGTGCTCAAGGAGTTTGGCGCCAGCATCTATACGGTCGAACTGGTCGGCTACTCCTTTCTTCGCGAGTTCGGCGTCCTCCTGACCGCAATCATGGTGGCGGGCCGGTCGGGCAGTGCTTTCACCGCGCAGATCGGCTCCATGAAGGCACGCGAGGAAGTCGACGCAATCCGCACCTTGGGCCTTGAGCCGGTCGACGTACTGGTCATGCCACGCGTACTGGCCCTGCTCGTGTCGATGCCGATCCTGACCCTGGTCGGCATGCTCGCCGGGTTAGTCGGTGGCGCAGCGGTCTGCATATTCGCGCTCGATATCTCACCGACCATGTTCATCGTGCGCCTGCACGAAACGACTACCGTGCGCCATTTCTGGGTCGGCATGAGCAAGGCTCCGATCTTTGCCTTCCTGATTGCGGCGATTGGCTGCCTGGAGGGCTTCAAGGTTTCAGGCAGTGCCGAGTCAGTCGGCTCGCATACGACCTCCAGCGTCGTGCAATCCATCTTCGTGGTGATCCTGATTGATGCACTGGCTGCGATCTTCTTCATGGAGATCGATGTATGAACCAGGACGAACCGATCATCCGCATCCGCGGACTGCGCAACCAGTTTGGTAGCCAGGTCGTGCACGAGAACCTCGACCTCGATGTATACCGCGGCAACATCATTGGTGTCGTAGGCGGATCGGGCTCGGGCAAGTCGGTCCTGCTGCGCTCGATCATTGGCCTGGGGCGCCCTGCCGCCGGCAGCATCCGCCTGTTCGGCGAAGAGGTCTCTACCCTGAGCGACTCCCGCCGTGCCTTGATCGAACGACGCTGTGGCGTCCTGTTCCAGAACGGCGCGCTGTTTTCCTCGCTGACTGTTGCCGAAAACGTCGCCGTCGCATTGACCGAGCACCATGATCTCGATCCGCAACTGGTGGTTCAGCTGTCCAACCTCAAGATAGCCCTGGCCGGGCTGCCGCTGGAGGCGGGCGACAAGTATCCGTCGCAGCTGTCTGGCGGCATGGTCAAGCGCGCAGCGCTGGCCCGTTCGCTTGCGCTGGACCCCGACATCCTGTTCCTGGATGAACCCACCGCCGGCCTGGATCCGATTGGTGCCGCAGCATTCGACCAGTTGATCCTGACCTTGCGCGACAGCCTTGGACTCACCGTGTTCCTGATTACCCACGATCTCGATACGCTGTACACGATCTGTGATCGCGTCGCCGTGCTCGCAGACAAGCGCATCCTGGTTGCCGACTCGCTTGATGTCGTCGAAACCAACAGCAACGAATGGATCCAGGAATACTTCCAGGGTCCGCGCGGTCGCGCCGCACAACGCGCCGCCGCAAATCACACAGACCAACACGCAGGCCATTGACCATGGAAACCCGTGCACATCACATTCTTATCGGAGCATTCGCGATCGCCGCGTTCGTGGTCGGACTCGGCTTCGTGCTCTGGCTTTCCAACTCGGGAGCGGACAGCAAGTTCAGCGACTACGAAATCGTCTTCACAGAGGCGGTTACAGGCTTGTCCAAGGGCGGCCTGGTGCAATACAACGGCATCAAGGTCGGCGAGGTCACCCAGCTCAAGCTGGACGCCAAGGATCCGCGCAAGGTGATCGCCCAAATCCGGCTGGATAGCGATACGCCAGTCAAGGTAGATACCAAGGCCAAGCTCGGCCTTCTCGGCGTGACCGGCACGGCCTTCATCCAGCTCTCGGGTGGCAAACCCGACAGCAAGCCACTGCTGCCAACTGAGAAAAATCCGGTCCCGGTGATTGTTGCCGAAGAATCTGCCTTGGCCAAGATCATGGCTTCTGGCGAGGACATCGTCACCAGCGTCAACCAGTCCCTGTTGCGTGTCGGCCAGTTGTTGTCCAAGGAGAATATCGATCACGTCACCGCGACACTCGAGAACATCAACCTGATCACGACCACGGTTGCCGAGCAACGTGCCGACATGACGGTCGCCTTGACCCAGTTGGCCGACGCCAGCAGCGAACTGAAGTCGACCCTGGTC
>NZ_JBAWHJ010000400.1:0-8365 GCF_049593775.1 Dokdonella sp. | reverse complement strand
CCATAGGAAAGTGCGGGTACGCCGCGCTTTGCAAACGAAAAGTGGTCGGAACGGAAGAAGCTGCCGGCCTCCGGATGCGGGTCGGTCACATAGGTCAGACCGGCTGCATCGGCGTCGGCAATCAGCGCGTCCAGCAATTCGGATTTTGCGCTACCCGAAGTCGAAAAATTGCGTGCGACACCCATGGGGCTGAGTGCATCCGTGTTGATCACCGCCACTGTGGTCGCCAGCGGATACAAGGGCTTCGACGCATAGAACTCGGAGCCGAGCAGGCCCTTCTCTTCGGCAGTCACGGCGAGAAATACAACCGAACGCTCGGGTTGCGGAGCCTTGGCAAAGGCCCGTGCCATTTCGATCAGGGCCGCCGTGCCGGTGGCATTGTCGACGGCACCATTGTAGATAGTGTCGCCGCTGGCATCGGGCTGACCTACGCCGAGATGATCCCAGTGCGCACTGTAAATGACCGTTTCATTTGGTCGTTTGCTGCCTTCGATGCGAGCCGCGATGTTCTGTGACGTGATGATCCTGGTATCGACTGCATAGCTGGCCGAGAACGTGGCGTCCTTCAGTGCCACCGCCTTGAAGCCGCGCTGCTGAGCCTTCTTCTTCAGCGCATCGAAATCTAGACCGGCCTTGCTGAACAGGTCAACAGCCGTGTCACGCTGGATCCAGCCTTCGATCTGCGGATGCACCGATTTCGCGTCGTCGCGAACCACATCGAACATGGTGTTGGTGTTCGAGTTCTTCACCGTGGCCCAACCATAGGCAGCCGGTTCGGTTTCATGCACGACTAGCAAGCCGATCGCACCCTGACGGGCGGCTTCTTCATATTTGTAGGTCCAGCGACCGTAGTAGGTCATTGCTTTGCCGCCGAAATCGCCTTCACCGGTTTCGAAATCCGGATCGTTGACCAGGGCGATGGCAATCTTTCCCTTCAGGTCCATGCCTTCGAAATCGTTCCACTTGCGTTCCGGTGCATCGATTCCGTAGCCGACGAAAACCAGCGGAGCCTTGCTGACATCAACTTTTTTCGAGCCATCCATCGCCGCACGAACGGCGATCTGCTCGCCCTGGGTCAGCGATTCTGTCGAGCCATTGATGTTGAACGAGAGCTTCGGCGTGCCCTCGATTTCAGCGCGCAGCAGCGGCACGGCCTGGGTCCACAGGCGCTTGCCATCCTTGAGGTCGCCGCCGGGTTGCACGCCTGCGGACTTGAATTGGGCAACGACATAGTCGATGGTCTTCTTCTCGCCCGCTGTCGCCGGGCCGCGTCCCTCGAAGGCATCGGAAGAGAGCGTCTTGACCTGTTCAGACAGGCGCTTGGCGTCAAACTGCGGTAAGTCGGCAGCCTGCACGAACAAGGGCAGGGAGAGCGCAAGGGCGCTCGTGAGCATCTTTTTCATACAATCATTCCTCAGGAAAAGACCAGCCCCCGATCCTATCAGTCAGGTCCCCATATCCACCCATGACTTTCGACCTGTTGCATGGGGCTGGCTCGGGTATCAGCACGGTTGCCAGTTCGTCGTGGAAAGCGCTGCGGAGGCTGGGCGTGGCAGCATTTTCTCGAGTGAGTCGCAGATCTGGTCGATGCCTGTCTTGCGGGTATGCCGAAACGGGTAAATGGGAATCCCGCCGATGGCGCCGGATTGTTCGACCGCGGTGCCCATGAATTGCCGGATGCGATTTTCATCGATGGCATCGAATGAATCATTGCAGATGACGGCCTTGAATGACGGTTCGTGACCCATGATGCTTTCACGAAGGGTCGCACGGCCTTACCATCAGGCGTTCACCCTAGGGGATTGATGCCGATGAAATCGTTGATTGCACTTTCAATGCTGGCCTTCGTTGCGCCGGCGAATGCCGCGACGCAACCGTTCACTGCCATGGATCTGGTCATGATGGACCGGGTCAGTGATCAGGCCCTTTCGCCGGACGGACGCACGGTGGCACTGCATCTGCGCGAGACGGACTATGCCGCGAACATGGGCCGAAACAGCATCTGGACCGTGCCCCTGGCAGGTGGCAAGCCGACCCGGCTTACCGATGCAGCGCTAAACGCGACGACACCCCGCTGGTCGGCCGATGGTTCCCATGTGTTCTTCCTGGCCGCCGGTGATGGCGTCAACCAGCTCTGGCGCGTTCCGGCAAGAGGCGGTGAGGCCGAAGCTGTCGGTACGCTGTCGCTGGATATCGGCAGCTACAAGCTGTCACCGGATGGAAAGTCCGTGCTGTTCTCCGCAGACCTGTTTGTCGAGTGCGCCAAGGATCCTGCGCCAATCGCCTGCACCAAGAAACGCCTGGACAAGCCTGCGGATGACAAGTCGTCCGGCATACTTTTCAGCGAAGGCTTTGTTCGACACTGGGATACCTGGTCGGATGGCCGTCGATCACAGTTGCTGATGGCCGGCATGGGGGCAGATGGCAAGTTCGGCGAGCCGCGTCTGTTGACTGGCAGCATCGATGGCGACATCCCGTCCAAGCCGTTTGGTGACGACAGCGAGTATGCCTTCTCGCCGGATGGCAAGACCGTCTATTTCAATGTGCGAAACCTGCGTGCAGGCGAGCCATGGTCGACCAATTTCGACATCTACTCCGTGCCTGCAGACGGGTCTGCCGAACCGACCAACCATACTGCGCACAACAAGGCATGGGATGCCAATCCGCTGCCATCCCGTGATGGCAAGACTCTCTACTACCTGGCCATGACGCGGCCTGGTTTCGAAGCGGATCGCTTCGGCATCTGGGCCCTGGATCTGGCCACCGGTCAACGTCGCGAGATTGCCCCTGACTGGGATCGGTCGGCCAGCGCTCTGAAGGAGTCTGTAGATGGCAAGACGCTCTTCACGACCACCACCGATCTCGGTCAACATCCCCTGTTCGCAATCGATGTCTCTACCGGCAGGGTGAGCAAGCTGGTCGGTGATGGTCAGGTGCGCGGCTTCGAAGTAGGCGAGAAGTCGCTGGTGGTCGCGCGCAACGATCTTCGCCATCCGACGGATCTCTACACGGCCAACCTGCGCGGCCGCAATTTAAAGCAGATCACGCGCTTCAATGCTGTCCGGTTGAAGGAGGTGGAGACCGGCGAGTTCGAGTTCTTCACCTTCAAGGGCGCCGATGACGTCAGTGTCCAGGGCTACGTGGTCAAGCCGGCGGGCTACAAGGCCGGAGTGAAGTATCCGGTAGCGTTCATCATCCATGGCGGCCCGCAAGGTGCGATGACCAACGATTTCCACTATCGCTGGAATCCGCAGACCTATGCCGGACAGGGATTCGCCGTTGTAACGATCAATTTCCATGGCTCGACGGGCTACGGCCAGGCCTTCACGGATGCCATCTCCGGCGACTGGGGCGGCAAGCCGCTTGAAGATCTCAAGCTGGGCTGGGCCGCAGCATTGAAGAAGTATCCGTTCCTGGATGCAGATCGCGCCTGCGCGCTCGGGGCGTCGTATGGCGGCTACATGGTCAACTGGATCGCCGGCAACTGGAACGAACCGTGGAAGTGCCTGATCAACCATGATGGCGTATTCGACACACGCTCGATGGGGTATGTGACCGAGGAGCTGTGGTTCACCGAGTGGGAAAACGGCGGCACCGTGTATGACAATCCGGAAGGCTACGAGAAATTCAATCCGCTCAACCACGTGAAGAACTGGAAAGTGCCGATGCTGGTCGTGCAGGGAGAGAATGATTTCCGGATACCAACCACGCAGGGGCTGGCCACATTCAACGCCCTTCAGCGCCGGGGCATTCCCAGCGAGCTGCTGGTTTTCCCGGATGAGAATCATTGGGTGCTCAAGCCGCACAACAGCGTGCAATGGCACAACGTCGTGAACAACTGGATCAAACGCTGGACTTCGACTGACGCTCGGTAGGCCACACGTCCCAACCTGCGAAGAGCAAGGCTCACGCATTCGCAGGTTGGTAGCGCGCGACGACGAACCCCAACGTTCGGGCCGCCGGCACGACGAGCCCGACGGAATTGCCTTCATCGGATCCGCCCTGCACAGCTGCTTCGAATGCGCCCCGTCGCTTTCAAACTCGAGGCGATCTGGATGTTGGGCATCGCTTTGCTAACCCCAATCTGCGCAGTGCAGAATCTCGCCGCAGACTCGTAGGTTGGCGGTGAGCGAAGCGAACCCCAACGATGTTCTGCCGGCAGCAGTTGTGTGCCGCACTGTTTTCGTCTGACAAGGGCTACTTCGGCCAGGCCCGAACGTTGACTTGCTAACCAAATCCGTTCCGCCATCATCCATGGTGTGATGAACGAAGCTGACGACCACTGGATAGCGCGGGCTCGCGATGGGGATGCCGTGGCCTTTCGGCGGCTGGTCGAGCCGCACACGCGCCGGCTATACGGGCTCTGCGCCCGGATTACCCGAGACACGGCCCTGGCAGAGGACGCCGTGCAGGAAGCACTGTTCAACGCCTGGCGACACCTGCCCACATTCGATGGACGTGCCGTATTCCGAACCTGGCTCCACCGCATCGCCGTGAATGCCGCGCTTGAGCAGCTGCGTCGGCGCGGGCGCCAGGGCACGGGTGCCGGGAACGTGCAATGCGACGACGATTTTCTTGAGGAGTTGGGCGATGACCAGCCTGGGCCCGATCGCGAGGCGATGGGTGTCGAGATCAAGCGTCAGACCGAATTGCAGCTTGAGCACATGAGTCCGATCGAACGTACAGCCTTCGTCATGCGCCACCACGAAGGCCACTCGCTGGAGGAAATTGCACTCGTGCTTTCGATGAATACAAACGCCTGCAAGCAGGCGATCTTTCGCGCGGTGCGCAAGTTGCGCGTCGCCCTGCTACCACTGAGGTGATCGACATGAAAGCGATCAATGACAACGACCTGATCCTGTACCACTACCAGGATGGTCTGGATGCCGCCCGAATGACCGAGATAGCTGCGGCCCTCGCGGGGTCAGCCCATTGGCGGGAGCGCTATCGGCGGCTTTGCCACGTGCTTGATGCAGCAACGGATGAGCCGCCTCTCCCGTCAGACGGGTTCGAACAACGGCTGTGGTCGGGCCTTGATCAGCGCATCGAAGATGCGCGCCCGCGCGCGGAATCGACTGGCTTCGTGGATCGAATGCGAGGCTTGTTCGAGTTGTTGCGTGGGTCGCGTCTGGTGTTGGCCGGCGGCTTCGCTTGCGCACTGTTGATTGCCCTTGGCGTGGGTTTCCAGTTCGGGCGCGTGACGCCGTCGCAAGCGATCGTTGAAGCACCGGCAGAAGTGTCGGGGAAGGGCAGGACCATGGCCAGTCGTGTGCTCGACGGCTATGTCTCCGGACACCTGCGTGCAACCGAAGGCTTGCTGCTGACTGCCGTCAACGAGGATGACGGCGAGTTCCTCGATGGAAACCGGGAGTTGGCCAAATCGCTGATTGAATCCAATCGTCTGTATGCGGCGGCCGCGGCGCGAGCCGGCAACGCACGCATGGCCGATTTCCTGCGCCAGCTTGAACCTGTGTTGCTCGAAGTGGCTAACCAGTCCGCCGCTTCGAACGTCGAAGACAAGCAAGGACTGCGTGACTATTTGCAAAAGTCTGATTTGCTGTTCCAGGTGCGAGCCACCGAATCGCGAATCGATGTTGCAAGCAAGCGCAGCCTTTGAATTCCACTGGAGTGTTCAAGCTAATGATCAAGAGACTACGTGTGATGATTTTCAGCCTTGGCCTGATCACAGGCGTCGCCGTCCAGGCTGCGTCCGACCGTGCCATGGCGCCAAGTGACCAACAGCTTGCCGAACTGTACTGGCAAGGTCATGAGGCTCTGAAAAATGCAGACTGGAGCAAGGCGAGAGAGAACTTCAGTCGGCTGGAGGCCGAACTCCAGAAGAAGGAGCCGGCAAGTGCCGACGCGGCCGTCTACTGGCAGGCCTACGCTCTGCTGCAGGCCAGACGCACGGCTGAGGCCCGGGCGACCGTAGAGCGACTTCAGCGTACCTATCCTGACAGCCGCTGGCTCGGTGACGCACAGGATCTGCTACGTCAGACCCGAGGTGGCGTCAAAATTGCAGAGGGCGACGATGACGAAGGGCTGGCAGAGATCGCGGTTGTCGGCCTGTTGCAGGCTCCCGCTGACAGGGCCCTCCCAATCCTGCGCAAGGTATTGAGTGGTTCACAACCGATCAAGGTCAAGAAGCGCGCACTGTTCGTGCTCAGCCAGATCGATGAGGCTGCGGCACTCGATACGCTGACCGAGTTCGCGAAGAGTTCGAACAACCCGGAATTGCGCAGCGAGGCGATCCGGATGCTCGGCATCAGTGGTGATGAACCGGCTATCCAGAAGCTGCACGACATCTATGCAGCAACGGGAAGCCTCGAAGACAAGCGCAGCATCATCCAGGCCTGGTTGATCGCCGATCGACCTGATCTGGTCCTGCAGTCCGCCCGCAATGAGCCTGACGAGGAACTGCGCAGGGATGCAATCCAGGCGCTGGGTGCGATGGACGCGACCGCAGAGTTGCGCAGCTTGTTCGAAAGTGAAAAGTCCCCGGAAAACAGCAAGGCCATCCTGCAGTCCCTCGGTGTGGCCGGAGATACCGAAACCCTGGTGCGAATCGCGGCATCGGACCAACCCGAGGAACTCCGTGTGGAAGCCATCAGGGCCATCGGCATTGCTGATGGTAGCGATGCGGGCACGACTCTGGCAGGCATCTACAAGAAGACAAGCTCGGAGGAGATTCGCAGCGCCGCACTCGAGGGAATGCTGATCGCCGGAGACAGCGAAGCCATGCTCAATTTGTATCGCGAAGCCGGTAGCCGCGAAGAGAAGAAAGCCCTGCTGCGCATGATTACTATCACGGACGGCGATGCCGCGCTCGATCTGATCGAAGCCGAGCTCGACAGCGGAGGAACCCAGCCATGATGGCACTCGGGAATTGGGCATTGCTTGCGGCCTTGTCCTGCGCCAGCCTCGCCTGGGCAGGGGAGTCGGAGCTGCGCGGGCAAGTGGCACAAGAAGACGGTTGGGTTGGCTATCGGGTTCCGCTGGTCGCGGGCTCGGGATCATCCTGCTGCTTTTCGGGAATCGGCAATGGAGATCTCCGCAAGACAGGTTGCGACCTCGATTCACGCAAGGGCGCATTCCTGCTCGAGAAGAACGACGCCGGTTCCGCCGATCAGCTGAGCGTCTACTGGCACGTCGTCAACGGCAAACCCGACCGTATCCACTCCTACTCTGCAGACTGCCCGGTATCGAGTGCCAAGGAGATTCGCTGGATCGAGCCGGTCGAACCCGCCGAGAGCATCACGACCATTGCGCAGTGGATCGAAGCCAGTCCGGCATCTCAAGACAACTATTCATCTGGATTGGCGGCCATCGCAATGCACGCGAATCAAGCGGCAACCGCTGCACTGATTGAATTGGCAGCGAGTGGCAAACCGGACAAACTTCGCGAAGAATCAGTGTTCTGGTTGGGGCAGGCGCGCGGTGCAGCCGGCGCTGATTTCGTCGAGCGCGTGGCAAGCACCGATCCATCCGGACACATGCGCAAACACGCGGTGTTTTCACTGTCGCAGTCCAATCTGGAGGATGCCTACAGCCGGGTCCTCAAGATCTCGAAGCAGGACGACTCGGCCGAGGTTCGCGGCAAGGCGCTGTTCTGGATGGCGCAGATGAAAGATCCGCGTGCAAAGGCAGACATCATGGCTGCCCTGGAAAGGGAAACCTCGGAAGGCGTACGCGAAGAAGCAGTGTTTGCACTTTCCCAGTTGGACGAGAAAGTCGCCACCGAAGCGTTGATTGCCGTCATTCGCGGAAACTATCCACGCCCGGTAAAGGAGAAGGCCCTGTTCTGGTTGGGCGAGACCGGCACTGACGAGGCCCTGGCCTTTCTTGATGATCTGTTGACTCGGTAATGTTCATTTGTGGCGTTGCCTTGAGGGAGTGCCGATCAAGTCTTTGCTCGTCATCCCAGCGCAGGCTGGGATCCAGTTCTGCCCTTGATTTTCAAAGAACAAGACTTGTTCAGCGTTGCCTTGAAGACGGTAGAAAGCGAACCGTATTGGAATGCGTCCTTGTAACAAAGAAACAGTGATGCGTGAGGCGCGTCGAAGTAGTCTGTTGGGCAAGATCTGCAATGTCGTCCATGGAGACTCCCGTGTTCAGGAAATTGCCAGTGTTTGTTCCGGTACTTTTCGCGCCAGTGATTGTCCTGGCGGCCGCCGCCAGCGATGAGCTGACAACCACTGTTCAGTGGAAAATCCACCTCGACAATGAAGGGCGTGTCGAGTCGCTGGAGCCAAAACGCAACACGATTGATGCCGTGCGCGAGAAACTAGTGCCCGTAGTGCGCGGTTGGCAGTTCGATCCGGGAACCGTCAATGGAGAGTCGGTCGGCACCGATACGCTGCTTTCC
>NZ_JBAWHJ010000399.1:0-4643 GCF_049593775.1 Dokdonella sp. | reverse complement strand
GATACACCCAGCGAGAGTTGCTGGAAGTCATTGCGCTGACGTGTACGTTCGCCCCGTTTTGCGAGCTCGGCAAGGCGACTGATGCCAGTGACGCCATGCACCCCGTAGATGTCGACTGTGATCGCGGGCCGGGCTACCTGCCCGAAGAACGAACATCGGCAAGCGATGGCGTATTGGCGCTCAAGATGGGAGGGCTGCTGGCTCACATAGAAGCGCAGGTGGGGAACTTGCCGCCCGGTCTTCAACTGATGACGTTTCGCATGCGCGGAGGACCTTCAGTCCAGGCGGATATTGATCTTGCCCAGCGACTCGTCGATGGCTGGACGTCGGACGGGACGCGCGGGCACGCAAGGTTGTCCGCAGGGCATACCCTGGAGAGCGTGATCGGCCTGCACGACCTGCATTTCGTCCTTTGCGGAAACGAAGATTTTGATGGTTTTCTTCGTCGCCTGCGCGGGACATCCATCCAGTTGTCCGACCAGGATGCGGCGGCGTCATGGGCGACTGGCGCAAGCGACCAGATGCGTGCGCAGCCGCTTCCAGTACGCATCGTCGATCAGAGTTTTGGCGGCTACCGCGTCACCTGGGAACGCGGGAGCCACGGCGAAGCGGTACGCACCAAGGTCGGCGAGCTGGTCGGTCTTTCAGTGCACGCGAGCTCCGCGCAGCAACCGGACTGGATGGTTGGAGTGGTGCGCTGGATGCGCATCGACGACGAGGGCAGTATCGATGCGGGAATCGGGCTGCTGGCGCGACGCTCGCTGGCCATTGGGGTCAACGCGCTCGACGAGTCCGGCAACCTGCTCAACGACAGGCGCGGCATCCTTCTTTCACCCATGCGCTCTGAAGAGTCGGCCATCTATAGTTCACTGTTGACCCCGGGCCTGTTTGAGCGTGAGCCGGAGTCCATCCAGTTGACCCTGCCGATTGATCCGCATCGCTGGCCGTCTTCCGCGTGCACCATCACCGTTGCCGGGGCAGGGTTGATGGAATCGGCGGGCGCCTACCTGCGTTTCGCGCTGCCACCGCTGGATCTTCCTGATGAAGGCCTCGAGCAGGTTGCTGAAAGCTCATTGGCCGAGTCCACTACGGATTGAGTATCCTGCATACTTTGCGCACAGCACTTCCCGCGCCCCAAGCCCTGAATCCTTCAAGATGACGAGTCCCACAGACAGCGCTCATCCGCGTCGCGCCAGCGTAGCTGTGCGCGTTGGCGGCACCGTCGTAGGCAATCGCGAGCCCGTGGTTGTCCAGTCCATGACCAATACCGATACCGCCGACGTTGTTGGTACGGCAAGACAGGTAGCCGAATTGGCACGCAGCGGCTCGGAGTTCGTGCGGGTCACCGTGAACAACCCCGAGTCGGCATCTGCCATTCCGAAGATACGGGATCGTTTGGCGATGATGGGCGCTGATGTGCCCTTGATCGGTGATTTTCACTACAACGGTCACCAGCTGCTAGCGGATGAACCTGCCGCTGCCGAGGCGCTGGCCAAGTACCGGATCAATCCGGGCAACGTCGGTTTCGGGCGCAAGAAGGATTCGCAGTTTTCGGCCATCATCGATACGGCCTTGCGCTTCGCGAAGCCGGTTCGCATTGGTGCCAACTGGGGCTCGCTTGACCAGACCATGGTGGCGACCTTGATGGACGAAAACCATACTCGTCCGGAGCCCTGGAGTGCCGCTCACGTCGCCCGTGAGGCCCTGATTCGATCTGCGCTTGATTCCGCTGCACGTGCCGAGGAGCTGGGTATGTCGCGCGAGCAGATCATCCTTTCATGCAAGGTCTCCGGTGTGCAGGAATTGATCTCGGTGTATCGCGATCTGGCTGCACGATGCGACTACGCCCTGCACCTCGGCTTGACTGAGGCGGGAATGGGTTCGAAGGGCATCGTTGCATCGACTGCGGCACTGGGCGTGTTGTTGCAGGAAGGCATTGGCGACACGATCCGGATTTCCCTGACACCCGAGCCTGGCGAGTCGCGGACCCGCGAGGTCATTGTTGCCCAGGAGCTGTTGCAGACCATGGGCTTGCGAGCATTCACGCCGCTGGTCACCGCGTGCCCCGGATGCGGCAGGACGACCAGCACCTTGTTCCAGGAGTTGGCGCAGTCTGTGCAGTCGCACGTGCGCGAGAAAATGCCGGAATGGCGCATCAAATACGATGGTGTCGAAAACATGACGCTGGCGGTGATGGGTTGCATCGTCAATGGACCCGGCGAATCCAAGCATGCAGATATCGGCATTTCGCTGCCTGGTACCGGAGAGTCGCCGGCAGCGCCGGTGTTCATCGATGGACAGAAGGCGATGACGTTGCGCGGTGACAACATCGCGCTTGAGTTCATCGACGTCATTGAAACCTATGTTGCGCGCAAGTACGCCGCACGAAGTGGAGGCTGAGAAAGATCTTGGCCAAGCAAGGTGAAATCGAATACGTGGCGAATATCGGCGAGGTCGGCGCTGCACATGCATTGGGAAAGCCGTTCTCGGATCCGTATTGCGGACGCATGCTGGCCGACATGGGCGGTCTCCTCATGGTGATGCCGCCGCCGCCAGCACGCGTGCTTGACCTCGGTTGCGGCAGTGGTTGGACCAGCGTTTTCTATGCGCGGCGCGGCTTTCATGTGACTGGACAGGACATCGCACCGGACATGATTGCACTGGCGGAGAAGAATCGTGCCGCAGCCGGGGTCGAGAATCTCGACTTCTGCGTCAGTGACTATGAATCGATGGGGTTCTCGGAAGAGTTCGATATAGCAGTATTCTATGACGCGCTTCATCACGCCGAGGATCCCTCGGCGGCCATCGCCAGTGTCTATCGCGCACTGAAGCCGGGCGGCATGCTGGTTACGCTCGAACCTGGCGTTGGACATGCCGCCGCCGAACATTCGCGCGTGGCGGTCGATACATTCGGCGTGACCGAGCGCGATATGCCTCCGCGCGAAGTTATCCGGCTCGGTCGTGCCGCGGGGTTTCGTGACGCACGGGTCTACCAGATGCCGAAGATGCTGGCGATGGTGCAGTACGAAATGCCTGGTCTTGCCAGGCTTCCCGACTGGCTATCCGACCTGGTTCGTTGGGGTGGCATGGGGTGGCTCATGCTGATCGGCAAGTATCGCCGTGGCGGCATGGTTGTCCTGCGCAAATAGCGGCGCAGGGCAAGGATCAGGCGCGTAGCTGCAAGCGTGCATTCCGGCGAGCATCAAACATGCCCTTGCATTTGAGGATTTCGATGTAAGGCCCTGTTTTTGAGTGAGAGATCTTCAGACGAAGTGCCGCCGGGCTGGATTCCTGTTCTGCCTGCAATGGGCGGAACAGAAAAGCCAGCGCATTCCCGGTTTCGGCTGCCAACTGCAGGCGGCGCAACTGTTTGTAGCTGGCATCCGGCAACCAGTGCAGCACCGCTGCGCAGCAACCAGCGCGCAGGCATTGTTCGGCACTCCAGTGTGAATCGGTGGCTCCGGCGTCGATCTGCACAAAGTGATCCAGATCGATACCGGCTGCAGCCAGTGCCGGTGGATAGGGCAGGTAAGGCGGGGCGATCATGGCCACCCGGCGACGCGAGCGGGTCAGTGCGGCCAGGGCCGGCATGACCAGCTCAAGCTCGCCAAGGCCATCGTTCTCGATGAGGATTTCGGTGAGGCAGCCTACAGGCCAGCCAGCACCCGGCAACAGGGCATCGAGCGACGGGTTTCCACTGGCCTGGGTGCGGATCGAAGATGTCGGCTCGGCACCACCGCGCCAGATGCCGGGATGGCGCAACACCTCACCGAGTGTGGAAGGTTTCGGTAACGGAGCCGGGAGGGCAAAGGGCGCGGCAAGCAAGGCAGACATTGTTCAGGTTCTCCGGATCATGCCGACATAGCGTCCTTCGATCGCGAAGGCATCACGCTGTGGATCGATTTCGATCGGCTCAAAGTCAGGGTTGGATGGAAGCAGGCGAATCCGTCCGCGCTTGCGCTCAAGTGTCTTGAGAGTGACTTCGTCATCGACTCGGGCGACCACGATATGACCGTCATCGGCTGTTTCGGTGCGATGAATGGCAGCCAGGTCGCCATCAAGGATGCCGGCATCACGCATGCTCAGGCCGACTACGCGCAGGAAGTAGTCCGGTCGCGGGCGGAACAGGCTGGCATCGATGCCGAATTCGCCTTCGATATTTTCGGTGGCCAGGATCGGACTGCCGGCGGCCACGCGGCCGACGAGGGGGAGCAGCATCGCCGCCGGCGTCCGTGAGCGGTGGTTCAGGCGCAGTCCGCGGTGCGGAATGCGTTCGAGCATGCCCTTGCGTTCAAGAGCCTTGATGTAGTCCTGGGCCGAGCTGTGCCGGGCAAACCCCAAGGCGTCAGCGATCTCGCGCAGCGTCGGCGCACTGCCGCGCTCGGCCATGTGCTGGCGGATATAGTCCAGTACCCGGCGTTGGTTGTCGGTGAGCTCGAATTCGTCCATACGTACTAATGTACGTATATCCGTCAGGTCTTGCAAGCAGCGCAGCAATCGTTCGCAATTCCCGCGTTATTCCGGCCCCGGCTGATGAAAGCACCGCATCACTTGCTGGTGTCAGTCGCCGCACCATTGCGATTCGCAGGGAGTACCGTCGTTGTCACCATCCATCCTGGGGCCAGGACAATGCCGAAGGAAGT
>NZ_JBAWHJ010000398.1:0-7836 GCF_049593775.1 Dokdonella sp. | reverse complement strand
GGTTCATTGATATCAAGCACGGCACCGGCACGCAAGGCTTGGCGCAGCAAACGCGGGCATCGACTACGTTGTCGCAGGGTACTGGCGATCAGTCGCTTGCTCGGGTAGCTTGCCCTATTCGATCCAGGCAAAGAACTGTACCGACATGGAAAACCGACGCGAGCTGGAGCAGGGCATCGAAACCGATCTGCGCGATCGCCTGAATTACGGTGGATACCTGCAACTGGATACGCTGCTTTCCGCGCAGAAGCCGATCAGCGATCCGCCTCATCACGATGAAATGCTGTTTATCGTTCAGCATCACGTGGGCGAGCTCTGGATGAAGCTGGTAATCCACGAACTGCAGGCGGCGATAGGCTTGCTCGCGGTCGATCAGACCGATTCGAGCCTGAAGATCCTCGCCAGGGTCAAGCAGATCCAGCGTCAGCTGTTCGAACAATGGGGCGTACTCGAGACCCTGACCCCAACCGAATACCAGCAATTCCGCCATGTGCTCGGCCCGGCTTCCGGATTCCAGTCGCACCAGTACCGCATGATCGAGTTCCTGCTTGGCAACAAGAATGCCGACATGCTCGCGGTATTTAGCCATGATCCCGAGCGTCAGGGCGAACTGCGCGAAGTACTGGAGTCACCGAGCCTCTACGACGAATTCCAGCGCTACCTGCATCGTTGCGGGCACGCCATTCCTGCCGACTGCGTCGAACGCGACTGGTCGCGACCGCATCGTTTCCGCGAAGATCTGGTTCCGGTATTCAAGCGCATCTACGAGAACGCAGACGAGTTCTGGTCGGAATACCATTTTTGCGAGCAGCTCGTGGATATCGAGGAATCCTTCCAGCTCTGGCGTTTCCGCCACATGAAGACGGTGGAGCGCATCATTGGGCACAAGCGCGGCACAGGCGGATCATCCGGCGTCGCGTTTCTCAAGAAAGCCCTTGAGCTGACGTTTTTTCCGGAGTTGCTCGAAGTGCGCACCGTTATTGGCAGCTAGTTGCAGCAACAGCTTCCAATGCTGCGGCGCAACACGCAATCGGCAATTGACGTAGCCTGCAGTGGTCGGTGATCCTCCCCCGGTTATTCAATACCCATCCAGGGAGAACTGCATGAGCGGCGCTGCATCAGCTGAGACACCCGATACACCTCCACGCGATTTCAAAGACACGCTGGGGCATCCAAGGCCGCTATGGATGCTGTTCATGACGGAATTCTGGGAACGCTTTGCGTTCTACGGCATGCGCTGGGCACTGACCCTGTACATCGTCGCCCAGTTTTTCGATGGCGATGCGTCGGGACAGGGATATGCCAGCCGCACTTACGGCGCCTTCCTGGCCCTGGTGTACGCAACAGCGTTGTTCGGCGGCTACGTAGCCGACCGCATCATCGGCTACCAGCGATCAATCCTGCTGGGTGCCATCATCATGGCAGCCGGCCTGTTCACGATCATGTTGCCGAACAAGGAGCTGTTCGTACTCGGATTGTCCCTGGTCATTGTCGGCAATGGTCTGTTCAAGCCGAATATCTCGACCATGGTCGGCCAGCTCTACTCGATCAACGACAATCGCCGTGATCGCGGATTCACGATCTTCTACATGGGTATCAACGCCGGTGCACTGGTTGCTCCCCTGATCACGGGCTGGCTTGCCAGCGTCATCACCGATACGCCGATGCAGCAGAACTACAAGGTCGTGTTCGCCGCCACCGGCGTCGGCATGATCATCAGCTTCCTCTGGTTCTGGTTCGGTCGCGCACAACTGAAGGGAATCGGCGAGCCGCCAGCCGATCGCAATGGCACCAAGAGCATGCTGGCCGTCATTGTCGGGTCAGCCATTGCCGTGCCGATCGTCTACCTGCTGATCGACAAGGTTGGCGCAGAAGCATTGGCCTGGGTGCTGGCCGCTATGTTTGTCGGACTCGCCGTCATGCTTCTGGTCGAGGCCATCCGCAATGGCACCGTACAGACCCATCGCGTCTACGCCATGCTCATCATCTTCCTGTTCAACGTTCTGTTCTGGATGTTCTTCGAGCAGGCCGGCAGCTCGTTCAACTTCCTTGCCCAGGGCATCGTGGATCGCGAGATGTTTGGTGGATGGATCTTCCCGGTTGGCTGGTTCCAGTCGGTGAATCCGGTTGCCATCGTGCTCTTGGCACCGATTGCCGCATGGATCTGGGGCTATCTCGGACGCAAGAAGATGGAGCCGTCGATTCCGCGCAAGTTCGGCCTCGGATTGCTGGGTAATGCCGTCGCATTCCTCGTTCTCATGTATGCGCTCACCAATCTCGTCAGCCCGGATGGCCTGATTCCATTCTGGCCGCTGGTCCTGGTCTACGTGCTGCAGACGGCCGGCGAGCTCTGCCTGTCGCCCATCGGCTTGTCGATGGTGACCAAGCTGGCACCGGTGCGCCTCGTTGGCCTGGCCATGTGTGGATGGTTCCTGAGTACAGCCATCGGCAACAATCTTTCCGGAATCTTCGCCGGTCACGTTAGCGGTGAAACCGGCATGACCGTTGGCTCCGCACTCGAAGGCTTCACGTTCAGCTTCTGGTTGCTGCTTGGTGCCGGCGTGCTGCTGTTCCTGATCGCCCCGTTGATCAACAAACTGATGCACGGAGTGAAGTGAGTTCAGGATGAACTTGTCCCTTGCAGGCAAAGAGTGCCTTGGCGAGGATCATTCTGAAGAGTAAAGCGAAGTCCGCGGCCTGCAAAAGGCCGCGGATTTTTCATATCTGAATCCTTGAAATTTCCTGGTGCCGCGTTGGCGACGCACGCTTTGAGCGGGTGATTCATGTCCCTGGGTACGCAGCATCAATTGCCGACTTCCGCCTTTAACGCCCCAACTCATCCAGCTCCGCCTGCCACAGGGTATCGAGGATGCGCGCCAGCCACTCGCGCTCTTCCTCGCTGAGATGGGCGAGCAGGCGTTGCTCGTGTTCCAGCGCCAGCGGTGCAACTTGATCGTAGATCTTCCAGCCTTCTTCGGACAGGCGAAGCACAGACTGACGCTTGTCGTGGCTGGCGGTGCCGCGCTCGATATGCCCCTTGGCCAGCAATCGCGCAACCGCACGGCTTACCGCCACCTTGTCCATGGCCGTGCGTTCGGCCACTTCACGTGCGGAAATGTCACTGCAATGGCCCAGCACGGCAATAGCCCGCCATTCCGTTACGGAAAGATCGAAGCGCTTCTCGTAAACGCGGGCAATGGCCTGGCTCAGCGTGTTCGACAGCACCGACAGGCGATAGGGTAGAAATGTCTCGAGTTCGAGCAGAGCTTGACCGGGCATTGCACTGGACCTCTTGCGATTGGTTTCAATTGTAACTAAAATAGCCGGCCCTGTGCGCAACTCGCGCAACCCACGAGGAAATTGTCATGAGCGCCCAGCCAGAATCAGCCAATACGGGAATGCAGGTTACGACGTTCGAGAACCCGATGGGCATCGATGGTTTCGAGTTCGTCGAGTTCGCCTCTCCGGAGCCGGCCAAGCTGCACGCCTACTTCACGCAGATGGGATTCACCGCTGTCCTGCGCCACAAGACGCGACCGATCACGGTCTACCGTCAGGGCACGGTCAATTTTCTCATCAACGAAGACCCAGACTCATTCGCCGCGGATTTCGCCAAGGCGCATGGCCCGTGCGCGTGCGGATTCGCAATTCGTTTCAGCAAGCCGGCAGACGAAGTCTGCAGCCGAGTCATTGCCAATGGCGGCGAAGCGATTGACCACAAGCCGGCAAGCAAGGCGGTCGATACGCCAGTTGTGAAGGGCATTGGCGACTGCATGCTCTATCTGGTCGACAAGTACGGTGATTCGGGCGATCTCTACGCTGCCGATTACGAACCTATCGAAGGCGCCGACCTGAATCCTGTCGGATTCGGCCTGACCTTCATTGATCACCTGACCCACAATCTCTACTTCGGCAACATGAAGAAGTGGTCGGACTACTACGAGCGCCTGTTCAACTTCCGCGAGATTCGTTATTTCGACATCAAGGGTGCCAAGACTGGCCTGGTGTCCAAGGCGATGACAGCGCCGGACGGCATGGTGCGCATTCCGCTCAACGAATCGTCTGACGAGAAATCACAGATCAACGAATATCTCGGCGAATACGGCGGCGAAGGTATCCAGCATATTGCCTGCTTTACCGATGACATCTACGCCACCATCGAAGCCATGCGCGCCCAGGGCATCGATTTCCTCGATACGCCGAATACTTACTACGAAGTGGTCGACGAGCGTATTCCGAACCACGGCGAGGATGTGGCGCGCATGTGGAAGAACCGCATCCTCATCGATGCTGACGCAGAGACCAAGCAGAAATTGCTGCTGCAGATCTTCACCAAGAACTGCATTGGACCGATCTTCTTCGAGATCATCCAGCGCAAGGGAAACCCCGGCTTCGGCGAAGGCAATTTCCAGGCTTTGTTTGAATCGATCGAGCGCGACCAGATCGAGCGTGGCGTGCTCTAGGCTTTAGCCCCCTCTCCCCTCGGGAGAGGGCTGGGGTGACGACTGCATGGATGCAGGAGGTAGAGCAACGCATGGAGCAGTTGCCGAGGGTACGGTTCGCAAGAATCTGCATTGCCAAAGCGGTTGATGGCAAATGCTCAAGCATTCCTCGCGATATTAGTCAGAATGCCAGGGAACCTGAATGCTGGAAGCAATCAAGCCACCATTGCCCACGGAAGCCTTGGCCAACGCCAGAAACCTGCGAAGGGAGTCCACTGATGCAGAACGTAGGCTCTGGGCGAGACTTCGCGGTCGGCAGATCCAGGATCTCAAGTTTCGCCGCCAGCACCCGATTCCACCCTATGTTGCCGATTTCTGCTGCGTGGAGCGTCACCTGATTATCGAGCTGGACGGCTCGCAACACACAGCGCCATTGGATGCAGACAGGACTGCCCGACTTGAACGCGATGGTTGGAACGTGATTCGCTTCTGGAACAACGATGTTTTGTTGCGTACTGATGCAGTGCCTGAGGCAATCATTCAGGAGCTCGCCGGTGCGTACCCTCACCCCAGCTCCACTCCCGAGGGGAAAGGAACCATGGAGTCGAGCCTTCACCCCAATCGCTCTGGCGGCGAGAGAGGGCCTACCGAGCGAAGAAGATGACTGAACAAGCAAGCGGACACTACCAAACCGGCTTCGGCAACGAATTCGCCACCGAGGCCTTGCCTGGCGCCTTGCCCGAAGGTCGCAATTCTCCACAGCGCGCGCCGTATGGCCTCTACGCTGAGCAGATTTCCGGCACGGCGTTCACGGCCCCGCGTTCGCACAACCAGCGCAGCTGGCTGTATCGCATCCGCCCGGCGTCGATGCACAAGCCATTCGTGAAATGCGAGCCGGGGCATTTTCACAACGTGTTTGGCGAATCGCCAACATCGCCCAACCAGTTGCGCTGGAACCCGCCAACCCTGCCTTCGACACCTGCCGACTTCATCGATGGCCTTTACACCATGGCCGGAAATGGAGGCGCTGCAGCACAAGCCGGGATTGGCATCCATGTCTACGCAGCCAATCGCTCCATGCAGGGGCGCTATTTCTATAATGCCGACGCGGAAATGATCCTGGTGCCGCAGCTTGGTCGATTGGTGCTGGCCACCGAACTGGGGATGCTAGAAGTCGAGCCTCAACAAATCGCGGTGATTCCGCGCGGCATCCGCTTCCGCGTCGATCTGCCGGACGGAAACTCGCGCGGCTACGTGGCCGAGAACTTCGGTAGCGCAATGCGCCTGCCAGAGCTTGGCCCGATTGGCTCGAACGGTTTGGCCAATGCGCGAGATTTCGAAACGCCAGTCGCAGCCTTCGAGGATGTTGAAGGCGAGTTCGAGCTGATTGCCAAATTCCAGGGCCATCTCTGGAGCGCCGCGATCGGGCATTCGCCTCTGGATGTCGTCGCCTGGCATGGCAATCATGCGCCCTACCGCTATGACCTTCGTCTGTTCAATACGGTGGGCTCGATCAGCTACGACCATCCGGACCCTTCAATCTTCACCGTACTGACCTCGGCCAGCGACACACCCGGCACGGCGAACATCGATTTCGCGATCTTCCCGCCGCGCTGGCTCTGTGCCGAGGACACGTTCCGTCCGCCGTGGTTCCATCGCAATATCGCCAGCGAATACATGGGTCTGATCCACGGTGCGTATGATGCCAAGGCCGGCGGTTTCGAGCCGGGTGGCAGCAGCCTGCACAATTGCATGTCGGGCCACGGACCGGACGCAGCCAGCTTCGAAAAGGCCAGCGTGTCCGATACCTCGCAACCCGACCACATCACCGATACGATGGCTTTCATGTTCGAGACGCGGGCAGTGATACATCCAACGCGACAGGCGCTGGAATCCACGCAGCTTCAGCGCGATTACTTCGAATGCTGGCAAGGCCTGCGCAAGCACTTCGACCCGAAAAATCGCTGATCCAAACACAGGAAACCAAACTCAATGAAACTTGCCAGCCTCAAGGAAGGTGGTCGCGACGGGACCTTGATCGTGGTCAATCGCGAACTGACACGTGGCGTTCGCGCAAGCGGAATCGCCGCAACCCTGCAACTCGCCCTCGAAGACTGGGGCAGTGTCGCGCCGCGTCTCAATGCCCTGTTCGAAGGGCTGCAGGCCGGCAAGGCTGCGGACGCCTTTGATCTCGATATCGACAAACTGGCTTCGCCGTTGCCGCGCGCCTACGAATTCGTGGATGGCAGCGCCTATCTGCCCCATGTCGAGCGCGTGCGCCGTGCGCGAGGTGCAGAAGTACCGGAGAGCTTCTATACCGATCCACTGATGTACCAGGCCACCAGTGCAGGGTTTCTTTCCCCGCGTGATCCGATCCTCGCAGAGAGCGAGGACTGGGGTATCGATCTCGAGGCCGAAGTGGTCGTCGTTACCGATGACGTGTCAATGGGTGTGTCGCCGGAGAAAGCGGCTGGTCACATCCAGCTCGTGGGTCTGGTCAATGACGTATCGCTGCGTGGCCTGATTCCTGGGGAACTGGCCAAGGGCTTTGGCTTCGTGCAATCCAAGCCACGTTCGGCGCTGTCGCCCGTCCTCGCAACGCCGGATGAGCTGGGCGATACCTGGAAGGGCTCCAAGTTGCACCTGCCCATGCGTACCTGGATCAACGGCGAGTGGTTCGGGGAAGCGGATACAGGTGTAGACATGCAGTTCAGTTTTGCCGACCTCATAGCCCACGTGGCGAAATCCCGACCCCTGAGTGCCGGAACCATCGTCGGATCAGGTACGATTGCCAACGAGGACACTTCAAAAGGAGCGTCGTGTCTCGCCGAACAGCGTACGGTGGAAACCTTGCGCGACGGAAAGCCGGCCACCTCGTTCCTGAAGTTCGGTGACCGCGTCAGAATCGACGTCACGGATGCTACCGGTCATTCGATATTCGGTGCCATCGATCAGGTCGTGGAGAAGTACACCCCGGCCTGACCCGATAATGGGGTCGTTCGCGGTAGGCGAGGAGGGCGCATGACGGAGTCAATCAAGCTGTACAGCTACTGGAGATCCAGTGCTGCCTATCGCGTGCGCATCGCCTTGAACCTCAAGCAGCTCGCGTACGAGATCATCCCGGTACATCTGGTCAACCTGGGCGGTGAACAGCACACCAAGGCCTACCGCGAGATCAATCCGCAAGGAACCGTCCCGACCCTGCTTGATGGCGAAAGAGTATTTCGTCAATCAATGGCCATCATCGAGTATCTCGATGAGGCCTATTCGGAGACCGTTGCCCTGCTGCCGTCCACGGCACGAGAGCGCGCGCGGGTTCGTGCTCTGGCCCAGGTGGTCGCTTGCGACATCCATCCGCTCAACAACCTGCGCGTGATGCAATTTCTGTAACGGG
>NZ_JBAWHJ010000397.1:0-3511 GCF_049593775.1 Dokdonella sp. | reverse complement strand
GGAAATCACCGATTTCATCGCCGGTAATTGGATTCGAAGGCCCCGCCATTTCCCACGTACAGGCGCCATGCGGCCCCAGAGCCGGAGCCGGCGATTTCCCGGCCGCCATGACGCCCGCAACGCCGCGGAATTCTAGCGTTGCTGGCGCGCTGGTGAGTGCTGCGCCAAATCGCGCGCAAAAGAAAACCCGCAATAGCGGGCCGGATCTTCTACGGATGGAGGCCTGGGTCGGAATCGAACCGGCGTACGCGGCTTTGCAGGCCGCTGCATGACCACTCTGCCACCAGGCCGGTGGGATGGCGAGCTTAATGCGTCGTCATCAAAAAACAAATCCCCGGCGTTGCCGAGGTTTCTGATCCGGGAGGACCGCGTTTGCGGCCTTGCGGATCTTTCACATCGACGCTGCTGGCAGCCGGACCGTCGTGCATAAACTGGAGCGGGAAAGGAGGCTCGAACTCCCGACCTCAACCTTGGCAAGGTTGCGCTCTACCAACTGAGCTATTCCCGCGTGGGACGCGCATATTACGGAATGCCACGAAAGAGTCAACCTGTTTCGTCCGGAATTGGCATCAGACCTGTATGGCTCTGGCTCAAGCCGATCTCATTTTTTCGTCATCGCTGCACAGGCGAAAGGTACTCAGCAACTGCCGAACCGCTACCCATTCAGCTCTTTGGGCGGTTTTTGAAGTCGCAATGTCGCAGGTCGACCAGCCTTCGGGCTGTTCTGAAACGATTCCTGCCTTCGCGGGAATGACGAACCTTGAATCCGTATGCGAGCTGAGCCTGCGCGCCAATGTCGCAGGCAATGCTGGGGTCAGATCTTGCCGCTGTCGGCATCCCGCATGATCGGCCAGGCGGCCTTCACGTAGACCAGGGCCGACCAGATGGTCAGCGCGGCGGCAACGACCAGCAGCCCCTCGCCGATGCGGTACAGGCGCAGTTCGGGGAGATCGCGCTGGTGCAGGCAAACCACGATGGCGATGATCTGCATGACGGTCTTGAACTTGCCGACCCAGGCCACGCTGACGGCGGCACGCTGGCCAAGCTCGGCCATCCACTCGCGCAGGGCCGAAATACTGATCTCGCGGCCCACGATGACGGCGCTGGTGACGGCCATCAGGGGGGTCGGATTCTGCTGCACGATCAGGAACAGGGCCACGGCGACCATGAGCTTGTCGGCAACCGGATCAAGAAAGGCACCGAAAGCCGAGCTCATGTTGTAGCGCCGTGCAATCCAGCCATCGAGCCAGTCGGTGATCGCTGCCGCGATGAAGATTCCGGCCGCCGCGTGGTTTGACCAGCCGCGACTGGCTGGAAAGTATTCCGGCAGATAGAAAACGACGACGATGACCGGCAACAGTCCGATGCGGAAAAGGGTGAGAATGGTGGGCAAGGTCAGGTGCATGGGTCAAAGGTTATCCGTGCAAAGCCGCATAAATGCGTTCGGCAAGTTCGCGGTTGATTCCGTTTACTTGCATGAGTTCTTCGATTCCGGCCCGGGTCACGCCAGCCAGGCCGCCAAACTGGCGCAATAGTGCCGCCCTGCGCTTGGCCCCCACTCCCTGCACTTCTTCGAGGCTGGATGTCTCACGCGCCTTCTCCCTGCGCCCGCGATGTCCGGTAATGGCGAATCGGTGGGCCTCATCGCGAACAGACTGGATCAGATGTGATGCCGGCGAATCCGGCCCAGGCCACAAACTGCGGCCCGTATCGCCGAGTATCAAGGTTTCGTGACCTGATTTTCGCGCCTCTCCTTTGGCTACTCCCACCACTTGTACACCCTCGACACCCAATGTGGCGAGTACGTCCAGCGCCTGCCTGACCTGGCCCAGGCCACCGTCAATGAGCAGGATATCGGGAAGAATGCCTTGGCCCGACTGAATGCGACGGTAGCGGCGCTCCAGTGCCTGGTGCATGGCCGCGTAGTCGTCCCCGCCCGTGATGCCGGTGATATTGAAGCGCCGATAGTGCGATTTTTCGGGGCCCTCCGGACCAAACACGACACAGGATGCGACCGTGGCCTCGCCCATCGTGTGGCTGATGTCGAAACACTCGATGCGCTGCGGCACCTCATCCAGCTTGAGCAGGTCGCGCAGGGCTTCGAATCGGGCCAACTGGGTCTGGCGGCTGGCCAATCGAGCGCTGAGTGCAGCGCCGGCATTGGTGACAGCCATGTCGAGGAAACGGGCCCGATCCGCACGCACCGAGGTTTTCAGTTCGACCTTGTGCCCGGCATGGGCAGACAGGGCTTCGCCGAGCAGGCCCGCATCGACAGGCGTGTGGCTGAGCACCAGTTCCGCCGGCACGGGGCGTTCGAGGTAGTACTGACCCAGGAATGAGCCGAGCACGTCGGACTCATCGGCATCGAGTGCGAGCCGCGGGAAGAAATCACGCGAGCCCAGGCTGATGCCATCACGAAAGAACATCACGCTGACACAGGCGATGCCCTGGCTGATGGCGCAGGCGAGAATGTCCATGTCAGCCCCGGCACCGTGCACGTAGTGGCGCGCCTGCACTTTCTTGACGGCCGCGATCCGATCGCGCATCAGCGCTGCCCGTTCGAAATCGAGCGCCGCACTCGCCTCCTCCATCCTGGCGATCAGTTCGTCCAGCAAGGCGTTGCTTTTGCCTTCGAGGAACATGGCTGCGTGGCGCACGCTGGCCTGGTACTCGTCGGCGCCGATGAAATCCACGCAAGGCGCGCTGCATCGGCCGATCTGGTGCTGCAGGCAGGGGCGAGAGCGATTCTTGAAGTAGCTGTCTTCGCAGTTGCGGATGCGGAACAGTTTCTGCAGCAGGCTGAGGGTTTCACGCACGGAAATCGCGCTGGGATACGGACCGAAGTAACGCCCGCCTCCGGTGCGCGCGCCGCGATGGAATGCCAGCCGGGGATAGTCACCCGGGGTCAGATGGATGTAGGGATAGCTCTTGTCGTCACGCAGAAGGATGTTGTAGCGCGGTCGCAGCGACTTGATCAGCTGCGCTTCGAGCAGCAAGGCTTCGGCCTCGGTGCGCGTCAGGGTAATTTCCATGCGCGCGATCTGCGCGACCATGGCCGCGATGCGTGGCTGCATGCTGGGCTTGAGGAAATAGCTGCCGACGCGCTTTTTCAGGTTGCCGGCCTTGCCGACATAGAGCAGATCGCCGCTGGCTGCGATCATCCGATATACGCCAGGCGCGCTGCTCAGGTTGGCGACAAAGGCTTTGCCGTCGAAGGAAGGTTCATCCTGCATGGGTTTGATTGTGGCTTGGATGCGTTGTGGCGGGAACCCTTGGGGCGCTCGGAGTTCGCGCCGAGAACGGCTTTTTTGCAGGAGGCCCGTCAGGGGCGATGCCTTTTGACCTGTGCCGCTCACTCAGTGCGCGAACCGGCAGCGAGCTGGAGAAACGTTGGGGTTCGCTGCGCTCACCACCAACCTACCTGGAGCAACGCCACTTCGCCGGCGCGCAGGTTGGGGTGAGCAAAGCGATGCCCAACGTCCACGTCCGGTGCTGCCCCAACTTGTGAGGT
>NZ_JBAWHJ010000396.1:0-10058 GCF_049593775.1 Dokdonella sp. | reverse complement strand
GGTCAGGCGTCAGGCGTTTGAAGGCACGCTGCATGGCGGCAGCATCATCCGGCCGGATCGGGCGGATCAAAACCTCAAGGTCACCGCCGAGTTCCAGACGACGGCCCGTAGCGGCGCGAGGTTCTGGGTCGGGTCGGAGGCTTTGCGGCCTTGATGCAGGTATCGACTGATACAGGCGCCACGCATCGAAACCGGATCCGTAGCGCCACAGGGATTGCAGATAGGAGTTCATGGGCGAATGGTGACGGCCGCCATTGGAGCTGACCATCAAATCCGTTCATGGCGTTTCTGCGCCATTCAGATAACACACATTAAATAGTTCTGCTATCACTTTGATATGCAAAGCTTTTAAGCCTTTCCAGTACGTCGTCTACCTCGATCAAATCCATGACGTCCCGGTACTCGAGCTTGCTCCCCCAGGCCAGTTCGTCGGCCGGCTTGCGGCGGAACTTGCGCGAAGCGGCGTCGTAGCGATCGACGCACCACTGGCGGTCGGAATAGGGTCCTGAGCGATTGGGGTTGCTCGCTGCATGCAGTCCCAGCACGGGTGTACCGACGGCGTTCGCCATGTGCATCGGCCCAGAGTCGGGAGCCAGCACCAGGTCAGCGCGACGCAGCAGCGCAAGCAATTGCTTGAGCGTGTCCTTGCCAGTCAGGTCAATGCAATGGGTCTGCATGTGGGCGAAAATGCTGTCTGCGAATTCACGCTCGAAAGCGCTGGGCCCCCCGCAGAAAACGACCCGCCAATCGAGTTCACGGACCGCATAGTCGGCCACAGCCGCATAGCGCTCCGGGCGCCAGTTGCGTAGTCGATGACTCGAGGTTGGACTGATCAACAGGATTCGCTTGCCCTTGGGCAGGTGCCTGTCAGCGAACGCCTCTGCCTCGGCTGGAATCGGTATGTCCCAGCGCACGTTTTCCTGGCGAATACCAAGAGGCTCCAGGAAGCTGGCCATCGCATCCAGCACGTGCTCGCCCTTGCGCGAGGGAATCCGACAGTTGATGAAGAGTCCATGGAGATCTTTTGAGCGCGCACGGTCGTAGCCGATGCGAAGCGGTGACTTGACCAGAAGACTTAACAGGTTCGAGCGCAGGGCTACTTGCATGTGCAGGAGCACAGAAAAGTGCCGCCCTGCCAATTTCGCGCGAACGGCACGAAAGCCCTCGCGCCGTGCAGCCTTGTCGAAAATGATGAATTCGACGCCCGGTATGTCACCGACCACCTTGTATTCCAGTCGACCAATCAACCAGGTGATCCGGGTGGTCGGCCAGATAGCTTGCAGCGTATGAACCAGGGGTACGACGTGGGTGACATCGCCAATGGCCGAAGTACGCAGGATGCAAACGGACTCTGGGGGGTCGGGGGGCAGGGTGTCGGAGCGATTTCGCATGCGGATCCGGAATCCGGTTTCATCAAAGGGCAATCCGCCATTGTCGCAGGCAAACGCCGATCTCGCTAAGGCATCGACGGAACCTCGCGGCGATTCGCCCCAGGACAGCTCAACCAGCCCGATCGAGCCTTCATATCAGCCTCTGGCATCTGGCAGCAGCCACGCGGCGTTCCAGCAACCAGCCCGGCTGGCGAGAAATCGGGTGGTTGATCCAGGCCTTTTGACGGCATTGCCATCGCTGCTTGCGTCATGCGGCGCGAATCGAAGGCAATACGGTTCCACAAGCGGATTGGCAGACTGGCCTGGCACGGCCCGACAGGCTGTTAAACTTCAACGCAATCCGCACCAAACCCCTGCCCGGAAACCCATGGCGTCATGATCAAGGCTCAGGTCCAACCCACCGCAACGGGCGCGATTCTGTTCGACGCTGCACAGATGCCGGTGGCCGAGGAAAAGTGGTTCCAGCAGTCGACTGATGCACACGCTGCACCCGACGATGCGGGTGGGCGGGGCAGTGTCTACTTCCTTGATGCTCCTTTCGGCGCCTGTGTGCTGCGGCATTACCGGCGCGGCGGGTTCGTGTCGAATTTCAACAAGGAGCGTTACCTGTGGAGCGGACGCAATCGCACGCGTGCGTTCCAGGAATTTCGACTGCTCGCCAAGTTGCATGAGGCGGGCTTGCCGGTTCCGTCGCCCCTGATGGCACGCTACACGCGTAGAGGACTCGTCTACCGGGCTGATCTGATCACTGGCCAGATTCCCGGCTCGCGCACTTTGGCCGTGCGCCTTGCCGCACGCGATCTTGATGCCGCCCTGGCGATCAGGGTGGGTCGGATGCTGGCGGGTTTTCATGCCCATGGGTTGTGGCATGCAGATCTCAATGCACACAATATTCTCGTTGATGCTGGTGGCAAGGTCTGGCTGATTGATTTCGATCGCTGTCGATTGCGCAAACCGGCCATGTCCTGGCAACAGGGTAATCTTGATCGGCTGCTGCGCTCGTTGCGCAAGCTGAAAGCGGCCAAGGTATTGCCAGAATTCGAGTCGGTTTTCTGGCACCCGATGCTGGCTGCCTACCATCGCAGCCTGTCTGATCGCTACGCGCGCGGGGGACGCTGATGAACCTGGCCCTTCGTTTTCTCGGGGTAGGCAATGCCCATGCGGTGGAGCTCGGTTCCGCCTGCGCTGTCATCGAGAATGACGGGCAACCACTACTGATGATCGACTGCGGCCCGGACGCGCTCACCGCCTATCTTGAGCGCTATGAGCAGGCGCCTGCGGCGATTTTCCTGACCCATGCGCACATGGACCATGTGGGCGGACTGGAGCGTCTGTTCTTTTCCACGTTTTTCAACCATGAGTTGCGCGGAAAGCTTCGCCTCTACGCACATGCTGCACTGATTCCGATTCTGCAATCGCGTGTCGCCGACTATCCGGAGGTACTGGCCGAGGGCGGGGCGAATTTCTGGGATGCATTCCAGCTGGTTCCGTGCAGTCGCGGGTTCTGGCACGGAAACGTCTGGTTCGACGTATTCCCGACCCGGCACCATGCACCCATGACCTCCTTCGGACTTTCTTTGCGCGCAAGCATGGTCTGGACCGGAGATACGCGTCCGATACCCGAGATCCTGGCCTGCCACGCAGGCTCGGGTGAACTGGTTGCACACGATTGCGTCTGGCAGGGAAATCCGTCACACAGCGGGATCGACGATATCGAACGCGAATATCCCGAAGGACTGCGTGATCGCCTGATCCTGTATCACTACGGGTCCGTGGATGAAGCGCGAAAACTGCGCGAACGCGGATACCGGGTCGCCGATCGTGGCGAGGGCGTGGCCCTGGCTTCGCCGCATGAGTCGGTCATCCTCGAACCGGGGATGCCAGGCTGATGGCAGGTCGGATCCCGCTGCAGGTCAAGCATGCCATGCCGCTGGACCGGCGGTCGCGAGCGCTGAATGATTTGCGCATTTCGGTGATTGATCGCTGCAATTTCCGGTGTCCCTACTGCATGCCGGAAGATGACTATCCGCGCGACCATCGATTCCTGAGCAAGGCGAATCGACTGCGCTTTGAAGAAATCGTGCGTTTGGCCAACCTGTTCTCTGAATTGGGAGTGCGCAAGTTGCGCCTCACCGGCGGCGAGCCTCTGCTGCGTCGCGAGCTTCCGGAGTTGGTCCGTCAGCTTTCAGCGATCAACGGCATCGACGATATTGCCATGACAACGAATGGAAGCCTGCTGCCGGCATCGGCTCGGGCACTGCATCAGGCGGGGCTGAACCGGATCACGATCAGCGTGGATAGTCTCGATGAAACGACTTATCGCGAGCTATCGGGTGGGCGCGGCGAAGTCAGCGAGGTGTTTGCTGCCGTCGATGCCGCTACTCGTGCCGGCTTCGGCTCACTCAAACTCAACTGCGTGGTGATGCGTGGCGTCAATGACGACCAGGTACTCGACATGGTGGAACACTTCAGAGGCAGTGCGCATGTACTTCGCTTCATCGAATACATGGATGTCGGAACCTGCAACGAGTGGAAGCAGGATCGGGTCGTGCCGAGTGCAGAATTGCGCTCACGCATTGACGCACGCTGGCCGATTCACCCGCTGCCTGCCAACTATGGTGGCGAAGTTGCGCAACGCTGGTCCTTTGCAGATGGCGCTGGCGAGATTGGATTCATCAGTTCGGTCAGCGAACCGTTTTGCGGCGATTGCACGCGTGCACGCCTGTCCGCGGATGGGCGGTTGTACACCTGCCTGTTTGCCGACAATGGCCATGACCTGCTCGGGCCAATGCGAGCCGGAGCCAATGATGCGGAACTGGCCACGTTGATCGGGGCCATCTGGTCCGCGCGCGATGATCGCTACAGCGAGATTCGCGGCGTCGCAGGATCGCCATCGCGCGAACGCGTCGAAATGTACGAGATTGGCGGCTGAGGGCTGCCTGCCTTCAAATTACGAATTCTGCATCAAGGACTGCACACCCAATGCCCAGTGAATTGACCCATATCGACACGCATGGACGGCCGAGCATGGTCGATGTCACCGCCAAGACGGCCAGTCGGCGAGTCGCCGTGGCCGAGGCGCGCGTGCATTTTCCAGACGAGATCGCGACCGTATTGAAAGGGGAGGGTTTGCGCACGGCCAAGGGGCCCGTTCTCGATACCGCAATCATTGCGGGGACCATGGCCGCAAAGCGCACACACGAACTGATTCCGTTCTGCCACCCGATGGCTATCGAGAGCTGTCGGTTCGAGATCGAGTTCGTCTCGGCGGATGAGCTTTGCATCCGCTGTGAAGTGGCAATTACCCACAAGACTGGGGTTGAAATGGAAGCCCTCACCGGTGCCAGCGTCGCTGCACTGACGGTTTACGACATGTGCAAGGCACTCAGCCACGAAATCGTCATCACGGGCGTGCGCCTGATCGAGAAGCATGGCGGCAAACGTGAAGTCAGTGGAGGGCACCTGAAATCATGATCTATCGACTGCTCTATTTCGCCAGCCTGGCTGACCGGGCGGGATGTGCCGAAGAAGCGGTGGAGAGCAATGCGACTGACGCCATCTCGCTCTATGAGGAGGTGCGCATGCGGCACGGTCTGGAAATGAAGCGCGAGCGATTGCGGGTCGCGATCAATGGACGCTTCGTCGACTGGAGTCATGGCATTGAAAATGGCGACGAAATTGCGTTCCTTCCGCCGGTGTCAGGAGGATGAGCCGGTTCCTGCTATCCGAATCAACGATTGATGACCAGGCGGAAAAGTCGGCACTGAACAATTCGTCCGCCGGCGCCTGTGTGATTTTTGAAGGTTGGGTACGCAACCACAATGAAGGGCGTCCCGTGCTCCGCCTTGACTATCAGGCGTATGCAGCGCTGGCGCGCAATGAGGGCGAGGCGATCATGGTCGATGCCCTTGAGCGATTCGATTTGCGTGGAGTCCGCGCCATCCACCGCACCGGAAGTCTCGCCATCGGCGATCTCGCGGTCTGGGTCGGGGCCAGTGCTGACCATCGTGACGCGGCGTTCGCGGCATGTCGCTGGATCATCAATGAAATCAAGCTGCGGGTTCCGATCTGGAAGAACGAACACTATGCGAACGGTGAATCAGGATGGCTGCATCCTGACAACTCACCGGTTGAACGCTGAGGCAAACGACCAGCCGGTGACAAGGTCAATCGGTCTGGGACCTTCCAGCATCAATCGATACGATAGACCCGGGCTTTGGGCATGTCCTCGACGACCTGCAGGAACCATCGTCCAGCGAAGCCGGGTACAAGCTTGATCTGCGGCGCCTGCAGGGTTTCGCGCAGCTTCACGGTGCCCTTGAGCACTTTCCATTGCTGGCCGTTTTCCAACTGAAATACCGTGCCAGGCTCCCAGCCGGAAGTGGGTCCCACGAGGCGACTCCGGATCGGCTCCTCCTCCAGACCAACGAAATTGGACGACCGAGGCGAGGATCCGGAAAGCTCGGTTGTTTCCGGCCTTGCCGATTCCTTGCGCACCTGATCGATCCTGGCTTCGACAATCTTCGCGATCTCGACATCGACAAGTCCGTTCAGCAGCTTCAACTGCTCGCTGGAAAGCGTGTCCAGGCCGGTCGCGTGCATCTGCTCCTGGCTGAAGCGCTTTTCCAGTTCCGCATATGGCTGTCTTGCGGCAACACTCTGGGTGGCCAATGCCAGCAAGCAGGCAAGAACGAACAGTGTGCGCATCAGCGTGAGGGCCCTGAATCGAGATTGTCAGATTGCGATGATGTGCCCGTCGTGTTTCAGATTCGTGTCACTGCAACAAACCCGGCCGAACGCGCCCGATCATCCAGAGCGGAGTCTTGAATTCGTGAATGTCCCGTCATTTCTCGAGCATCACCGCCCAGCCCTGCAATCCTTCCACCCGGCTGCAGATGATCTTCAGGCAGACAAGCATGGGTACTGCCAGGAGTAGTCCGAGAATGCCCCACATCCAGCCCCAGATCATCAGCCACAGAATGATGGCAAGAGGGTTGAGGTTGATGGTGTGTCCAAGCGCCAGCGGCGTCGCCATCTGGCTTTCCAGCAGATGCAGACCCATGTAGCCGGCAGCCGGCAGGAAGGCTTCTCCAAGGCTTGGAAATTGCGACAATCCGATCATGCTGAGCAAGCCCACCATGATCAGCGGCCCCACATACGGCGTGAGATTGAGGAGCGCCGCCAAGGCACCCCACAGCAATGGGTTCTCGACCTTGAGCACCCAGAGCAAGGCGATAGTGGCAACGCCAAGCAGGATGCTTGTGCTGCACACGGTCAGGAAATAGCGTGACAGATCGTTCTGGATCGAGCGCACGATATCGACCGTGATCCGTTTCTGTTCCCAGGTCGATCGCATCATCAGGGTCCTGCGCAGAACCGTATCGCCGTAGAGCAGGAAGAAGTAGGTCAGCAGCACGACTGCCAGGACGCTCGCCAGAACGCGCGGCGTTGTCGACAGCAGGCTGGCCTTGGGCGGAGCCTGCACCACGACCGTCTTGTTCCCGGACTTGCCTTCACCGGTGATTTCGCTGAGTGATTCACCGACCTTGTTGGCTTCCGTGATCGGGCGCATCAGCGATTTCAGCTTGGGAGTCACGCTGCGCATGACCTTGGGCGCCTTCGCGACCCACTCGGAAGCAGGGGTGTACAGGGCATTTCCGATTCCTACAACCGAGGAGACGGAGATAAGGATCAGCAGGAGTGCAGCAATCCAGCGCGGCAACCAGCCACTGGAAAGTCGTTTCATCAAGGGACTCAACAACAGCGCGAGAAACAGCGCCAGCAGGATGGGGAGAATGAGTTCTGCAGCGAAGTAGCAGGTATACAGTCCGCCGCCGATGACGAGGATTCCGAGAAGTCGATGAATCCTGGAATTGAGGTCGAGCTGGGATTCGCGAATGGCCCGATTCAACGCCGGGCTTGAGGACGCCGAAGTATCTTTCGAGCTATCAGAAGGCGGTTTGCCTGAATCGTCATTCACCGATGCCACCGGTTCTTTCCGAGCGTTTTCTTCATTGCCGTTGACCGACATGGCGGGATCCGCTGACAGAGGATCAGCCATTCTGCACGCGATCAACACGATTTGTGGCAGTTGGTCCTCGGGCGTTCATGTGCGGTTGGCGTTTGTGGGCCTCTCCGCCGATGCGCTTGTCGCTCCCGTGAATCGTGCCTGAACTGCAAACTCAAGGGAGCGAATCGCCGGCCAGCATCGACAGGGCCACGGCCTCGGCAACACGGATGCCGTCGACGGCTGCCGAAAGGATGCCCCCAGCGTAGCCTGCACCTTCGCCCGCCGGAAACAGGCCGCGCGTATTCAGACTTTCCAGTCCCTTGTCGTTGCGCTTGATCCGGATCGGGGACGAAGTCCGGGTTTCAATTGCAGTGAGCAAGGCATCGTGCTTGTCAAATCCGCGCAGCTGCTTGCCAAATGCCGGCAGGGCCTCGCGCATCGCCAGCAACGCGAAATCGGGCAGGGCAGTGGCGAGGTCGCATAGATGCACGCCAGGTTTGTAGGATGGAACAACGACACCCAGGCTCGTCGAGGCGCGTCCAACAAGAAAATCGCCGACCAGTTGTCCGGGTGCTTCGTAGCTGGATCCGCCGAGTGCGAATGCTCGCTCTTCCCAGGCCCGCTGGAACGCGACGCCTGCAAGCGGATGGCCAGGATAATCGTCTGGCGTGATGCTGACGACGATCGCGCTGTTCGCATTGCGCTCATCGCGCGAGTACTGGCTCATGCCATTGGTGACCAGGCGGCCGGGTTCCGACGCGGCCGCCACCACCGTGCCACCAGGGCACATGCAAAAGCTGTAGACGGCACGGCCATTGCTTGCGTGATGGACCAGTTTGTAGTCGGCTGCGCCGAGCAGGGGATGGCCTGCGCTGGGGCCATAGCGCGCCCGATCAATCATCGATTGCGGGTGTTCGATGCGACAGCCAATCGAGAATGGCTTGGCTTCAATGTAGACGCCAGAGTCATGCAGCATCTCGAAGGTGTCGCGTGCGCTGTGTCCGACCGCCAGGATCACATGATCCGAACGGATCTCCTCGCCGCTTGCCAGCCGCACGCCACGAATTCTGCCTTCCTCGATATCGAGGGCATCGACCTTGCTTGAAAACCTGAATTCACCGCCCAGGGACTCGATCGTTGCGCGCATGTGCTCGACCATCTTGACCAGGCGAAAGGTACCGATGTGCGGCTTGCTGACAAACAGGATCTCTTCAGGAGCACCAGCCTTGACGAATTCGGCAAGCACCTTCCGGCCGTGATGCAGCGGATCCTTGATCTGGCTATAGAGCTTTCCGTCGGAGAATGTACCGGCTCCGCCCTCCCCAAATTGCACGTTGGATTCCGGATCCAGAATGCCCTTTTGCCAGAAGCCCCAGGTGTCGCGGGTTCGCTCGCGCACGGCTTTGCCGCGTTCAAGTACCAGTGGGCTCAAGCCCATTTGCGCGAGGATCAGCGCGGCCAGGATTCCGCAAGGCCCGGTACCGATCACGATTGGTCGATGCGCGCGTTTGACCCCGGGCGAACTGCTGTCGGCGACGAAACGGTATGACGTATCCGGTGTTGTCGTGACATGCGGGTTTTCAGCGAACCGCGCTAGCAGCTCGGCATCCCGACTTGTCTGGACATCGAGGGTGTAGATAAAGGAAATGGCAGATTTTTTCCGGGCGTCCACGCCGCGCTTGAATATGCTGAGTTCAAGAACATCGTCGGGGGCCAGTCCGAGCCGCCCGCGGACCGCAGCCGGCAAAGCATCTGGAGCATGATCGATGGGCAGTTTGATTTCGGTCAGGCGCAGCATGGTTTTCGCGGTTCAAGGGTTGGTGATGCCGCAACTGGTCGACCCGGTTGCAGGTGCCGTGCAGGCGGCCGGTCAAGGCTACTGGATTGGAAAAGGTTGTCGAAACTCAGACGGCTCCGCCGGCGGCCCGTCCCGATGCCCATGCCCACTGGAAATTATAGCCGCCAAGATGACCCGTCACGTCCATCACTTCGCCGATGAAGTACAAGCCATCGATGCGTTTGGACTGCATCGTGCTTGAGGAAAGTTCGTCGGTGTCGACGCCACCCAGGGTGACCTCGGCGGTGCGGTAGCCTTCCGTGCCGCTGGCCACGACAGGCCAGGCGTCGAGCAGAGCAGCTATATCGCGTAGTTCACTCTCGGCCAACTGTCGCATCGGCTTGCTGGTCAACCAGTGCTCGCACAGGCGCAGAGCCAATCGCCTTGGCAGGAAGTCCGACAGCACCGTTCTCAGCTCCGCGGCGGGTCGCTCACGCTGCTGCGAACACAGCAGCTCGAAGCTTTCAGTGTCAGGCAACAGGTTGATGCGCAGATCATCACCAGGCTGCCAGTAGGACGAGATCTGGAGTATGGCCGGTCCGCTGATGCCACGATGGGTGATCAGCATGTCTGAGCGAAACTCCTGTCCGTTGCAGCGGCTCTCCACGGGCAGGGCGACACCACTCAGGTCTTGCAGGCGCTCCTGGTGCTTGCCACTCAAGGTCAGCGGAACGAGCCCTGCGCGAGTGGGCAGCACCGTATGACCAAACTGTCTGGCAAGATCGTAGCCGAAACCACTGGCCCCCATGCGCGGAATCGAGAGGCCGCCGGTCGCGATGACCAGTGCCCCGGCTTCCATCGTGCCTTTCGAAGTCTGCAT
>NZ_JBAWHJ010000395.1:0-10534 GCF_049593775.1 Dokdonella sp. | reverse complement strand
CCCTGATCCGCCACCGCCTACACCCACACCCACACCAACGCTTGATCCGGAATACCGGGCTTCATCGGATTCCCCGTTCACAGCAAATTGTGAGGGGGTGGCCATTGGTGGAAACGTCTATGCAAATGCCGAAGTGGAGCCGCACTTTGCAGTGGATCCCGGCGACCCCCAGCGATTTTTCGGAGCATGGCAGCAGGATCGCTGGTCCAGTGGTGGCGCGCGCGGCCTCGTAGTCGCAGTCTCGAGTGACGGCGGACAAACCTGGGCCCGCAGCACGCCCGCATTCTCGAGATGCGCGGGAGGTACCGCGACGAATGGCGGAGACTATGAGCGCAGCAGCGATCCGTGGGTGACGGTTTCTCCGGATGGCACGGCCTACGCAATTGCCATCGCGTTCAACGGCGCAGCGCTGTCGAGCGGTTCGGATACTTCAGTGCTGGTCAGTCGCTCGACGGACTCCGGATCAAGCTGGAGTGCGCCGACAACCCTCGTGCGCGAATCGAGTGACGTGTTCCATGACAAGCAGACGATCACGGCGGACCCTATTGATTCACGCTTCGTCTACGCAATATGGGATCGAATCTCCACCACCAACTTCGGGCCGACCTGGTTCGCCCGTACGGTCGATGGGGGTGATACCTGGGAAGCTGCGCGCCCGATCTTTGATCCGGGACAGAACAACCAGACGATTGGCAACCTGATCGCGGTACTTCCGAACGGTACGCTGGTCGACATCTTTACTCGCATCGATGCAGCAGCGAACGGTGGAACCTCAGCCTATCTGGACGTCATTCGTTCGACTGACAAGGGCGCGAGTTGGTCAACCTCGACACGCATCGCCAGCCAGTTGACCGTCGGCACAATGGATCCTGAAACCGGCTTGCGCGTGCGCGATGGTGGCCTGGTGCCCTCGGCAGTGGTGGCGCCGAACGGAGACCTTTACGTGGTCTGGCAGGATTCGCGCTTCAGTGGGGGCGCGCGCGATGGCATCGCACTTTCGAGGTCGGAAGACGGCGGATTGACCTGGTCCGCGCCAGTGCGAATCAACAGTAGTGCGGCAGTCTCGGCATTTTTGCCAGCGATCAGCGTGCTTGCCGACGGCACCATTGGTGTCACCTACTATGACTTTCGCAGCAACACGTCCGACAACAGCACCTTGCTGGCCAGCCTCTGGTTGAGTCAGTCGGCCGATGCGCAGACATGGAATGAGTCACAGGTTGCGGGTCCTTTCGATCTGAGCCTGGCGCCACTGGCCACATGGGGCCAAACCACAGGCTACTTCCTGGGTGACTATCAGGGTCTGGCCAGCAGCGGCTCGGTGTTCGTTCCGTTCTATTCGCGATCCGGGACCGGAGGCGCCACGAACCGTACCGATATTTTTGCGGCGCCAGCCGTATCCGCGTCGGCCAGCACTTCGCTGGCGCCAAAATACGTTGCGGTCAAAGCTGCGCCGGTTGTCGTGACCACCGAATACAGACGTCGCATTGCCGATACCATCGAGAAGATCATGAAGATCCGTGTACCCGGCAAGGAAGAAGGATCGGGTCGGGTCGACTGAACGCCTGCAGCGCGCAATCCGTGTGCTCGGTTCGAGCCACCTGACTTTGCCTCGTCATCCGGGAGTCCGATGCCAGGTGCGTCGTGATCAGTGCTGACCACGACGCACCTGGGCTGGCGGGACGACCGCATGCGCGTCCCTTGGCCCATGCGATCAGATGCCTGGGGTGTACCAGATCGGCGAGGAGTAGGCACGCTCCTGGGTCAGCATCGGTACTTCCTTGGGCAGGTCCAGCTTGTAGCGCGCAGCGTCATACGCAGTCCAGCGTGGTGTCGGGATTTCGACGACACGCAGATAATAGAACGCACGCTGGGTCGGATCGAATTCGGGGTCTTTCCACATCTTCACGAATTCGGCCGTACCGATCGTGTTGGTGTAGGTCGCATTGGCCACGTCAACCGTGTCGCCCAACGGCGGCAGCTTGCCTTCGGCATTCACCTGCCGATCACCAGCCCATGCAGCCTCGTAGATCTTCTCCCGGGTTTCACCGTTGGCATCGACCCAGCCCTTTACGATCTGGGCACGATCGAGATTTGCGCCGTCCGGATCCTTGGATACTGCAATGAGAAAGGTAGGTGACTTGCCCGATTCCATCGCGCTGAGATCGCCGCCCATCGGCACGCCCTTGGCGTAGCCCGCTTCGGCGATGTCGCCTTTGGCGTCCTCGGCGTTGTAATCCCAGCCACCAAAGAAGCGAACGGTCATGCGCGGCCCAGTGGTTGCATAGACTTCCTTTCTCTGCATGGCGTCGAACAATGCTTCACGCGTATTCTCGGTCGCCCAGATGGCGGCATAGCCGGATGCGACTTCTTCCCAGCTCATGATCGTGTCGATGGGTGTCTTCACAAACGCATGGCTGGTGCGTTCAGGCGATGGTTCTCCGGTTGCGAGCTTGCCCCAGAAGTTGTCGTCATCGGCTGTTGCAAGGCCTGTGTGCGAGTCGGTGTTGCCGATCTGGCCGAACTTGTAGGGATTGGTGCCGAGCTTGGCCTCCAGCTTCAGGCCGTTCTTGAGTGCCGAACGCACGTATTCGAATTCCAGCATTTCGGTCTTCTTGGCAGCCGTCAGATCCAGGTTGCCCTTGTCCCAGTTTTCGAAATCGGCAAGCTCGTCGTTCGGCGACAGGAATGGGTGAGTTTCACTATCCCCCTTCATCTGTGTCACTTCGTAGATGCGCTCACGGTCCGCGCGCGTCTTGGCGTAGGCACTGTCCACTGGCTGGCCATCATAGGATTTGTCCACCGGAAACATGATGCCGTTGCTCAGGTTGCCGTTGTGCGCGATGGCCAGCACCTGGTCGCCGGTCTTGGTTTCGTAGGCGTCCATCCATTTCCACAAGTCACGTGGATTGGAGCTGCCGGGCGGGTAGTTGGTGAACGGTTCGGCCTGGCGTGCCTTATCGCCGTTGCCACGGAAAATCACGTTGCGATGCATGTTGGCGCCGTTGACCAGTGAGGTCCATTCGTAGCCGATGAAGGCCGTGAACTTGCCGGGTTCGTTGGCATCCTCGGCCGCCTTTACGATGGTGTGCCAGGTCGAGACGAATCCGGGCGAGCCCGGGTTGTACATGATTTCCTTAGGGAACTTGCCTTGGGCGAAGGTTGTGATGATGTCGATCGTCACTTCCTGTTCCTTGCCCTCTTTCATCAAGTCATACCATCCCTTGGCGACCGGGTTGGCCAGCAGTTCCGGTTTGCCCGCCTTGAGGTCGGTGATCAGCCCCATCTGGTCGGAATGGTCGGCGACAACAAGGAAATCAAGCGGCCGCGACAGCTGGGCCTGTTGCAGGCTGGCGCTGGTAACGGCCTCACCCTTGGCGAATCGATAGGCGTCGGCTGGCATCAGCTTCGTTCCCGACGCGCCGGCATCCATGGACAGTGCCGTATGCAGATGCGTGTCACCGAAATAGACATGTGTCGGATAGGCGGGTGCCGAGTCGATTGAAGCCTCGGCCTTGGGCGAAACCTCCGCTACTGGCGCAGACCCGGCATCGGAGCTGGGCACAGGGGCTTCCGGCCTGGAGCAGGCCGTCAGTGCAAGTGCTGCCAGCGTGGCCGCAATGGTCGTTGTGAGGTGGGATGGCTTCATGGAATTGCTCCTGTATGGATGCATGGAGTGTCGGCTGCAAGATCAATCCGCGAGAGGCTGGCATTGGCCGGAGTTGCCAGGAACGGATGAGTCGACAGTCAAAAGGCAAACGAGTGCGAAGGTGGCAGCCGGATCGAGAAGAAAATCGCGTTGCTGCGATACATCGCAGGAACGGGGTTTCAATCAGGCTTGAACCAATCCGGGGCCTGGCTACGGGTCGGGACTTCACTGCCTATTCTAGCAGCCCGTCGGCCCACCTGAAGGCGCGGCGATATTGCAGTCTGCTGCGCCTTGCGCACCACCGCCGCCAGAACGTCCACGCAATCCACCCGTTTGCCTCGGGTGCAATGCGCCAAGACGGGATTCGCATTGCCGGCGCGATGAAGAAGTTCCAGTTGCGCGAACTACGTCATGCTCCGAGTCGGCCGAACCGGCAAGCCGCGTCAGTGAATGCCGGAAGAGAGACCGGAGAGCTGTTCGATGCAGCTGCCTTGAGCGCGACGAACGGCGTGCACGGCGGCACAGGCATCAATCAGGCCGGGCCCTTCTTTTGAGGTCCTGCCAAGCAGTTCTGACAACGCAGGTGCATCCAGACCTGGAACGAGCTGCAGAAGCAGGGCTATCGTGCCGGTTACATGCGCGGTTGCCAGTGAGCTTCCAGAGGCGTAGTCATAACTGCCGCCCGGTTCCAGGGTCAGGATCTGTTCGCCAGGCGCGGCCAGCGCGGCGCCCATACCCAGCCGCACATCCGCAGTGCTCGATCGCACAGCGATGACGCCCGCTACACCCGAAGGGAAGCCTTCAGGTACGCCACCAATCGGCGTGGCTCCGACCACGATCATTCCATCGCTGAAGGCCACATCCAGCAACTGCTCCAGAAGCGGATCATGCGGACCGCCCAGGCTCAGATTGATGATTTGCGCGTCCGAATCGATGGCCGCAGCCAGTGCCTGGGCAAGCGTGAAACTGTTGCAGCGCGCCGCAGATCCGCCGGAATCGACAGGCCAGCACGCGCGGTAGGAGTAAATCGTGACGCCAGGCGATACTCCGACGATGCCGATTCCATTGTTTGCCACCGCTGCAATGACGCCAGCAACTTCGGTAGCGTGCCTGTCCAGCTCCCGAGTTGGCAGATCTACGAAATCGCGTTGCGTGACGATCCGCCCATGCAAATCAGGGTGCGCGGCATCAACGCTGGTATCAATCAGTGCGATACGGATGTCATCACCATTCGCCAGGCGTTGCGCGGTTGCCGCGCCAATCGAATCAAAGCCAATCTGGAGCGCGACATACGGGTCATTGAACTGGGTCTCCAGAGAGTCTCTTCCGGAATCAGCCGATACCCCGGCGGCCTTCGAAAACGTGCTGAATTCCTGCAGCGGCTGTGCCAGGCGAACCCGACGATCCTGACGCAATCTGGCAAGGACATCCTCCCGTTCGCTGCCCGGCGAAATTTCGTACAGCATGCAGCGCACGCGCAGTGGATCAATCGTCCAAGCGGAGACCTCACTCAAGTCATGATCGAGGGCCAGTCGCGCGGATGCCGCCAGCGTTCTTGCGCTGCCGGAGTAGTTTGGCAGCGCACCATAGCCTCGTGCCGAGGACCCGATCATCGGTGCGGGATCCGCCTGCTCTTCGATGGCAACGATGATGCGCCGGTCGTCGTCGGTTGCAGGTTCCTCTGCGTGCAAACTGCTGGCACTCGAAAGCAGCCAGCAAAGCAGCGCTGGCAAGCACCAGCAGAACCTCTCGGAAGACGCACTCGGCCCGGTGGCCGGATCTACTGCGTTGCGTGAGTCGCTCATCTGCCGCGGGCCTGTGAAAGTATCGGCTCGGCCAGGAGAATGTCAGGGCTGCCGCGCAGGCGTTGCAGGGCCTCTCGGGTATGCCGGTCGTGCTCCAGGTCCGTGCTCACTCCGCCATCGGCCGAGCTCTGGTCTGGGGCGAGGGCAAGGATGCTCGCGCCGCGATGGCTGCCGACGATTTGCAGGTTTGCCTCATCCAGCAACTGCTGCAAGCCGCCAACGGAAAGATTCGGCGACGGCACCAGCCGGATAGTCGCGCCTGGAGCCAGCGGCGCTTCGGCGCTCAAGGTGGAATAGTTGCCAGCGCGTTCTGTCGTTGCTCTCGACTGCAAGATGATCGTGCCCAACCCGATCAAGCCGATTGCCTGGATGACGACCGCCGCGGCGAGACCGGCCAACAGGCGTCGCCTGCCTCTGGATGCGCCGGCAGCCTCCCCGCCAGCTCCGAAGACGGTTGAAACGGGTTCAGGGAGTTCCATGTCGGTATCAATGCGATGCATCAGACCCTGCAACGATGCTCTTGCCCGGTCCTTGTCGTCCATCGGGTCATGGTTCATTCGTGCATGAATCCTGCTTTGCAAGGCGAATTCCTCGCGGCAGTCCTGGCAGGTCTGCAAATGGATGCTGGCAGCCTCCAGATCCTCCTCGGAGGCGCTCTGGTTGATAATCCAGGGAATCAGGTCCCAGGTTTGCCGGTGGATGGATTCGGTTGGGTTCATGACGATTCCATTGACGCTTCCGGACCGATATCTCCGGCGATTCGGGGCAGGGTGTTGCGCAGCCGCACGCGCGCACGAAACATGCGCGCCTTTACGGTACCGATCGGGCAATCCATGATTTCGGCGATCTCCTCGCAGGACTGGCCGAGCAGGTAGGCAAGCTCGATCGTCCTGCGCTGGTCATCGGGAAGTAGCGACAGGCCATGTCCCAGCCAGTCGCGTTGTTCCCTGTGTTCCGGACTGGAGCTTTCGTCTGCGATGGCCCCCAGGACTTCCCCTTCAAATGCGACGCGCACGCCTCGATTTTCCTCCGGCGGTCGATCGCGCAGGAATTTCATCAGTGTGCGATAGGCTATCGAAACGATCCACGTGCGGGGTTTTGAATCACCCCGGAACCGGGATGCCCCGCGCCACACCGCCCAGAGTGTCTCGTTGATGACATCATCGACGAGGTCGCGACGATCGGTCGAGTGCATCAGGAATCGATTCAGTGGGGCGTGATAACTCAGGTACAGTTGTTCGAATGCGCTGCGGTCGCCCTGGGCGATCGAACGAATCCAGCGCCGCTCGCACGCTTCGTCCGATTCACGGCCAGATTCCATCCGGCCTTGCAGGGCTTCGTTCATGCACACTCCAGTAATGGAATCCGGGTTCACCCAGCCTATGTACCGCCAACGGACCGAAAAGGTTGCATCGGAAGGCTCGGCCCGGCTGCACGGGTCAGCATACAACCCCCGATGCTCCGCCCTGGCTCCCGAATCATCCGGGGACTGGCCGAGTCGCCGTTGCCATCGCCGTCTGCCTGCATGAGCCAGCTCCGGTTCGGCTTTTCCTCTTGGGGCCTGTTGCTGGGTTGCCTGGCCATGCCTTCGGCGAACGCGGGGCAGTGGGGTGGTGCGATCGGGGCGTCTTCGGAAAACATCTATCGCGGCATCGCGCTCAGTGACGGACAGTGGAGCGGGTACGGCGATATCCACTACGAGTTTTCACCTCGCTGGATCGCCGGTATCGGAGCCAACTCCATCCGTTTGCCCGGCCAGCCCGAGGACATCCAGCTGACCTTCTACCTTGATCGACGCTGGCGCCTCGGCGAGGACTGGATCGCGAAACTCGGATTCGTCCACTACGACACCGTGCGCGCGTCCAATCGGACGGGCTTGCAGTACGACGAGATCAATGCTGCGATCAGCTATCGCGGACGCTGGCTGGGATCCCTGGCCTGGTCACCAAAGGTCGGCAATGCCTATGCGCCTGAACTGAGTCCGGATAGCAGCTGGTTGTGGCTGGAGACGGCCTGGCGCCAATCGCTGGGTGAACGATTCAGCCTCGATCTGGGGCTCGGCTTTGCCCAGGCATCCGGAACGACGCCTGGCGACTACCGCTATGCCAGTGTCGGCTTGAACTATTCGCTGGGTCGCGCATATTTCAGTGCCAGCCATATCTGGACTGACAGGCTGACCTACACCTATGGCTCTGGCGCCAGCGGCTTCGTTTTCGAATTGCCCGCCCAGAACCGCTGGGTGGGTTCTCTGACCTGGACCTTTTGAGTGCATCGCAGGCAAGCGTGGCAATGGTCGGGCCGAAGTTGCTGTCTTGTATTGACACTGCATGCTGGATTGCTAGGGTTGCAGGTCCTGATTGAGCAAGGTCTTTGGCCGTGACGAATTGTCGGTTGGTGTGCGGATTCCTGAGCGTCCTTGCCGTGTTCAACATGACTGGCGTGAACGCCCAGGACACTGCACCGTTCTTCGAGTGTCGCGGGTGTGACGAGTCACAGATGCGCCAGGCGGCGCTCGATGAGCCCGGCCTGGGTGTGCGCATCCTCTTCGACCTGGACGCGGCCCGCCTGCTCAAGTTCAGGGTATTCGAAGATCCGCGATGTGCGGTTGAGGAAGAGCCGGAACAACCTGAAAACCCGGTCGATGGATGTCTGACACAGGGGATTCGTCAGCTTGAGATCTTGCCGGTTGATGCGGCGCTATCGCCACCGTTCGCCGCCATGCTCAACCTGCATCGCAACGCGCCTCCTTTCGTCGAATCCGGAAAGGTGGCGATGCCGATCAGCCTGGTCAACGAGCAACTGGAAGCACCGCAGGCACCATTTGATCCCTATCGGATCGCCTTCGATCGGTTCTCCGCAGGCAGCTACCCACCGTTCGAAGCGGCCGCTGCCAGCGTAATCAGCAACGAGAAGCTCATGCGTCAGCTCAATCCGCCCATCGCCAGCCTGATCTTCGATGTGTGGGCGCCGGTTCGTCTTGCGCGCGTTGCCGATGGTTCGTCATCGGCAAACATTCCGCTGGCCCCTCGTTTCGCCCTGGATGATTTCATCGTCGATTTCGTTTCCGAGGAACGCCAGGCCATGGTCAGCATGCGCTTCACCTCGGCAGACATGGGCATCCTCCAGGCGCGCGATGAAACAGGCGTGCTGCTGCCGGCGCGTGAGGATGTCGAGGCAGAGCGATTCGAACGCCGGTTCAGCGGCGCGGGTGCGCTGGAAAGTGCCAATCGCCTGGGGAACTTCATCAAGTCGAGCGCCGACATCGAATTCGTCGAATTCGATGAAACCTGCGAGTCGGCATATTTGATGACGTGTACCGGCGGTCAGGACGGGCATGCATGTCGCATTGAGTGTTCGCCGTGAGCTGGCGCCGTGATGTGTAGTTTCGAAGGCTGGCATGGTATCTAGTCGGTTTCGAACTCCCGGGGTTCTGCCGATGCAAAGACTGTTCGCCTTGCTGCTGCTTGTGCTTGTGGCGTCTTGTGCACGTCTTCCGCAGCGGGCCGACTTGCCTGAGCAGCTTGCGCTGGCTCCGGCCATGCAGGGATCCATCGCCGAACGTCTCGTTCCGGCTGAAGCCCGACACAAGGGGCAGTCGGGTTTTCGTCTTGTCAGTACCGGATCGGAGGCCTACGCCCTGCGCGCATTCAGCTCCCGGGCGGCCCAGCAGAGCATCGATATCCAGACCTATATCTGGCATGCCGATCTGACTGGCAAGCTGCTGGCACGGCATGCACTGGCGGCGGCTGATCGAGGTGTGCGAGTACGCATTCTTGTCGACGACCTTGATGCGCGCGCCAAGAGCAACGGCTTCGCGGCACTGGATGCGCATCCGGAGATCGAAGTCCGTCTGTACAATCCGTTCGCCAGTCGCAGCGGCAAAATGCGCAAGGCAGGCGAGATGGGAGCCGGGTTCAAGCGACTGAATCACCGCATGCACAACAAGAGCTGGATCGTCGACAACCGCATCGCGATGGTCGGCGGTCGCAATCTGGGCGATGAATACTTTGGTGCCAGCGAAGCGACCAACTTTGTTGATCTGGATCTCTTCATGGCCGGGCCGATCGTGCCCGAAGTCAGCGCGAGTTTCGATCGATTCTGGAATTCGCCTTCGAACTATCCCGTTGCACAACTCGATCCTTCCGGAACCGATGTTGCCGCGCTGAAGCGGTTGCGGGTATCACTTGACCAGAGCGTGGAGCTGCTCAAGACCAGTCCATACAAGAATGTACTCATCGAGAATCCGGCGGTACAGGACATCCTTCGTGACGGAACGCGGCTCAACTGGACTGCTGACTGGCAGTTCGTCAGCGACGATCCGCTCAAGGCACAACTCGAGCCCGGTCAGCGCTCCGCCGTGCTGGCTGTCCTGCTGCCGGCACTCCTCGCCGTTCAGAGTGAACTGCGCCTGATCTCGCCCTACTTTGTTCCTGGCAAGCAGGGCACTCTGGAGCTGGTGAAAATCGCCCGGCGTGGTGCGCAAGTGAAGATCCTCACGAACTCGCTGGCGGCCAACGACGTGGCAGCGGTGCACGCCGGCTACAAGAAATATCGTCCTGATCTGCTCAAGGGCGGCGTGCAGATCTGGGAGCTCAAGCCGGACGGGAAAAAGCCCGGCGGTTACAGCCTGTCGGGTTCCTCGGGATCCAGCCTGCATACCAAGGCCGCGATCTTCGACAGCACGCGGATCTTTGTCGGCTCATACAACCTTGATCCAAGGTCGACCTCACTTAACAGCGAGCAGGGGGTGCTGGTTTCCGATTCCGCCCTGGCCAGTGAGCTGGCCGGCCTGTTCGCGATGGAGATCAAGGGCGATGAATCCTGGCAGGTCAGGCAGATGCCTGACGGGCTCGAGTGGGACGATGGATCCCGAACCTGGGATCATGATCCGGAGGCTCCGGCATCCAAACGCTTCATGGCGTGGTTGATAGGTCTGCTGCCGGTAGAGGCGCAGCTCTAGGGTTCTGCTGCGCCGGGACCTGCGAGTGGCTTTTCCGCTGTCGGCGGACGACTCCATGGAATGCTGCCAAACCGATCCGGTGTTGCACTCTTGACCTGACACGCATGCATCATTGCCGTGGCG
>NZ_JBAWHJ010000394.1:0-1746 GCF_049593775.1 Dokdonella sp. | reverse complement strand
ACCCCAACCACGGCTCGACCGGATGGATCGGCGGCATTGGCGAAGGCGGGATCCCAGGCGATTGCGGCAGCTGACGAACAGGCGATCGACTTGCCGCCCGGAATCGTCTGCGCACAGGCGTCTCCCGGGAAATGCTGTTCGAACAGACTGCGATACCAGTACCCTTCCTTGGTCGCCGGTGGATTGACCGGGAAGCGCTTCGCCGCCGCGGCGAACTCCCTGTCGCTGACCTGCGCTTCGGCGTGCACCTTCAGCCCGTCGATCCAGCCATAGCCGACCCCGTCGCTGAACTGCTCCTTCTGCCGCCATAATATCGATTCCGGCAGGGCGCCCTCGAATGCTTCGCGCAGCACGGCTTTTTCGATGCGCCCGTTGCCAGCCATCTTGTACTTCGCATCCATGCTCATCGCCACGTCGATGAATTCGAGATCGAGAAAAGGTACGCGCGCCTCGACGCCCCAGGCCATCATCGACTTGTTGGCACGAGCGCAGTCAAACAGATGCAGCGCATCGAGTTTGCGCACGGTTTCCTCATGAAATTCCTGTGCGTTCGGCGCTTTGTGGAAGTAGAGATAGCCACCAAAGATCTCATCCGAACCTTCACCTGACAGCACCATCTTCACCCCCATGGCCTTGATTCTGCGCGCAAGCAGATACATTGGCGTCGACGCGCGAATGGTCGTGACGTCATAGGTCTCCACATGCCGAATCACTTCAGGCAGCGCATCGAGTCCTTCCTCGAAGGTGTAGCGAAATCCGTGATGCACCGTCCCCAACGCCTCGGCAGCAATTTCGGCCGCCGCCAGATCGGGCGATCCTTCCAGACCGATCGCGAACGAGTGCAATCTCGGCCACCAGGCTTCGGAGCTGTCGTCTTCTTCCACACGGCGCCGCGCAAATCGTGCCGCGCATGCAGCCACCAGGGATGAATCCAGACCGCCGGACAGCAGTACACCGTAAGGCACATCGGTCATCATCTGCCGATGGACCGCAGCCTCGAAGGCTGCGCGCAATTCTGCGGCGGGAACCTCGATATCAAGGGTATTTTCGTATTCTCGCCATGCTTTGAAGTAGTAGCGTTTCAGTTCGCCGCTGGCACTGTCAAAGGTGTGCCCGGGCGGAAATTCGGAAACGTCCGCACAGGTTCCAGCAAGCGCTTTTATCTCCGAGGCGACGCAAAGCCGCCCTTCGCGATCATGGCCCCAATACAACGGACAGACCCCCATCGGATCGCGGGCAATAAGGTAGCGATTGTTGCCCCGATCCCACAGCGCGAAGGCAAAGATACCGTTGAGGTCAGCCATGCCCCCCGGCCCGCGATCCCGATACAGGGCATTGATCACTTCACAATCTGATCCGGTCTGGAATGCGTACGGCTTGCCCAGGGTTTGCTCGAGTTCCCGATGGTTGTAGATCTCACCATTGACCGCGAGCACCAAAGCGCCATCCTCCGAGCGGATCGGTTGCGCGCCACCGGCTGGATCGACGATGGCCAGACGCTCATGCACGAGGATGGCGCGCTCGTCGGCATGAACGCCGCTCCAGTCCGGACCTCTGTGACGCTGGCGCTGGCTCAATTCAAGCGCAAGCCGGCGCAAGGCTGGCTGGTTGTCGCCGGGCTGCAGATCGAAAATGCCGAGTATCGAGCACATGACTGGTTTTCCAAAGTTGGTGAGCGCCAGCAACTGCTCCTGCGTTGCTGGCATACCGGCCATCCATGGCCATCGCCAGCAACTGCTCCTGCGT
>NZ_JBAWHJ010000393.1:0-12483 GCF_049593775.1 Dokdonella sp. | reverse complement strand
TCGGTAAAGGCGATGACATTCTCGCCAGCGGCTCCAACCTCGGACAAGCTTGCCCTCGCGACATTGGCACCAGCCCTGAATGTCAGGCAAACCCAGAAATGGGATCCCTGCCCCGGCGAACTCTCGAATCCGATTTTTCCGCCCAGCAATTCGGTGAGTGACTTGGCGATGGTGGTGCCCAGGCCCGTACCACCAAACTGTCGGGCATGGCCGCGATCCGCCTGCTCGAACGCATCGAAAATGCGCTTCTGCGCCTCCAGGGGAATGCCGATGCCAGAATCGCGAATGGAGAACCGCAATGGAATCTGCCCTTGCGAGGCTGGGCCATTTAGCGAAACTTCCACCGAAACTTGTCCATTTTCGGTGAATTTGACGGCATTTGACACCAAATTGATCAGAATCTGTCGCAGATGGTCGACATCACCGCCTAAATTGTCAGGCACATCGTCGGCGACCCTGATCTCGAATCCCAGCCCTTTCTTGAGCGCCGTGGACTGGGTGATCAACTGGACACTGCGCAAAAGATCGGCGAGGTGGAAGTCGGAGACTCGCTGTCTGAGCTTGCCGGACTCGATCTTGGAAATATCGAGGACATCCTCGATCAAGGTCAGCAACGAGCGCGCCGATGCCTGCATGACTTCAACGAATTCGCGCTGCTCATTGCTCAGACGGGTCGTTGTCAGCAACTCGGTCATGCCGACGATGCCGTTGAGCGGCGTGCGGAACTCATGGCTCATGTTGGCCACAAACGCGCTCTTGGCCTGATTGGCCCGGCGTGCTTCAGCGGTGGCCTTGGTCAAGGCGCGCAGCAAGGATGTGAGATAGCCGGGAATCAGGATCAGGCCACCCAGCAAACCCCAGGCAAGAGGCGCGTTGTCCAGCCAGTATTGGGTGCTCAGGATGACACCCAGGAAGGACGCTACCGCCAGGCAAACCGCTGCAAACAGGAAGCGCGGCCCATAGCGCAATACGTTCCCGATGGTCACCCAGAGGAAGATGACGTAGAGCGGCGCAAGCTGCGGCCCGAGGGTCATCATGGCACCCATGGCCGAATAGTCGAGAATCATTCCGACCCAGCGGCGTACGTTCGATACGCCAGGATGGATCGCGATATGAACGATAATGGCAGTTCCGACGCAGGTTTCGGCCAGCAGGATCAGCAGGGCACGCGGCAAGGTGGGGCCACTGAGCCCCTGGGTGGAGGCGGCACCGAGCAGGTAGATCAGCCAGACACCCACGATCACCAATCGCACGAACGCCTGCCCGTGTTCGCTGTCGGGGCGATTCGCGAATCGGTTTCGCAGGTTTTCCAGCTTGGTTCTCATTGTGGCCATCTCCGTCGGCACATTGAGCGGGCTGTTAGAGCCCGAAACCCTGTGGTGCCAATTTGGCTTGCTGGATTTCGGCGATTCGAGCCTTGTTCGCCAGCAACACCTCAACACAAGCACTATCAAATAGCGTGCCAGCGTGCTCGGTCAGGTAGCTAAAAGCCTCCTCATTGGTCCACGCGTGCTTGTAGGGACGCTCTGACGTAAGCGCATCAAACACGTCGGCAATTGCCACGATCCGGGCATTCAGGGGGATTTGCTCGCCCTTCAGGCCATCGGGATACCCGCTTCCATCCCAGCGCTCATGGTGCCGCAGGGCAATCTGGGCACCGGTTTGCACGAAACGACTCTGGCTGTCGCGCAGGATTTCGTATCCGATCAGGGGATGCTTGCGCATGGCTGCCATTTCCTCGTCATCGAGGCTGCCCCGCTTGAGCAGGATCGAATCCGGAACACCGATTTTTCCGATGTCGTGCAAGGGCGCAGCAAGCGTCAAGGTGCGAACTTCGTCTTCGGACATTCCCATGTCCTCCGCAATGATCTCCGAGTAGCGAGCCATACGCAGCAAATGCACGCCCGTTCCAAAATCCCTATATTCGATTGCCTTGGCCAGACGGAACAGCATTTCTCGCTCGCGCTGCTCGACTTCCTGGACACCCTCCAGCACTTTCTGTTCCAGCGAGCGTGCGCGTTCCTTGACCGACTCTCCCTGGCGGCGGATCTGCAGCAGGTTCTTGCAGCGCGAACGAAGCTCGCGTGGCCGGACCGGCTTGACCAGGAAGTCGATGACGCCGGCATCAAGCGCAGCCTGGCGTACTGGTTCGTCGCCAACAACGCTGATCAGGATGATGGGCACATCGCGCCGGGACATGGGACGCCGGAACCGCCGCGCGAACTCCAATCCGTCCATTTCTGGCATGCGGTAATCAAGCAGAAGTAGATCCGTACTGTTGTTATCCGACCAGTGGAGAGCATCGACCGGGTTGCCGAAATCGGATACGTGCACGATCGGGCCAATGCCCTCGACCACGTGTCGAAGCATCGTCCTCGCTGAAGGCTGATCATCAACGATGAGTACGTTCACGCCACATTCTCCACTGGGCCGGAGCAACGAATTTCGGCGGCGTCGCGGCCTGCCGGTGCGGATGACAGCGGCGCACCATGAGCGCTGCCGTATCGACGAAATTCTGCTCGAATCGTCAAGTACGGAAGGCTATCACATTGCAGGCTTCACGGACTTCAATAAAATGGCAAAACCGTAACAGATTCTGCGTCTTCCCAAGTCGACTGGAAACACGACGCCTCGTACACCGCTGGTCAGGCTTGCGGACGCATGTATGGGAACAGGAGCACGTCGCGAATGGATGCCACGTCGGCCAGCAACATGACGAAACGGTCGATTCCTATACCCAGCCCTCCAGTCGGCGGCAATCCGTATTCAAGCGCACGAATATAGTCGGCGTCGAAATGCATGGCCTCGTCATCGCCGCCAGCAAGCGCATCCACCTGGGCCTGGAATCTCGCGGCCTGGTCTTCCGGATCATTGAGTTCCGAGAAACCGTTGGCGATTTCCTTGCCGCCCACGAACAGTTCGAATCGATCGGTTATTCCCGGCTCATTGTCGGACTCGCGCGCCAGCGGCGACACCTCGACAGGATGCGCCGTGATGAAGGTGGGCTGGACAAGACTCGCCTCGACCGTCTGCTCGAAAATCTCGAGCAGCATCTTTCCCCAGCCATACGATGCCTTGACTGCAATACCGAGTCGCTTGCAATGGCTGGCCATGGCATCGCGGTCGCGCAGGTCCGTGCGCAGGATTTCCGGATTGTGTTCAAGCACGGCATCATCCATGCGCCTGCGAGCAAATGCAGGCCCGAGATCGATATCCCTGCCCTCCCAGGTCAATGCAGTGCGACCCAAAGTCGCCTGCGCCGTTTCGCGGAGCAGTGACTCGGTGATGTCCATGATCTCGATGTAGCTGGCGTACGCCTGGTACAGCTCCAGCATCGTGAATTCCGGATTGTGCCGCGTGGACACGCCTTCATTGCGGAAATTTCGATTGATCTCGTAGACGCGCTCGAAACCGCCGACCACCAGGCGCTTGAGATACAACTCGGGGGCAACTCGCAGATAGAGATCCAGATCCAGCGCGTTGTGATGCGTGACGAAGGGACGTGCGGTCGCTCCACCGGGAATGATGTGCATCATCGGCGTCTCGACTTCCATGAATCGCCTTGGCGCCGCTTCCAGCCACTGACGCATGAATCCAATGGCGCGTGAGCGCAACTGGAACGCTTCGCGCGCTTCCGGAGTGACGATCAGATCGACATAGCGCTGGCGATAACGCTGTTCGATATCCGCAAGGCCATGCCACTTGTCGGGAAGCGGGCGCAGCGATTTGGTCAGCAGGCGCAGGGAGTCGACCTTGATAGAAAGCTCACCGGTACGCGTGCGCATCAGTTCGCCCTCGGCGCCAACGATGTCACCGGTATCCCAACCCTTGAATGCATCGTAGGCCTCGCCCAGGGTGGAACCTTGCAGGAACAACTGGACCTGCCCATGCATGTCCTGGATCTGGACGAAGCTCGCCTTGCCCATGATCCGGCGCGCCAGCATGCGACCGGCTACGCGGACCCGACGAGGATGCGAGGCAAGCGCCTCGGAATTCCACTTCTCGGCGTCGGCGTACTCTGCCTGAAGGTCGCCGGTGAAGGCGTTGACACGAAAGTCGTTGGGATAAGCGTTGCCAACTTCGCGCAGACCACGAAGTTTCTCGCGCCGCTCGGCAATCAGCTTGTTCTCGTCCGCCAGCTTGGGCGCTTCGTTTTCGTTGTTTGCCGGGTGGTCAGGAGAAGAATCTGCCGTCATGGGTATCGCTCACTGGTGAACATCAGGGGAAATCGACCGGCACACGTGCTGGGGCGCCGAATGCGTTTGTCGTGGCAAAGCCGGTGATCATAGCGCGAAATGCACCTCGATTTCGCTCGATACTTCCACAAAATCAGAGGCATATACTCGGTGCCCCGCCGCGCTGAGCAATTCGGCTGCGGAGCGGGAATTCTCTACTCAATTCGGGGAGGGTGAATTATGAGTAGTCTCAATCTCAAGTCAGCGCTCAGGACGTTGCTCGTTTCAGCAATGCTGATGTGTTGCACTACAGCTGCATGGGCCCAGGCCGACAAGAAAGCCAAGCCGGCCATGCAGACTCAGGGCGCCATTGCGACAGTCTGGATGTTCTGGCCCAAGGCGGGCCAGGGCCCCCAATTTGAAGCAGCCATCAAGAAACACGCTGCATGGCGCAAGTCGGCGGGCGAGAAATTCGTCTGGAGTATCTACCAGCCCATCGTTGGCAGCGACCTCGGCTACTACGTCGTCCGCTCGGGTCGGCATGAATGGGAAGAGCTGGACGCCAATGAGGCATGGGGAATGCAAGCCAAGGCTGATGACGCGTTCAACACCACCGTGAATCCTTTCGTGGATCGCGCGGAGCACTATTTCTCCGAGCTCGATCACAAGCATTCCAACTGGATCGAGAGTCCGGACTACAAGTACTACTCGGTTTCCAACTATTCCGCCAAACCCGGCATGTATGGCGATCGGCGTGAAGCGCTGGACAAGATCCAGAAGGCGGTTATTGACGAGAAGTGGGCCTACTCCTATTCGATCGCCCACACCATGGGCGGCAGCGGTGGATTCAGCATCGTCACGCCAATGAAGAGCTACGCCGAAATGGCTGACCCGGATCCTTCGCTGATGAAGATCCTGGCCAAATCGCTGGGCTCGGAGTCGGAGGCGACGTCTACCATGAAGCAGTTCAGCAGCACCATCAACGGTAGTGAAACCACAATATACGTGCGCCGCGCAGATCTCTCGACACCCGAGTAGACCCGACCTGTCGCCATGCGCCCGGCCAGCGAAAACTGGCCGGGCGCATTCAATTATGCATCGCTGCGCTTGGCGCCGGCTTCGAGGCCCGACTTCAGGCTGGCTTCGATGAATTCGTCGATATCGCCATCAAGAACCTTCTGCGTATCGGTGCGTTCGACGCCGGTGCGCAAGTCCTTGATACGGCTCTGGTCGAGCACGTAGTTACGGATCTGGCTGCCCCAGCCGATATCGGACTTGGTTGCTTCCAGCGCATCCCGTTCGACATTGCGCTTTTGCACTTCCAGCTCATACAACTTCGCACGCAGCATCTTCATCGCATTGTCACGATTGGCATGCTGTGACCGGCCGGTCTGGCATGCAACCACCACGCCGCTCGGTACGTGGGTGATGCGCACGGCAGATTCGGTCTTGTTGACGTGCTGTCCGCCCGCACCGGAAGAACGATAGACGTCTGTCTTCAAGTCAGCCGGATTGATATCGATATCGATATTGTCGTCCACTTCGGGCGACACGAAAACCGACGTGAAGCTGGTGTGGCGACGGTTGTCCGAATCGAATGGCGACTTGCGCACAAGCCGGTGCACTCCGATCTCGGTTTTCAGCCAGCCATAGGCGTAGTCGCCCTCGACCTTGAAGGTTGCACTCTTGATTCCAGCCACTTCACCGGCGGAAGCCTCGAGCAACTCGGTTTTCCAGCCGCGGTCTTCAGCCCAGCGCAGGTACATGCGCAGCAGCATCTCGGCCCAGTCCTGCGCTTCTGTTCCACCGGCACCGGCCTGGATGTCGACGAACGCATTTGAGCTATCCATCTCGCCCGAGAACATGCGCTGGAATTCCAGCTTCTCGACATGCTTCGAGATGTCCGCCACATCGGCCTCGACACCCTTGATGACTTCCTCGTCGGCCTCGGCTTCGCCGAGCTCCAGCAGTTCCCCGGCATCAGCCAGTTTTTGGGTCAGCTCGGTGATCCCGTTGACGACGCGCTCAAGCTGGGCGCGTTCCTTCCCCAGTTCCTGGGCGCGTGCAGGATCGTTCCAGATTTCCGGATTTTCCAGCTCCCGGCTGACTTCCTCGAGACGCTCGGCCCGGACATCAAAGTCAAAGATACCCCCTGAGCGATCCAAGTCGCTCCTTGAGGTCATCAATACCGGCACGGATTGGATTGGTCTCTATCACGGAATTCTTGCGCTGCGTTTCGGGGCGCGAAGGATAGCAAATCGGCCCTGCCACCGGTTGTGTACTGCGGTTGGAGGTCCGTGATCGGGCCCGGATACACCTGCCGGGCACCGGCCCGGAAAAAAGCCGGGTCCGTCGACTCAGGCCATTTCGACATGTCGCAGGATCAACTGAAGGGACTCGCGGCCGTTCCATTCGTTGACATCAAGCTGGTAGGCGGCACGGAATTGCTTGGGCGGCGTCGCCCCGGGTTCGACATTGAACCGCATGGCCTCCACGAGTATCTCGCTTCCGCAGGGCTTGAGCGTCATGCGCCAGTGCTTGCCACCCACCAGTCGCCAGGCATGAAGTTCGAAGACATTGTCAAAAAGCGGCTCACTGAACCCCTGCCCCCATGGCCCGGCGAAACGCAGCGCTGTTGCCAGCTCAAGATTGAATTCGCCAGGCTCGAGTTCCCCGTCGGTCAACAGCTGGGGTTCGAACAGTTCGGCCGGGGCGCGGGCGCGAACGACATCATCGAAAATTTCTCCGAACCGGATGACATCCGATCGATCGAGACTCAAGCCCGCGGCCATGGCGTGTCCACCGAACCGAACAATGAGACCTGGAGCACGTGCATCCACCTCGGCAAGGATGTCACGTACGTGGATGCCTCGGATCGAGCGGGCAGACGCACGGATTTCGTTGCCACCTTCCACCGCCGGAGCGCAGGCAATCACCGGACGATGAAGTCGGTCCTTCAGCTTGGAGGCAACCAGCCCGACAACGCCCGGATGCCAGTCCTCTTCGAACAGGACCAGTCCCAAGGGCAGCGCGGACTGACCCTGCTCGGCAATCCAGCGGCTCACCGCTGTGTCAGCCTGTTCGACCATGTTCGCCTGCAGATCGCGACGCTCCGCATTGATTGCAGACAGACGTTCCGCCAGTTGGTCCGCCACGGATGGATCATCGGTCAGCAGGCACTCGATGCCCAATGCCATGTCTTCAAGGCGTCCCGCAGCGTTGATGCGTGGAGCCACCGCGTAGCCGAGATCGCTGGGCACCAGGCTCGATGCTGTCCGGCCAGAACTGCGCAACAGGGCAAGAATGCCGGCACAGGCCTGCCCGGCGCGGATACGGCGCATCCCGGCCTGTACGAGCAGCCGGTTGTTGTAATCCAGGGGAACCAGGTCAGCGACTGTTCCGAGGGCCACAAGATCAAGCAGGACACCAAGATCAGGCTCAGCCAGGCCTCGCTCGTCGAACCATCCAGATTCACGCAAATGTGCGCGAAGGGAAATCAGCACGCAGAATATGACGCCCACGCCTGACAGCGCCTTGCTGGCAAATGCATCATCCGGAAGATTCGGATTGACAATGGCGTTTGCGGCCGGGAGCTCAGGACCGGGCAGATGGTGATCGGTGACCAGCACGTCTATTCCGCGCTGGCGGGCTGCGTGCACCCCTGCGACGCTCGCCACGCCGTTATCGACTGTGATGATCAACTCGGGCGCCGGGTCGAGCAGGCTTTCCACCAGATCCTTGCTCAGGCCGTAGCCATGCAGGAACCGATTCGGCACACGAAAACCGACCTGACTTGCACCCAGCATGCGCAGGCCGCGCACCGCCACCGCCGTGCCTGTCGCACCGTCACAGTCGAAATCACCCACGACGACGATGCGCTTGTCCTGCGTCATGGCCGTGGCCAGCAACTGGCACGCCGCATCCATTCCGCCCAATGATGCTGGTGGCTCCATTCGCGCAAGCCGATACTCGACCTGTTCACCGTGATCGATACCCCGCGCCGCATAGATGCGACGCAGGACCGGATGAATTTCTGTCGACCATGCTTGCGTCGATGCCGGATTCACCCTGCGCCGGATCGTGGAGGTTCCAGTCATGCCAGTTCGCGCATGCGCCGCCAGAATCGAAAGCGATGCCCGGCCCTGATCTGGATGCGTTCCCCTGAAGCGAACAAAAGCTGGATACGCCCGATACGACCGCGCCGCAGCAGTGAGTCCAGCACGGCAAAAGCCTGGTCCTCGAGCTGTTCGCCTCGCGCCTCGAACAGGTCGATCAGGATCGAACCTTTCTCTCCACCGGCATCATTCAGCACCTGCTCTATCCCGGATGCCAGAGGTATTCGCTCGACCGATGCGAGATCCGCCAGCGCCTGCAATTGAGCACGATCGCTGATCACCAGTTGCAGATCGCTGCGAACCCAGGCAGGCAGACGACCGCCTCCCCAGAACCACAAACTGTTGACGCTGACAACACCGATGCGTGCGCGCCGGGCGTTGACGGGATGATTGTGCAGGATGATCTGCGACTCGTTGAACAACTGTCGCCACTGCCGCCCATCGGCACCCTCGGGCAAGTGCAGCTTGAGGTCATCGCCCAAAGCCTCGTCGGGCGGAACTGCCGCAGGCAATCGTGCGTCGGGCGAGGCACGCACATACCAGCGGTCCGGAAGTTTCGCGTCGAATTCGTAACCGGCATCGCCGAACAAGGGTTTCAGGTCACGCGCGATACTTTCGCAATCCGTCTGCGAAAGACCAAGTTGACCATGAGCCAGCATCCGCGCGGTTGCCATGTCGGCGCGCACATGGGCAGGATCGGCACGCAACCAGGATGAGCCCGCGGCATCGCCAGCGTCACGCTGTCGTGTCAGTGCCGCGACAGGCATGGATGGGCCAGGCCATTGGATCAGCGGGCGTATCGCTTCGTACTCGCCAGAATCGACATCGGGACCATGATCACCCTGCGCCGACCAACGCGACAACGTGCCCTTGGCCACGCACGGCGAGGCAACGCAACGCCTCCACTCCGGCAGCAGCAGGAAAACTTCAGTCATGCCCGTGATGACTCATGGAATCTCGCAGGAATACGCGGATCCCGCGCTTGTCATACTACGTAGCGCACGCCGGTGATCTCGTAGTTGCGCGTTCCATTTGGCGCCTGAAACTCGAAACTGTCGCCTTCAATCTTTCCTATCAGGGCACGCGCGAATGGCGAGGAAACGGAAATCAGCTTCTGCTTGATGTCCGCTTCGAGATCACCAACGATCTGGTAGGTCACTTCTTCCCCACTGTCTTCATCAGTGAGATCGACAGTTGCGCCGAAGACGATCTTGCTGCCCGCATTCAGCTTTGAGATGTCGATGACATCGGCGTAGCTCAAGGCAGCTTCCAGTTCCTTGATGCGACCTTCGGTGAATCCCTGCATCTCGCGCGCAGCGTGATACTCGGCATTCTCCTTGAGGTCGCCGTGTGCGCGTGCCTCTGCGATATCGCGGATGATCCGCGGCCGATCGACAGACTTGAGTCGGTCAAGCTCGGCGCGCAGACGGATCGCACCTTGCTGGGTCATTGGAGCTCGATTCATGCAGTCAATTCCCTATGCAATTCCTGAAGGCTGTTGACGCTCCCGCTTTCGCGGAAATCCAGTGAGTGAAGCAAGGCCTTCGCGCCCGAGATGGTAGTCGAATATGTCACGCGTTGCTGCAGTGCCTGGCGCCGGATCGAGAATGAATCCGCGATCGCCTGCTTGCCCTCGGTGGTGTTCACGATGAACACGATTTCGCGATTCTTGATCAGGTCGACGATATGCGGCCGCCCCTCGATGACCTTGTTGATTCGCTCGCAGACAATACCTCGCTCGCTCAGATACGTGCAGGTGCCGCTGGTGGCAACCAATCCGAACCCGCGACGCAACAGCTCTTCGGCGATAGACACCAGCCGGCTCTTGTCTGATTCACGCACGGAAAGGAAGGCCTTTCCAATTGCGGGAGGCTCGATCCCCGCCGCTTCGTGGGCACGCGCGAATGCTTCACCGAACGTGCGACCCACACCCATGACTTCGCCGGTCGAGCGCATTTCAGGGCCGAGGATGGGATCGACATTCTGGAACTTGAGGAACGGAAAAATCGCCTCCTTGACCGAGAAGTATCCGGGCACCATTTCGCGTGTCGCACCTTGGTCGTTCAGTGAGCGGCCGACCATGCAGCGGGCAGCGATCTTGGCCAGCGGGACACCTGTCGCCTTGGAGACAAATGGAACAGTGCGCGAAGCGCGTGGATTCACTTCGAGGACGAAGATCGAGTCACCCTGGATGGCAAACTGAGTATTCATCAAGCCAATGACCTTGAGCTCGCGCGCCATCTGACTGACCTGCACGCGCAGCCGATCCTGCAGTTCGGCACTCAACGAATAGGGAGGCAGCGAACACGATGAGTCACCGGAATGCACACCGGCCTCTTCGATATGTTCCATGACGCCCCCAATCAGGACATTGCCTTCGGCATCGGCGACCAGGTCCACATCGATTTCGGTGGCGTGGTCGAGGAAGCGATCAAGCAGCACCGGTGATTCATTGGAGACCTTGACCGCATCGCGGATATAGCGCGCCAGGTCCTCATCGTCATGTACCACTTCCATGGCACGACCGCCCAGCACGTAGCTGGGCCGGACCACCAGCGGATAGCCGATCTCGCGAGCCAGGGCCAGCGCTTCGTCGGCATTGCGTGCCGTCCGGTTTGGCGGCTGGGCAAGACCGAGCTTGGTGATCATTTTCTGGAAGCGCTCACGATCCTCGGCCAGATCGATCGAATCCGGCGAGGTGCCGATGATCGGTGCCCCGGCGGCCTCAAGGGCGCGTGCAAGCTTGAGTGGCGTCTGCCCACCATACTGGACGATTACGCCCTTGGGCTTTTCCTTGTCGATGATCTCGAGCACGTCTTCAAGCGTGAGTGGTTCGAAATAAAGACGGTCGGAGGTGTCGTAATCGGTCGAGACCGTCTCCGGATTGCAGTTGACCATGATGGTTTCGAATCCGTCCTCGCGCAAGGCGAGTGCTGCGTGCACGCAGCAGTAATCGAATTCAATACCCTGGCCGATTCGGTTGGGGCCGCCGCCAAGCACTATGATCTTGTCGCGAGTGGTCGGTTCGGCCTCGCACTCTTCCTCATAAGTCGAGTACAAATAAGCCGTAGTGGTGGCGAACTCGGCTGCACAGGAATCGACGCGCTTGTAGACCGGACGCACATTGAATGCGCGGCGCAAATGCCGCACGGCGTTCTCGTCGGTTTCGAGCAACTCGGCCAGGCGCGAATCGGAGAATCCCTTGCGCTTGAGCGCACGCATCCGATCGGTATCGATCGCAGCCAGTCCCTGTTTCGCCACGACCGACTCGACCTGGATGAGGTCTTCGATCTGGGCCAGGAACCATGGGTCAACATGGGTCAGCGCGGACATGTCCTGCAGCGACAAACCGGCACGGAAGCCCTCGCCGATATAGAGGATACGATCCGGGCCCGGCTGACGCAGTTCGCGCTTGAGCTCGATCATGCCGGCTTCGGTATTCGCATCGATCTCCAGCGAACTGAAACCGTTGTTTCCGGTTTCCAATCCGCGCAGCGCCTTTTGCAGTGACTCCTGGAACGTACGTCCGATTGCCATGACTTCGCCGACCGATTTCATCTGCGTGGTCAGGCGTGAATCTGCGGCAGGAAACTTCTCGAATGCGAAACGAGGGATCTTGGTCACGACGTAGTCGATGGCCGGCTCGAATGAAGCCGGTGTCAGCCCGCCAGTAATTTCGTTGCGCAATTCGTCAAGCGTATAGCCGACAGCAAGCTTCGCCGCGACCTTGGCAATAGGAAATCCGGTTGCCTTGGATGCGAGCGCGGAGGAGCGTGACACGCGCGGATTCATTTCGATGACGACAACCCGGCCATCGTCGGCATTGATGCCGAACTGGACGTTCGATCCACCCGTATCGACACCGATCTTGCGCAGCACCGCAATGGATGCGTCACGAAGGCGCTGGTATTCCTTGTCGGTCAGTGTCTGCGCTGGCGCCACCGTGATCGAGTCGCCGGTGTGGACGCCCATTGGATCGAAATTCTCGATCGAACAGACGATGATGCAGTTGTCCGCGGTGTCGCGAACCACTTCCATCTCGAATTCCTTCCAGCCGAGTACGGACTCTTCGATCAGCACTTCATTGACTGGCGACAGATCGAGCCCGCGCTTGACGATCTCTTCGAATTCTTCACGGTTGTAGGCGATGCCGCCACCAGAACCACCGAGCGTGAAGCTGGGCCGGATGATGG
>NZ_JBAWHJ010000392.1:0-2957 GCF_049593775.1 Dokdonella sp. | reverse complement strand
ATCTGGATGCGTTCCGATGAGAACAGGGTCTGCGCACTGGCGCCGAGCGGAGCCCCGGGCTGGAGCGCGAGCTCGGATACCTTGCCGTGGTTCGATCGCAGCAATGGCCGTGGGTGTCCCGCATTGGCGATGTCGAAATCACCTGATTGTCTGTCGATTGCGAGGATCTGCGCCGTGACGAACATGCCGGCTTCGAGTTCGTCGAGCAGGAGAACATTCAAGGTCACGAGCAAGTCGACCGGGTTGCTGGCCTGACTGGCGAGCAGGCGCACGCCCATGCCGAAACGCGCCATCACCAGTGCCGCGGACACCGCCTTGCCGGAAACATCGGCAATAACCACCCCGGCGCGGCCATCCGAGAATTGGAAATAGTCGTAGTGATCGCCGCCGACAACGCGTGCGGGAACATAGGCTTCGGCAAACCGGATTCCGGGAAGTCGAAGCTGTGATTGCGGCAGGAAGTGCTGCTGGACCCGCCGCGCCAGTGCAAGGTCGCGCTCCGCGATGCGCCGATCCGGGTGACTGCCGCGCTCGGCCTGCAACAAGCCGGCGACTACGCTTGCAATGGCCTTGGCGATCGAGCGGTCCATCGGGTTCCAGGTATCTGCCCGCTCAGACTCGGCAACGATGGCACCCAGGGTTTCCCCGCTGAAAATGACCGGAGCCGCCAGGATGCCTTTCGGTGCGTCGGCAACGCCAAGAGGCTCCAGTGCGGCATGCCCCCCGGCGAGGCCGTCGACATGGCGCAGGCAGGCCTTTGCCAGCAGGGCGCCGGGTCGCCAGTCCTGCTCTTCAGTTTCGCCACGGCAGGCAAAGGGAGTCAGGGTTGCGCTGCCGGGCCGACTCAGAAAAAGACCAATACGCACACAACCGGCGAATCGATCCATGACGGTGTCGAGGATCTCGTTTATCAGCAAGGCCGGGCTTTCGCTCCGTGCGGGCAGGGCTGCAATCCAGGCCAGCAGTTCCAGTCGATCAACCAGCTCCGGGAATGCGGCGTGGCTCGAATCGGAAGGATCGTCATCATCCTCCGTACTCAGCAGTGCGGGGATTTCGCCGATAACGATTTCAACCGAGCTTTCGATCAGCAGTTCGCCACGGATAAGGCTGCCTCCATGCAGAATGCCGTTGGCGCTACCTAGGTCCTGAATTCGCCAGATTCCATCTTTGCCGCAGCGCACTTCGGCATGTCGGCGAGAGACTGTCGGATCGTCGATGCGGATGTCCGAGTAGGCGCCGCGGCCGATGACCACGGATTCCTTGAAGCTGAATTGTTGGCCGGCGAGCGCGCCGCCGGTAATCGTCAGACGCGGCATGATGATGCAGTGTCGCACGCCAAAGCACCTGCGGTGAATCCCGGCCCGACAGCTGGCTGCCAGGCAAAAATCATCCCGCCGGGAAAATTCACATCTTCACCACTTCGGCTGGCCGGATTCGGTGCTTTGAGGAATGCCGGGCAAAAAAAAACCGGATGGCAAGCCATCCGGTTTCAGGTGTCACATTGGGGTCGGCTTCGCTTTGCAGCGACCGACCGCCAGATTCTGGCGCTTACTTGCCGGAAGCTGCCTTCTTGACGGCGTTGACCTGCTTGGTCACGGTCTCGTTGGTCGCTTCGATGGAACCCTTGATCAGGTTACCCAGCGCTTCGTTGGTCTTCAGGGTCAGGCCCAGCACTTCCTGGTTCGTGCTGTAAAGCTTCTCTGCAGATTCCTTGGCCAGCTGAACGCCCTTCGGCCAGATCGACTTGGCTGCTTCGAAATCACGCACTTCGGAAGCCTCGGACCAGAACGCGCTGGAAGCGCTGACCTGGCTCTCGACTGCCTTCAGCTGCAGGTCGGCCATCTTCTCGAAGCCGGACAGGGCAACGCCCTGAGCCTTGACAACGGCGTCGGCAAAATTCTTGCCGAGGGAAAGGAACTGCGAATTCATCTGCTCGTACATGGATAACTCCCTCTTTAGGATTAGTTGATGGGAGCACTCTAGCAGAGAGATTGTTGCGTTGCAACATAGATCACTTCGGGGTGTTGCCGTGTATTCAGGGTTTGACTGAATATCCGCGCCAAATGGCGTTTTCGAAAGCGTCAACGGTGATGGTGCATTGCGGAAAATGCGCCCGCTTTCGGGTCATGCGGCAGGGCCGACATAACTGCAGCCGGATGTGCAGGTTTCGTGGACGATGATGCGGGCCAATTGGGGAAGGTCGGCTATCAGTGCATCCCAGATCCAGATGGCCAGGTTTTCGCTGGTGGGATTCTCCAATCCGGCAACGTCATTGAGGTAGCGATGATCCAGTTGCTCAAAGACGGGTGCAAACGCCGCGCTCACCTCGGAAAAGTCGCGGACCCAACCCAGGGCCGGATCGACCGCGCCGGACAGGTGCAGCTCGATTTCGAACGAGTGACCGTGCAGCCGCGAACACTTGTGCCCCTCGGGCACGTTGGGCAGGCGGTGCGCTGCTTCGATTCTAAATTTCTTGAAGATTTCCATGGGCTCGTTCAATGCGGTTGCGCTGATGGCAGGAAGCTTGCGACGAAGCGAGGTCAGGCTGCCGCTTCGCGAAATGGTGGGCCCACCAGGACTTGAACCTGGAACCAACGGATTATGAGTCCGCTGCTCTAACCAATTGAGCTATAGGCCCCCGCTTCAAAACAATAACGTTGTCGCGCAAAGCGCGACGATCACTCCCCCTCGCCCCCCGGGAGAAGGAAGGGGGTGAGGGTACGCAACCCGGGAGATACCGATCCCGGATTATGCCAATTGACGCTTGACCTGTCGCGCAAAGCTCGACAATGAGTTCCCTGGAAATGACCACGTGTCCGAGACGATTGGTGCCAATTTGACGCCGAACTCTTCGTTTCGTCATCCCGGCGGCCCTAAGCAGCCGAACGGCTGGTGAAGGCCGCCGGGTTGACGAGCGCTAAAGTCACAGCCATTCGTCTCAAAGACCATTGCAGCCA
>NZ_JBAWHJ010000391.1:0-2260 GCF_049593775.1 Dokdonella sp. | reverse complement strand
GATGACGACACCACTGCTCAGCCTGTTTACGAGCCGCAAGTCCGCCGGCAACCTTTGTGTGGATGCAGCTGCAACTGTTCGGAATACGCAATGACAAATGAAGCGCAACACGATGTGGTAGTTCTTGGCGGCGGTCTGGCCGGGCTGTGCCTGGCCTTGCAGTTGCGCGAAAAATTTGCAGACCTGAGTATCGTGGTGCTAGAGCGCAATACGCATCCAGTACCGGTCGCGGCGGTCAAGGTGGGTGAGTCGAAGGTCGAGATAGGTGCCCACTATCTGGCCGAGACGCTCGGGCTTCGCGAGCATCTGGACACGGCGCATATCCGCAAATTCGGATTTCGATTCTTCTGGAGCGATAGCCGCGATGATCTGGAACGTGTCACCGAACTCGGTGTCAGCAGGGTACTGCCGGTGCCGACCTGGCAGATCGACCGCGGCATTCTGGAAAACCACCTCGGCGAACTCGCCCGCGAACGCGGCATTGTCTTTCATGACGGCAGTGTCGTGCGCGCCGTGCATATCGAGAAAGCCGAGGTGCCACATTCCATTGAAGTGGATATCCATGACAAGGCGCAGGTGCTCACGGCACGCTGGGTAGTCGATGCCAGTGGACGCGCCGGTCTGATCCGGCGCAAGCTCGATCTGGACGAAGACAATGGCCACGAAGCCAACGCCGTCTGGTTTCGCATCGACGATCTGCTTTCGATTGATGAATGGTGCGACGACAAGGCCTGGGGTGAACGTTGTGATCCACCCGAGCGCTGGCGTTCGACCAACCACCTGTGCGGGCCGGGCTACTGGGTCTGGCTGATACCGCTGGGATCGGGCGCTCATTCGGTAGGCATCGTGTGTGACCCCAGGCAGCACCCGCTGAAGGACATGAACACCTTCGACCGCGCCCTGGAGTGGTTGCACAAACACCAGCCCCTGGTGGCACGCGCATGCGAGGCGAAGCGCGACAAGCTCATGGATTTCAAGTTCCTGCGCAACTATTCCCATGGCTGCAAGCAGGTGTTCTCGGGCGATCGCTGGGCACTCACCGGCGAAGCCGGGGTGTTTCTTGATCCGTTCTATTCCCCCGGCAGCGACTTCATCGCCATCGCCAATACCTACATCTGCGAACTGATCGCTCTCGACCGCGCCGAAGAATCGGTGGCCCCGTACGCGCGCCTGTTCGAGCAGTTCTACTTCTCGTTCTACTCGAACACCTTGAGCATGTACCGCGATCAGTACGCGCTGTTTGCCGATGCCGAAGTCATGCCGAACAAGGTCTTCTGGGACTACACCTACTATTGGGGCGTGCTTTGCCAGCTGGTGTTCCAGAACCGGCTCGCCGATACGGCCCTGCTCGGTGACGTGCAGAAGGATCTGGCCGAAGCCGCCAGACTCAATCTCGACATGCAGGCATTTTTCCGCCGCTGGGGCGAATTGAGCGCACGCCCGAATCCTGCAGTGATGCTCGATCAGAATGAGCTGGAGTGGTTTGTGGAATTGAATCGTGGCTTGTACGACGAGCTCGATGACGTCGCCATGCGCGATCGACTACGCGCCAACGTGCGGCTGATGCGCAATCTTTCGGCCACCATGGTTGAGCGCGCAAAGACAGCCTGCCCTGGACTGGATATCGGAACGCTGGCCTCCAAGCCTGACGGTTCGACGCCGCTGTTCGCAAGCGCAGCGTAGCCCGACAGGCTGCTAGCCCATGCCACCGTTGATGCCGATCACCTGACCATTGATATAGCCGGCTTCGTCGCTGCATAGAAAGCGCACGAGCGCCGCAACTTCCTCCGGATTGCCGACCCGTCCCGCCGGGACCATGGCCTTGACCATGGCCGCATCGAAACTCTCCCCGATCATGCTGCCGGCGATCATGCCCGGTGCGATCACGTTGACCGTGATGCCTCGCGACCCCATTTCCCGTGCCAGCGATTTCGATGCGCCGTGCAGGGCGGCCTTGGCTGCCGCGTAGTTGGTCTGGCCGCGATTGCCCATCACGGCCGCCACCGATGAAATGCTGACAATGCGACCAAAACGGGTGCGCGCCATTGGCAGCAGGAGTGGCTGGGTCACATTGAAAAAGCCGTGCAGCGACACATCGATCACGCGCCGCCATTGTTCCTCGCTCATGCCGGCCATCGGTGCGTCGTCGTGAATACCGGCATTGTTGATCAGGATCTGGATCGGCCCATCCGCAAGGATGGAGTCCATTGCGCTCGTTGTCGCCGTGCTATCGGCAACATCAAACGCGATGGCCGTGGCC
>NZ_JBAWHJ010000390.1:0-24929 GCF_049593775.1 Dokdonella sp. | reverse complement strand
GCCCTGGACCTCGCCCGGGTCCTGCCCCAACGCCCGTTCCGCCAAGCGCGACTCGGCCGCGCCCGCAGGTGGCAAATGCGTCGCGCTGGTACAATTCCGCTCTTCCCTTCGCTCCATTGATTGGTATCCGTCATGTCCGTCCCCGCCAGCTCGCTCGCGCCAGCCATCGACACCGATTACACGCTCGATCACAAATACACGCGCCGCGAAGGCCGCATCTACCTGTCCGGCGTCCAGGCCCTGGTCCGCCTGCCACTGATGCAGCAGATGCGCGATCGCGCCGCTGGCGTCAATACGGCCGGCTTCATCTCGGGCTATCGCGGCTCGCCGCTGGGCGGATTCGATCTCGAGCTGTGGAAGGCGAAGAAGCACCTGAAGGCTTCGAACATCGAGTTCACCCCGGGACTCAACGAAGATCTCGGCGCGACCATGGTGTGGGGCACCCAGCAGACCAACCTGTTCGAAGGCGCGAAGTACGACGGTGTGTTTTCGATGTGGTACGGCAAGGGCCCCGGCGTCGATCGCTGTGGCGACGTGTTCAAACATGGCAATGCTGCCGGCACATCGAAGTTCGGCGGCGTACTCGCCCTGGCCGCCGATGATCACGCCTGCCGATCGTCGACCCTGCCGCATGGCTCGGAACTCGAATTCGTCTCGGCGATGATGCCTATCCTCAATCCGGCCGGTGTCCAGGACATCCTCGACATGGGCATGCTCGGCTGGGCGATGTCCCGCTTCACCGGCCGCTGGGTCGGCTTCAAGACCATTGCCGAAACGGTTGAATCCTCGGCTTCGGTCAACGTCAATCCGCATCAGCTCGACATCGTGATGCCGGAAGATTTCATCCTGCCCGAGGGCGGCTTGAACATCCGCTGGCCCGATCCACCGCTGAATCAGGAAATGCGCCTGCACCAGTACGCCGTGCAGGCAGCGACTGCATTTGCCCGCGCCAACCGCATTGATCGCATCGTGCTCGATTCGCCGAAGGCACGGCTTGGCATCGTGACTACCGGCAAGAGTTACCTCGACGTCCTGCAGGCGCTTGAATACCTCGGCATCGACGAAAAGGATGCACGCGAGATCGGCATCCGCGTCTACAAGATCGGCATGACATGGCCACTCGAACCCATCGGTATTCGCGAGTTTGCGGACGGGCTCGAGGACGTCATCGTCGTCGAGGAAAAGCGTTCCTTCATCGAATCGCAGATGAAGGAATACATGTACAACTGGTCGACCCGCCCGAGCGTGGTCGGCAAGTACGACGAGGAAGGCAACTGGGTGCTGCCAAGCACCAACGAACTCACGCCGGCCATGATTGCACTCGTGATCGCCAAGCGCCTCGCCCGCTTCTTCTCGAGCGAGGCGATCCGTTCGCGCGTCGCGTGGATCCAGGCCAAGGAGCAGGAGCTGACCCTGCCGCGCGCGAACTTCCCGCGTGCCGCGCACTACTGTTCGGGCTGCCCGCACAACACATCGACTGCCGTACCCGAAGGTTCACGGGCGCACGGCGGTATCGGTTGCCACTACATGGTGACCTGGATGGACCGCAGCACCGACACGTTCTCGCACATGGGCGGCGAAGGCGCGACCTGGTGCGGCCAGGCGCCGTTTACCGAAACGAAACATATTTTCCAGAACCTCGGCGACGGCACCTATTTCCATTCCGGCTCACTGGCAATCCGCCAGGCGATCGCGGCAAAGGTCAATATCACCTACAAGATCCTCTACAACGATGCGGTTGCGATGACAGGCGGCCAGCCAGTCGACGGCACCCTGACCGTACCCGATATCGCGCACCAGATGCGCGCCGAGGGCGTGCAGGCGATCATCGTCGTCTCCGACGACATCGAAAAGTGGGCGAAGCCTGAAATCTTTCCAGCCGGTGTCGAATTCATTCACCGCGATGAACTTGATGCCGTGCAGAAGCGCATGCGCGAAATCCCCGGCACCTCGGTGCTGATCTACGACCAGACCTGCGCGACCGAGAAGCGTCGCCGGCGCAAGCGCGGCAAGCTCGAGGATCCGAAGAAGCGCGTCTTCATCAATTCGCTGGTTTGCGAAGGTTGCGGCGACTGCGGCGAAAAATCCTTCTGCGTGTCGGTATTGCCCAAGGCGACCGAATACGGGCGCAAGCGCGAGATCGACCAGAGTGGCTGCAACAAGGATTATTCCTGCGTGAAGGGCTTCTGCCCAAGCTTCGTTACCGTGCATGGTGGCGGCTTGCGCAAGACGAAAAAGGCCGGTCCCGGCGAAGTCGATTTCGACAGCCTGCCCATGCCGACCATGGCGTCGAATCTGGATCGCCCGTGGAACATCCTCGTCACCGGCATCGGTGGCACCGGCGTGGTCACGATCGGCGCACTGATCGGCATGGCCGCGCATCTCGAGGGCAAGGGCAGCACCGTGCTCGACCAGACCGGCCTCGCCCAGAAGGGCGGCGCGGTCACCTGCCACCTGCGCATCGCCAAGGATCCGACCGAAATCCACGCCGTGCGCATTGCTGCTGGCGAAGCGGATCTGGTGCTCGGCTGCGACATGGTCGTGGTCAACGATTACTGGGCGTTGTCGAAGATCCGGGCCAAGCGCTCGAATGTCGTCCTCAACACCTACGAGGCGATGCCAGGCACCTTCACCACCAAGCCGGACATGCAGTTCCCGGCACAGAAGATCATCGATGCCGTGCGCACCGCATTGGAAGGCGGCGAACCCGAGTTGATCGACGCGACCCAGCTCGGCACGGCCCTGCTGGGCGACACGATCGCGGCCAATCTGTTCATGCTCGGCTATGCCTGGCAGAAAGGCTGGGTGCCGGTGAGCCTGGCTTCGCTGATGCGTGCCGTCGAGCTCAATGGTGCAGCGATTGAAATGAACAAGACGGCGTTCAACTGGGGCCGCATGGGCGCCCACGATGTCGCTGTCGTGCGCAAGGCCGCCAACGTTGGCGCAGCCAAATTGCCTTCGGGCTCCATTCCACTCAACCTGCCGATGCATCCGTCCGGCAGCAAGCCCGGTTCCGATGGTGTTTCAACTCCGCAGGGAGCCGAGGCTCTGGATGATCTGGCTCTGAGCACCTCGCTCGACGATCAAATCGCACGTCGTATCGAATTCCTGACCGGCTACCAGAACGCCGAGTACGCCAGCAAGTACAAGGCGCTGGTCGACAAGGTCCGCAACGGCGAACAACAGAAGACCCCGGCCTTCACCAGCCTCACCCAGGCCGTCGCGCGCTATGCGTTCAAGCTGATGGCCTACAAGGATGAGTACGAGGTCGCACGCCTCTACACCAGCGGCGATTTCGAGAAGAAGATCCGCGAAACCTTCGAAGGCGACTACAAGATCCATTTCCATCTCGCTCCACCGCTGCTGGCGAAGAAGGACGCCGAAGGCCACCTGCGCAAGGCCGAGTATGGCCCGTGGGTGTTCAAGGCGTTCCGCGTACTGGCCAAGCTGAAGGGCTTGCGCGGTGGCGCGCTCGACGTGTTCGGCTATACCGCCGAACGCAAGATGGAACGTCAGCTGATCGCCGACTACTTCAAGCAGGTCGATGAGCTGCTGGCCGGCCTCGACAGCGAGAATCACGCTCTCGCTGTCGACATCGCCTCCGTGCCGGAACATATCCGTGGCTACGGTCACATCAAGGAGCGCTTCCACGCTGATGCGATGAAGCGCCAGGATGACCTGCTCAGCGCGTGGCGCAATCCTTCAGTCGGGCGGAACGCGGCCTGATCCATGGCGGTGGCCGGTCGTTGCTTGCCGGCCCTGCTCGATCACGAAAACGCGTCGATGTCCGCGGCAACACGGGCGCGAAGCTCGGCCAGCATCTGCCGCTCGGTCAGGCTGATCGCCCATTCGGGTCGCAACTGGAAGTGTGGCTGGTCGACGATGGTTCGCCAGCTACCACCCCATTCGAGGCCGAGTTCCTCGCCAAGGGTGCCCACCGCCTTGTACATCGGCGATTCGCCGAGATACGCGTTGCGCTCGAACAGGCCGACGTCGAACGCAATCCCGAAGTTGTGGTTTGAATAGCCGCCGCGGGCATTGGTAACGACGTTGCCTGGGCGAGTCCGACCTTGCGCATACAGCAGATCCTGCTCCTCATAGCTGCGCTGTCCACCAATGATGTTGATGGTCAGGCCATGGCCCCTGGCCTTGAAGTAGAGCGCCCGGGCATAAGGTTGCACGCGCGGATGCAGGGTGGAGATGACCTTCTCGCTGCGCTGGTTTGCCCGGTCCTCCGGGTCATTCAGCGCACTATCGAGCGGAGAGCCCCGATCCACGATTCGCTTGTAGATCGCACCCCAGGTCTGCGGACCGGCGCGTCCATCCACGCCGACGCCGAGCTTTTCCTGCACGGCACGCACCATTTCCTCGATCTGCATGGCTCATCTCCCTGAGTTCGACCGATTCCAAGCATACGCCGGTACCCGCCCAGGCCAAACCGCAGTTTCAAGGCATCGCTGCATCAGGTTTAGTGGCAATCGCCGACCCACCCGGCGGGACCGGAACCCGTTCTCGTGGCGGCGGTCACACATTCACGTCCGCTCATTGGGCACATTGGAGACGTGCGATGAACATGCTGGACGAACTGAACATTCCCCAATTCGAAATGTACGGCCAGCCTGGCAGCGCGAAACCCGCTTCCATATCAATTCAACCAGGCAATTGCGTAGCCGAGGATCCCATCATGCCAGCCAAATTCAACGTGGATGAATTCGCCACAGCGCTACGTCAGCTCAAGCAGGCAGTGCCGGTTTCGACCGCAGCTGTTTCCTCCAGCGAGGCGCTACCTGCCGGTGAATGGCAGCAGAGTGAAAAGTTCAGAGTCCGCGTGATTACCGCTCGCACCAAGCTGAAGCTGATGCGTGACCGCAGCGAAGCCTTGCACAATTCGTTGCAGCGATTCCGCAAGCAGCAGGGCTGTGCAAACCGCGCCTGATCCCGATACGGTGTACGCACAGGTCTGGTCGCTACGCTGATTCATCGCGCTCGGGCCGTGCGATCGGGCATGCCTGGTTCCAGTTCAAGCGAACGCTACTGTGTTCAACTGATCACCCAGGTCAGGACATCTCGTCGTCTTCGAAGTAGGGATCAGTCCCAAGCGAGTCATGAACATCGACGACATGCTCCTCGGCGCAGTCCGGATCATTCATGTAGGCGATATTGAGCAGCGCATCACCACGATTCACCAGTGGAAGGTTGGTACGCCCAACGATAAGACCCTTGCCGGTGGCCAGCACGTCGATTTCGCTGTCGCCGAATGGATCAGCGACAATACCGAGGCGATCACCCTTCTCTACAGCTTCTCCTATCGTCTTGAAGGTACGCAGCAGCCCGCCTCGAGGTGCACGCACCCAACGCGTTTCCGAGGCCTCGATTGGCGCAGCCCGGCGTTCGCTGGACGATCGACCCGGCAACATGTTCAGGTGTTGCAGTACCGAGTTGATGCCACGCACGCCCGCTCGAACCGGCAGCTCGTCAAAGCGCAGGGCCTCGCCAGCTTCGTATAACAAGGTCTCCACGCCCGCCGCCTTTGCGGCGGCACGCAATGAACCCTCGCGGACGCTTGAAGTCAGCGTAATCGGTGCTCCGAAGGCACGTGCAAGCTCCCTGAGCCGCACCGAGCTGTCCGGGCTGATCCTGATCTGCGGGAGATTCATGCGGTGCTGCGCGGCGCTGTGCAGGTCGATTCCGAACTCGCATCGGCGCACGACCTCGTTGAGAAACAGGTCGGCCAGCTGGGCTGCCAGCGAGCCACGCTCCGATCCTGGGAAGCACCTGTTCAAATCGCGTCTGTCCGGCAGGTAGCGCGACTGGTTCAGGAAACCGAAGACGTTGACGATAGGAACGGCCAGCAGCGTCCCGGACAGTTTGTTCATTGCGGGGTTTTGCAGTACGCGCCTGATGATATCGACGCCAACGATTTCGTCGCCATGAACTGCGGCGGAAAGAAACACGACAGGCCCCGGCTTGCGTCCGTGGATGACATGAACCGGCAAGCTGACCGGTATGTGGTTGGCCAGCACGCTCACTGGAAGTTCTACTGTCTGGCGTGCGCCGGCCGAAATGCTGACGCCACCGATCTCGAAAAAGGTTCGACTCGCCCTGATCCGCGTTCGGCTGCCCGAGGCTGATGGCGTGTCGGCGCTTGTTGCCATCACCCGCGGCCTTTGGTCTTGGTCTTGCCGGGGCGCGCGTTGCGCTCGAGGAACGTGATGATCTGGCCCGCCACATCAATGCCGGTCGCCTTTTCGACGCCCTCCAGTCCCGGTGATGAATTGACTTCCATCACGACCGGGCCGTGATTGGATCGCAACATGTCAACGCCACAGACATTCAAGCCCATGGTTTTCGCTGCACGAACTGCAGTCGAGCGTTCTTCCGCGGTGATCTTGATGGGCTGCGCACTGCCTCCGCGATGCAGATTCGAGCGGAACTCACCCTCGGCGCCGCGACGACGCATTGCAGCAACCACTTTCCCGCCAATCACAAGTGCCCTGATATCTTCGCCGCCAGCTTCCTTAATGAACTCCTGCACGAGGATGTTGACGTGTGCGCCTCGAAACGCCTCGACCACGGACTTCGCGGAACGTGGCGTATCGGCCAGCACCACGCCGATACCCTGGGTGCCTTCGAGCAACTTGATCACCACAGGAGCACCGCCAACGACCTTGAGCACTTCCTCGGTCTGCTTGGGATCTTGCGCGAAGGCGGTTACCGGCAAGCCGATTCCGTCGCGTGCCAGCAATTGCATCGAGCGCAACTTGTCGCGCGAACGGCCGATGCCCACGGATTCGTTGAGCGGATACACCCCCATCATCTCGAACTGGCGCAGCACGGCCAGGCCGTAGAATGTGATCGATGCGCCGATGCGCGGGATCACGGCGTCGTAGCCGGTCAGCTTCTGACTGTTGTAGTACACCTCGGGTCGATGAGAAGTGATATTCATGTAACAGCGCAGGGTATTGACGATATCCAGCGTATGTCCGCCCGCTTCCGCCGCTTCGACCAGTCGCCGGTGCGTGTACAGATTGGCATTGCGTGCCAGCATGATGAACTTCATTGGGTTTTCCGGTCAGGTCTGGGGCGTGCGTTCTGGTTTCTTGATGACCGTCTTGCGGACCGGCGCACCGACATGGTTTGTCGAACTGATCGGCCCGGCCAATCGCGTGCGGGACGGATCGACGAGAAATTTTCCTTTCAATGCCGAACGCCCGATCAACATGGGCAACTCCATGTCGGAGCGATCAGTCAAGGTGACTTCAGTCGACCAGACCTGATCAGCCAGGCGAAGTGTCAGGATCACGACCGGTCGAATCTGTGCCATGCCCGTCGAACTTTTCACGCTCCGGTGCTCGGCAACCGGCAAGCGAAAACGGTGGCGCAGTGCCTGGTCGATATCGGGAAGCTCGAACTCGATCCACATCGCGGAACGACTCTTGCTGTAGTTCATTCCTACCGCATGCAACGCCGAAGTTCGCGCACCGGTATCCAGCTTTGCCGGCAACCGGATGTTGCCAAGGTCCGGCAAGACGACAGACTCCTTCCAGCCAAGAACCAGCTTGTTGCCAACCACGCGCAACGGCTTGGTTTCGCCTGTGGATCTGGATCGGCTCAGGTGAGGGTCGGCGACTTTTCGCATGGTTGGCCCGGACACTTCATGAGATCGCACTATACGCGGCTCACCTGTCGCGGAACGAACCTGCAAGGCGAAGCTATGCGGCGATCGGCAGGGATGCCGGGCAGATTGCGTTCCGCCATCAGCGTGCTCCCTTGCCCAGCACAAGGGCTATTCCGGTCAATATGGCCAACCCTGCCAGGATCAGTCGCAGACTCAGCGGCTCGCCCAACAAGAGCACTCCGGCAACGCCAGTCAGCACAGGCACGCTGAGCTGGATTGTGGCGGCTTGTGTCGATTTCAGCCACGGAAGCACCGAATACCAGACGACATAGCCGCACCCCGATGCCAGGGCGCCCGATGCAACCGCGTAGGCGATTCCCTGTGGCTGGATACTGGTTGCATCCACTTGCATCAGGCTGAATGCCAGTGCAAATGGAACCGCACGCAGGAAGTTTCCGCTCGTCATCCATTGCGGATCGCCACCCCCGCGGCCGCGCAGCGAATAGATTCCCCAGGCAACGCCAGCAGCAAACATCCACAACGCACCCATCAATGGTGGCCGGGACAACCCGGGCACAAGCAATCCGAGCAGGCCCGTCATCGCCAGCACGAGTCCGCCAACCTGCGCTGCCCTGAGCCGTTCGCCCATGACCAGGCCTGCGATGATCATGCTGACTTGCACGGCACCCACCAGGAGCAATGCACCCGTGGCCGCAGACAGCGATACATAGGACATCGAAAATCCTGCGGCGTAGACAAACAGCGCGGATGCCGAGAGCCAGCTACCACCCACGCCCTGGCCACGCATGCGGCGGATTCCAAGCAGCATCAACACGAGTGCGCCTGACACCAGGCGAATCGCGGTGAAGCTTGCTGGATCGATCGCGGCATCCTTCAGTGCTGCGCGACACAACAGCGAATTCCCCGCGAAAGCGAGCATGGCCAGTGACGTCAGGGCAATCAGCCGCGGCAGTGACGGAGCAGTGTCTGGACTGCGTGACATGGAGATTTACTGGCTGTTCGAGGGTCGGATTGGCGATGCGCGCGGATTTCCGCGCGCCTGATCTGGTGGACTGTAACAAGGATCGCTTTCGCAGATCCGTGCAAACATGCATCAACGCGAAAGCCAGATGCAGAGAATCGAGCCGACCAATGTTGATTGCCCTTACCCGAAAGATCAGCCCCCGCCTCGCCGATTGCGAGCTTACCCATCTTGCACGCGAGCCGATTGATATTGAACTGGCCGTGCGTCAGCACGCGACCTACGTGAAGCTGCTGGCCACTCTCGGTTGCGCGTCGATCGAGCTTGAAGCCATGCCGCAATTGGCGGATTCGGTCTTCGTCGAAGACGTCGCCATCGTGCTGGATGAGGTCGCCATCATGACACGTCCGGGTGCCGCCTCGCGTCGACCTGAAACTGAGTCGATGGTGGTGGCGCTCGAGCGGCATCGACCGTTGCTGCGCATCGAGACCCCAGGACAACTGGATGGTGGTGACGTGTTGCGAATCGGTCGCACCGTGTACGTGGGCCAGTCAGGTCGAAGCAATGCCGAGGGGATCGATCAGCTGCGCAGCCTGCTCGCCCGCTTTGGCTATGCGGTGCACGCCGTTCCGATCCGCGATTGCCTGCACCTCAAGTCGGCGGTGACGTCGCTTGATGACCAGACCATCATCGTGCAACCGGCCTGGCTTGATCGCGACTCGTTCGACGGCTTTCGCGTCATCGAAGTTGATCCCGAAGAGGCACATGCTGCCAACGTCCTGCGCGTTGGCGAGCAAATCGTGATGCCCGCGTGCTTTCCGCGAACGCAGCAGCGTATCGAGTCAATCGGCTTTCATGTCAACCCGATTGATGTATCCGAATTGCAGAAAGCAGAGGGCGCGGTCACCTGCTGCAGCCTGGTATTCGAATCCATGAAACAGGCGCCGGCCTGAGCGGGTCAATCGAGGAACTCCTTGCGCAAATCTACTGTGCCGTGCTTGCCCAGCGCAGCATGGTGCTGGTCCAGCCATAGCTCCGCGCTGGCACGACCCAGATCACGCAGGCCCGCAAGAAACTTGATATCGGTGCTGATCTTGGTCGCCGCCGACAGCGTACCCATGAACGCATCCGCACGGATCAGGTGGACCAGGATGTGGCGCATGCGTTTGGCGTACTCGGGCTTGAGCCAGCCCTCTCCGAGCTGGCGGGTAACGAACTCGACTGCACGCATTTCCCGCATCAGCGAGGAGTTGAAACTGATTTCGTTGACGCGATCCTCGATCTCGGCCGGCGTGGTCGGCACTTCATCGCGCCGCATCTGATTGACCATGACCACGACGACATCGCGAGTGCCGGTCTCGTAGAACAACGGGTAGAGCGCGGGATTTCCCATATACCCGCCATCCCAGTAATGCTCGCCATCGATCTCGACCGCCTGGAACAGATGCGGCAGGCACGCCGATGCCATTACCGCATCCACCGACATCGAGTTGTTGTCGAAAATGCGTACCTTGCCGCTGCGCACGTTGGTCGCGCAAAGAAACAGCTTTACCTCACCGCAGTGATGCAGCGCCTCGAAATCGACGCACGACGCAAGCAGATCACGCAGCGGATTCAGATTGAGCGGATTGAACTGATACGGTGAAAACGTACGTGTGAATGACTCTCCGACCCACAGCTGCGCAGCCAGTAGCGGGTCCGCACTCGCGGTCGTCAGCGGATTGGTTCCAGCCATCGCTGCGATCGGATTGAGCGTCGCGCCGAGCTTGCCAACACGCTCCCAGAAATTCGCCAGGCTCGCTCGGGCGCCGTCACGCCCACCTTTCATCAATCCGTGCGCAAGCAGCACCGCATTCATCGCTCCGGCACTGGTGCCACATATACCGTCGAAACTGACCCGGCCGTCCTCAAGCAGGCGATCGAGCACACCCCAGGTGAAGGCGCCATGCGAACCGCCACCCTGAAGCGCCAGGTTGATGGACTTCGTGGCGGATTTGGATGATGCCTTGACGTTACGTCCGGCTGTTGAATGCCGCCTCGGACCAGGTGATCGCTTGCCAGTATTCGCCATGAGATATTTTGCCTTGTCAAAAACCGGTTGCGTGGTCGCACGCTGCAAGCGGGTTCTGCGAACAATACGGCAATGTCGCGCTTGCTGCGCCGACGTTCGCGTGAAACGTTCCTGTGCCTTGTATTCCCAACGATGGCATCTGCTTCATATCGGCCCCTGTGCCGAGAACACTCTGGCAGCAGCTTGATGCCTGCAGCTCGACATCGAAACTGATCGACTTGCTACTGGTAGCCCTTGGCCTGCAACGAAAACAGATGGGCGTAGTGGCCCTCCTGCTGCACGAGTTCGGCGTGACTTCCATGCTCAATGATGCGACCTTCCTGGATGACGATGATCTGGTCGGCCATGCGCACGGTCGAGAAACGGTGAGAGATCAGGATCACGATGCGATTCTTCGACATGGCGCGGAAGTGTTCAAAGATCGTCGCCTCGGCTTCGGCATCCATGGCTGCAGTCGGCTCATCGAGCACGAGGATATCGGCCTGCGATCGCATGAAGGCGCGTGCAAGCGCGATCTTCTGCCATTGGCCACCGGACAGTTCGCGACCATCGTTGAACCATTTTCCGAGCTGGGTGTTATAGCCATCGGGCAGCTTGTCGATGAACTCGCTGGCCATGCCCTTTTCACTGGCCTCGCGCCACAGTGCTTCGTCCTCGAAATTGGACACGTCGCCGGCACCGACATTTTCTCCGACGCGCATCTGGTAGCGTGCAAAATCCTGGAAGATCACGCCGATACGTCGGCGCAGGGCAGTCTCGTCCCACTCCTCCAGATCCGTACCATCGAGCAGGATGCGGCCGCTATCGGGCGAGTAGAGCCGGGTCAGCAACTTGATCAGGGTGGTCTTCCCGGAACCGTTCTGACCAACCAGGGCGAGAGATTCTCCGGGGCGGATATGCAGGTTGATGTCGATCAGTGCCGCCGTCTCCGATCCCGGATAGGTGAAGCTGACGTTCTCGAAGCGGATGCCATCGCTGTGATCGGCGCCCTTCACGGCCGTGCCACTGGATGCGCGCACGGGCGTTTCCAGATACTCGTAAAGGGTCGACAGATAGAGGTTGTCCTCGTACATGCCGCCGATCGAGGAAAGAATCGCAGAAACCGAGGACTGTCCCTGCCGGAACAGCATGAAGTACATCGTCATCTGACCAAGCGTGATGCGCCCCATCACTGTCGTGAAGGCGATCCATGCGTAGGCACCGTAGAGCGTGAGCGTACCGATCAGGCCGAGTCCGAGACCCCAGCTGTCACGGCGCAGGGTCAGGCGACGATCCGCGCTGTAAAGCTTGTGGAAAATACTGCGGTAGCGATCCAGCAACATCGGTCCAAGACCGAACAGCTTGACCTCCTTCGCGCCGTCTTCGCGGGCCAGCACGGTTTCCAGGTACAACTGCATCCGCGTTTCCGGCGAGCGCCAGCGGAAGAGCGTGAATGCATCCCCTGAAAACTTGGCCTCGGCCATGAATGCGGGCAGACCGGCCAGCAGCAATACGGCCATCGCCCATGGCGAGAAGCTGATCAGCAGAACCGCGTAGCTGCTCAGCGCGATCAGGTTCTGGGCCAGGCCAAACGTGCGATTGACCAGCGACAGCGGTCGACTTGAGGCTTCGCGGCGCGCACGGGTGAGCTTGTCGTAGAACTCCGAATCCTCGAAGTGCGACAAATCCAGGGTCAGCGCCTTCTCCAGGATCATCACGTTGACACGCTGCCCCAACTGGGCGCGCAGCAATGACTGACAGAACGATATGCCGCGTTGTGCGGCCGCCATCGCCACCACCAGCAGGCACTCCAGCGCGACCAGCCAGAACAGCGGCACCAGTGAGGTGGCGGGGTCGACCTGCACGGCTCGCGCGGTATCCACCACGCTGTCGACGATCTGGGCGCCGACCCAGGCGATCCCCGCCGGCAGCAGACCAGCGATCAGGGTGAGCAGGGCCAGACCAATGGTCAGCGCGCGGCTGGTCGACCAGACCAGCTGCACGGCACGGGCACTGAATCGGAATGCGCCGCGAAAACCACGATTGAAGTCGGTTTTCCCTGAATTTTGCCGGCCCTTGTGCGCGCTCATCAAATCAACCCAGCCCTGTCATCGCTCCGCAAGCGCACGATATGGGGACGATTTCGCCCTGCGAAACCTCCCGCCGGAATCCGGTGTCGTTCTTGCGCGGCCCCGGAATCTGCATCAACATCGACTTCCCCAACTTAAAGGTTCACGCCAATGAAACGCGTTGCCATGCTTCTGGTCCCCTTGATGCTCGCCGCTTGCGCAAGCACGCCCACGACCACCACCGACACTGCACCCGGCACGGATTTCTCGAAATACCGCAGCTATACGTGGGGTGACAAGCCGGAAACCGGCAACCCCCTGGCCGGACAGCGCATCGTCTCCGACGTCAACGCGCAGCTGCAGGCCAAGGGCTGGACGGAGTCCGCCGAAGGCGAGGTTACTCTCGTCGCACACGTGGCTACACGACAGAAGCAGACCATGGACACCTTCTACACCGGCAGCCGATACGGCGGCTGGGGCTGGCGCGGCGTTGGAGGCGTGGGAATGGGCATGGGCAGCGCGCAGACCGTAGTCAACACCTACGATGTCGGCACCCTGGTCCTCGACATGTTCGACACCAGCACCAAACAGGCAATCTGGCGCGGAACGGCCACGGCCACCGTACCCAGCTCGACCAAGGCCCAGAACGCAAAGATTGACGCCGGCATCGCCAAGATGTTCGTCGATTTCCCTCCGGGTAGCGCCGCTTCCAAGTAGTCAGTTCGTCTCGATGGTCCCGGCCTGTCGCCGGGGCCGTCTCACGCTCTTCACTGCATGGCGGGGTCCAACGGCCCGTTGGACCACACCGCCTCGATAAGGCCACCTGCTCGGCGAAGTCCAGCCTGAACAAGTTCAAGCCGGCGGCCCGGACCAATGGCCCATGGACAGGCAGGAATCGAGCGTATAATTGGGCGGCTGTGAACTCGCACCCGACGAGAACGAGAGTTGCGAGGCAGTGGCCCCAGATCCGCCCTCGCGCGGTGCCCCAAAGCCCTTGATGTACCCACATAACCAATCGGAGATCCAGACAATGCGCAAGACCCTACTCTCCCTGTCGATGGGAATGCTCCTCGTAGGTGGAGTCAATGCTGCCTCGCTGCAGACATCATCGACCAGCCAGCCAAGCGCCCCCGCGGCCGCTTGCCCGACCGGCCCCGGCTTCCTTTCCTACAACACGGATTGCACCCCGGTTGCAGGAACCGTCGCATGCGGCGGCACAGGCCTGGTGACGACCGCCGAGAACAGCTACTACCGGCGCTTTGTATTTGCCCCGGGCACCAATCCCAATTCGACAGTCGCGACCGTGCAGATTGGCATTGAGCGCGCGACTTCAGGTACGCCTGGCAACCCGGTCGGTGGCCTCGAGATTCGCGTCTACACGATTGCAGACGGTGTACCGTTGACCCTTGCAGCGCTGACGCAAATTGGCTCGGCGACATTCAGCGCCGCTGATGGAGCTGCGCTCACCGAGAACATCATTCCGATCGCTCCCGCAGCCGTCATTGATGATCCGGCGACGAAGAATCTGGTCATCGAACTGTTCGAGCCCGACCTGACAGCTGCAAACAGCGCCGTGGTCTTTGGCTCCAATGCTACCGGCACCGGCATCACCTACCTCAGGGCCCCGAGTTGCGGCGCCGCCGAGCCGGTTGATATCGCCAGCCTTGGTGCATTCGGCAACATCAAGATCATCGCGGCAGCCGGCGGGTCAGGCCTGCCGGTGACATTGCAGGAATACACGATCGACTGATCTGGCCGATTGCCAGCACCACGAAAACGCCCCGCTCGCGGGGTGTTTTCTTGTCCGGCTTCGTCGACCGGATCGGAAATCTTCAACGCGCAACCGCGTCGCCGACAGGCACAAGAGATCCACCCTCGAGGTTCGCGTACAACCGTGCTCATCTCACTGGCGACAGGCTCGCAGCAGGATGTCCGAAAGGTAGCGGCGCAAGCAGGTCTGGACAATGGCGCTTTCGGCACGCCGAGGCCTGTGTCAGAACAAGTTTGGAATGGCCGGGTGACAGTCGCATACTCACGGGCATGCTGCAGCCGAAACTTCTTCTTCGAGCTTCATTGCCGGCCCTCTTCGCTTGCCTGTCTGGACGGACCGCTCAGGCAGAATGCAGCATAGCTGCGCTTCTCGAAGCCGAGCCGATCGAGGGTGTTGCAGCACGCCTGCACGAGCAGCGCATGGACCTCGGCGAACTCGAAGCTGCACGATGTGCACTGCTTGTTTCCGAACGTCTTGACCAGACGCGATCGACCGAAGCGCTTGAACTCTCATCCGAAGCCATGGAGGCGATCAATCGGCTCGGGACACGGCGCGACCGCTCCGACGCGATTTTCCTCAATGCCCGATTGAAGATGGCACAAGGCCAGCAAGCGACTGTCACCGAGCAATTGCAACAGTCGCTGGAACTGTGCGACGAGGTGCCCGACTGCCGCGCCGAACGCTTGCTGGAAATTGCCATGTTCGAGCGCAAGGCAAGCCAGCTCGATTCTGCACGCAAGCGGATCGAAGCGGCGCAAGCCCTCATTGTCGAACGGCACGGACCCACGCATCCTCTGTTCGCCGTGGCCATGCGCAATCTTTCCCAGATCGCTTTCAGTCAGGGGCGCTACGACGAAGAACTTGAGCTGCTCTACCGCGCACTGGCGATGCAGGAAGACCTGCTTGATGACAACGATCCCGAAATAGCGACGACGGCGCTCCTGCTGGGATTCAGCCTGGCCGATCGCGGCCGCTATGACGAATCCCTGCCGCTCTACCGACGTAGCCTCGACATTCGCCTGAAGGTTCTGGGCACCGCCAACACCGACACCGCGCAGTCGATGCTTGCACTTGGCTCCCTTTCGACCATCCGCGGTGAATACCTCAAGGCAAAGCCACTGATCGAGCAGGCAGTGGCGATACGCGAGCGCCTGTTGCCGCCCGGGCACGCCAATCTTTCAGCCGGAAACGTTCAGCTCGCTCACCTTCTGGAACGCATGGGTGACGACGCCGGAGCAGAACGCGCCTACCGCAAGGTGCTGGTGATCGCGGAAGAGAATGGTGACTTTTACAAGCAATTCGTTGCCTGGTCAGGGCTGGCCGGCATGGCGGCTGATCGTGGCGACTATCGCGCCGCGAAGCCGCTGATCCGGAAGTCACTGGCGCTGATGACCGAGCAGAACTATACCTCTCACTCCTGGCAGGATGGTCGCTACATGCTGGCCGAGATCGAACGCAATCTTGGCGACCGTGCAGCTTCGCTGGCCCTGCATGAGCTGGTTCTCGCCGAAAGGAGCAGGACACGACCCAAAGGCGACGCACTGACTGCCAAGAGCAAGTTCGCTGTAGCCATGCTGCAGGTCGAACTCGGCGACGCCAGTCGCCTGGGGGCTGCGCAAGATGCGCTCGACGAGATCGTCGGAAACTACGGTGCCAGGCATCCTGATCTCGAAGGACTGATGACAAGATCAGCCCAGGCCCAGCTCGCACATTCGAGGATCGAGAATGCAGCGGCGATGGCATTGCGTGCCGTCGATGTGCGTCTGCATGTGCTGTCGGAGACCACGTTCGGGCTCAGCGAGTCCGAGGCACTACGCTATGCCGATGACGACGTACCGGCGCTGAACCTGGCACTTTCTCTGGCCGGCCAATATCCCGGGCGCGTACCACTTGCGCCGGCCTGGAATCGACTTCTGGCCATGCATGATCTCGTCCTTCGGCGCGTCGCAGGTCGTATCGCCTTGAGCAAGGCATCTGAAGATCCACTCACCATGGATGCAGCACACGCGCTGCAAACCAGTAGCGACCGCTATGTTCGCCTGCTTTTGCTCAACGCAGACGGCGGCAATCAGGAGGCCTGGCGCAAGCAACTGGCCACGGCCCGCAGCGAACGCGAGGGAGCCGAGCGCGCACTCGCAAAGTCGATGAGCGCCATGCCGATCGAAGACGCGCCCACTCTGGATTCATTGCGCAGCCAGCTGAGCGACAAGCAGCGACTGGTCAGCTTCGTGGTTGGCAAGGAGGACGGTCTCGATCACTACTCTGCATTGATTGTTGGGAAGCAGCATGGACCTCTGAGAGTGGATCTCGGACCTGTCGTGGAGATCGATGCGCGGCTGCGCCAGTGGCGAGAAGCACTCTCTTCGAACCATGCCGGTAGCGAACTGTCAGATCGCGTACTGCAACCGGTCCTGGCAGCCAGTGACGGTGCCAGTGAACTTTTCGTGATTCCCACGGGTGCGCTGCATCTGTTGCCATGGGCTGCGCTACCTGCCGGGGATGGCCAGTTCCTTGTCGAGCGCGGCCCGGTGATCCGGCTGCTGCATCGTGAGGCCGAATTGACCACTGCGGTGGCGACGGCGCGGGCGAGAAGTCCGGTTCCAGGCGGCAGCAACGGCCTGCTCGCGCTTGGCGGCGCTCAATTTGGAGAGCTGGCCACAGCAATGCCTCTCAATGCCTGTGCCTCGTTCGCCGAACATGAGTTTTCCATTCTGCCCGGCAGTCTCGCGGAAGTCGCCGAGTTGCAGCGGGAATGGCCAGCCTGGCGACCCGACGAAACGGTTACGGCACACGTTGGCAAGAGCGCCAGTGAGCGACACTTCCGTCGCGAAGCGCCCGGAAAACGCGTGCTGCATCTCGCCACGCACGCCTTTTTCGTGGATCCCCAGACTTGCATAACCGACACCGGCCTCCTGCGTGGCGTGGGGTCGCTGGTCGCGCGCGCACCGCATGAGACCGTGACGCTGGCGGGCCTTGCACTGGCCAATGCCAATCAGCGCGCGGCACTGCCGACAGCCGACGACGGCATCCTCGCCGCCGAGGAAATCGCCATGCTCGACCTGCGCGGTGTTGAACTCGCGGTACTGTCGGCCTGCGATACGGCACTTGGCACGCTGACCTCAACTGAAGGCGTACTCGGTCTGCGACGCGCGTTCCGGCTGGCTGGTGTGGAGAGCCTTGTCACCAGCCTGTGGAAGGTCAGCGACGAGGATGCTCGGGTCTGGATGCGAGCGTTCTATTCCCATCTCGCAGCGAGCGATCAGCGCAGCGGGCTGGCTGCCTGGGCTGCGACCGCTGAAGTACTCGCTGCGCGCCGCGCCGCCAACGCAAGTCTCAATCCCATCCACTGGGCAGGATTCGTGGCCACCGGCAACTAGCTGAACCGTGGGTCGATGAACCAAATTTCGCAGCCCGTCGCGCTAAGCTAGGCTCATGTCGCCCGTCTCTGAATCCACCGCCGATCTTCTGGGTCTGTGCCGAACCGGCAGCCATGCTGCGCGTGAGCAACTGATGCGCCGGTTTCTTCCGATCCTGCGCAACTGGGCACGTGGTCGCCTGCCCCAGCATGCTCGCGAAAATGCGGCAACCGACGATCTTGTGCAATTGACACTCGTTCGAGCGTTATCTCATCTGGACGATTTCGTTCCCGAACGCGAAGGGGCCTTTCTTGCTTTCCTACGAACCATTTTCCTCAACCAGCTGCGTGACGAGATGCGTCGTGTGGGGCGCGCGCCAGATCGCGCTCCGCTTGATGACATCGGCACGCTGGCCGGTAGCGGCTCGCCGCTGGAGTCAGCCGTCGGCGAGCAGGCACTCAAGGCCTATGAAGCTGCGCTGGCAGAACTGCCGGCGCTCGACCGTGAGGCCGTCCTGATGCGCTTGGAATTCGGTTACGAGTACGCAGAGATCGCTATCGACCTGGGCCTGCCTTCGGCCAATGCCGCGCGCATGCGCATCAGTCGCGCGATCGAACAACTGGCGGAGATCATCGATGTCGAACAGCTCCGTACCTGAAGGCAAGACACTCGCTGAAAGAATCTGCGACGGCGAGCCGATCCAGTGGCCGGCATCGATTGAAGCACCCGAGTCCAACCGGCGCGCCGCACTGCAATTGCTCGATACGATTTCACGCACCTATCGAAGCAATCGGCAGGACGCGCCGGACTGTTCGAATGGCGAAACCTGGGGACCACTACGACTGCTTGGACCGCTGGGTGAAGGGAGTTTTGGCACGGTTTATCGCGCCCTCGACCCGCTGCTGCAGCGCGAGGTCGCCCTCAAGCTGGCACGTGTCGATGGCAGCCGGGCACGGCAATGGATCAGCGAAGCCCGTCGCCTGTCGCGAATCAGCCATCCGAACGTGGTTGCGATCCACGGCGCTGAAATACACGAGGGCCGAGCCGGCATCTGGTTCGAACGAATCGAAGGGCAATCGCTGCAACAGTGGATCGTGCAGCAAGGCCCATTGGGTTCGGGCGAGCTGATCGCGGTCGGAGAATCCCTGTGCGCAGCGCTGGCTGCCGTGCATGGGGCCGGACTGATCCACGGCGATATCAAACCCGCCAACATCCTGCGCGAAATCGGCGGGCGTATCGTTCTGCTCGATTTCGGATCATCGCGAGAACTCGGCGCGGAATCATTGGCCACCGGGTCGTTGCCCTACCTCGCTCCCGAGTTGCTGGAAGGTGGATCGCCGAGCATCGCTACCGATGTCTATGCGTTGGGAATGACACTGAGATACCTGCTTGTCGGCCAGTTACCGGATGCCGCAGACGCCGGCCAGCGGCTGCTGGATCGGCGCCCGGATTTGCCACAGGCCCTGGTCGGATGCGTGGAAGCCGCCTGTTCGGCCGACCCCGGAAGACGACCACGATCAGCCGGCGTATTTTCGACGGGACTGACCGCTGCCGGTTCAGCATCGATTGCAAACGCCATGCCGGTAGTTGCCCGCAACCCCGCCACTTGGATGATCGCTGCCTGTCTGATTCTTGCAATGATGGCATGGGCAGGTTGGCGCGCTTTTTCCAGCTCGCCAGCCATGCTCAAGGACGTCGCATTGATGACGCGGGATTCCGCCGGTGCTGCGCAGCCTGTACAACGTCCATTGCAGATCGGAGCGCCGTTGTCGCTTCGTCTTGCACCGAACCGCGAAATTTTCGTCTATGTACTCAATCAGGATGATCGCGGCAATCGCCACCTGCTGTATCCGCTGACTCCGGATCAGAATCCGATTCGTTCTCATGACACTGTCGAGCTGCCTGGGCAGGTAAATGGTCAACGCGTCGACTGGCAAGTGGATTCGAGCAGCAGCGAGGAACGCTTTGCGGTCATCGCATCCGCCGAACGACTCCACCAGCTGGAAAGCTCACTGGCCAACTGGCCGCGTGCCGGTCAATCTTCAACGCATCGGGACCAGCGACTGCGCGGCGTGGGCGGTCTGGCAAATGCACCTGAAGGCCCAGCGCTGGATCTGGACAGCCTTGTATCGCCCTACCAGAACCGCGAAGACGTCGAAGTCGTGTTGCTCAGGCTTCCAGCAGAGTAGGTTTTTGCGCAACTGCTGATGTCTGTTGCAAGAGGATCCTTGTCATGACTTCGCCCTCCTTGCAGCTCGTCGAGTGAACACGCCACGCCTTGTCCGGGTAACCCTGCCGGCGCAGAGTCGCACAAGGCGCCGGTCGGACCTGATCATCGTTGTACTCGCCAACCTGATTCCGCTCCATCAGGTCGTGAACGGCGCATGGTCGCTCAGCGAGGTGATCGCACTGTTCTGGCTGGAGAACCTCATCATCGGCATCGTCCACTTCAGCAAGCTGCTGCTTTGCAACCCGGCCAAGCGTCCACGCAGCAAGGATGACAAGCTGGCCATCGAGTTTTTCCCGATCTTCTACGGCGGCTTCACCCTGTTGCAAGGCGTGGCGCTCGTGCTGGGCTACTTCTTCATCGGCTTTGATTCGGGCACGCTGTCGCAAAGCGACGGATTCTCGAGTCATGCGCAGTTGTCGGTGTTCTGGTGGGCTCTCGCAGCCATTCTTTTCAGCCATGCAATTTCCTTCGTTCGACGCTACCTCTATGGCGGCGGGCGTCGGCGCGAGACCATCGACAGTCTCGGCATGGGACCGATCAGACGCGTCGTAATCCTGCAGGTTCTGCTTGTCGGGGGCGGAATCATTGCGGCCTGGTACGGCGAGCCCATCTGGGCACTCGTGGTGCTTGTATCGGTGAAGCTGCTGGTTGATCTGGCTGCCTGTTGGCGCGCGCTGGACTAGTAAGTTCGTGGAATACCCGCAGCACTTCTTGAGTGCTCGGAACATCCATCCAGACCGACCGTCACCTCCTCATGTGCTATCGGCCCGCACTTCGTCGTTGTACCTGACAGCCCCCCTGGAAACGGAGACTGTCATGGCACCCTGCAATCAAATGGTTTCGCGCGAGCGGTCATCGCGCGTGCTTTTTGGCTTGATCCTGTCCGCCATCCTGGCAGCCGTATCACCGGCTCGCGCAGAAGACTATTGCATCAGCACACCTTCCGAACTGACCGATGCCCTGCTTTTTTCCCAGTTCACGCCCGGCAGCAACTCCCTGCGTCTGCGGCCAGGGACCTACAACTTGCCGAACGGAGTGTCATACGAGAATGCATTTGGAGGCGACCTGTTCCTCAGCGGCGACTGGAATTCCGGTTGCACCGTGCGCGGTAGTGATCCCTACGCAACGGTGATCGACGGCTTCGGCGCAGAGTCTTCCACGTGGGTATTCATCGCCACTTCCACCGATATCACGATCCAGCAGATTCGATTTTCCAACGTCGAGGAAGTGAGAATGGTGGACTACGTTGCAAATGGCTGCACGCCGTCCGGGCAGAAGTTCGTGGTTCGTCGAAGTATTTTTGATGGATCATCCTCAAGTCTTCGCCTGGCCATCGGTAATCTCTGTCACGCCGTCATCCTTGAAAACAACCTCGTGCGGGGTGGGCGTGGCGTCATGCAATTTGGCGATGACGGTAACCCGCCGCCGCTACGAATGGTCCACAATACAATTACAGGTTCCGTGGAGAAGGGCTTGTATCTGGGTCGCCTGGTTGAAGAAGGCTCGTTCATCGAGCTGTACAACAACATCATCTACGGGAACGCCGGCGACGATGTTTTCGTCGAGAATGCGAGCTCTGTCCTGGCGATCGGCAACAACTGGGGCGAGATCAATTTTGACGGCAGCGGTGGCCTAAGCCCCGGCAGCAGCAACAACGTCACCACCAACCCGCAGTTGCAGGCGGATGGCAGGCCGGCCGAACCCGGCTCACCGGCTATAAACACGGGCAGCAATTCTGTTCCGGGCGGACTTCCCTCCACCGACATCGAAGGCAACTCGCGAGTCATTGGCAGCGCGCCTGATCGCGGTGCTTTCGAGACCGATATTTCCAATATCGCCGTACTCAGCGTGACCGACCCCAACGACAGCGGTCCCGGCACCTTGCGCCAGGCCATCATCACGGCCAACGCATCGCCCAACGCACAAATCATCACCTTCAACATTCCGGGCTCGTGTCCGCAGAGCATCTTCCTGCAATCGCCCCTACCATCATTGACCGATGACGGACTGCTGCTGATCAACGGACAAACCCAGCCCGGCAGCAGCGCGAACACCCTGGTGGATGGCAACAATGCAACCATCTGCATTCAACTCAGGAAGAGTTCCCAGGTCGGCAGCCTCAGCCATGCGATCAAGGTTCCGGCCGGCAGCGACACCTTCCTGATACTTCGTGGCATCGGCTTCGGAGGCTTTGGAAACGCCATTGAACTTGCCGACGGCGATGGTCATCTGATCCAGGGGAATCGATTTGGCGAACCCCTGCCAAGCAACAGCATCGGCGTATATTCCGGCCCCGGAAGCAAAGGCGCAAAGATCGGCGGAATCAGTTCCCCGGCGCTACGCAACACCATCGCCAACAGCAGCTTCGCCGGAATTTTCATCGACGGCAGCGACAACGTCGAGATCGGCAACAACTATATCGGTACCGACCCCAACGGCTTGGCCGCTGCACCCAACAATGTCGGCGTGTTCGTGCAGAACGGCGTGGGCACCCAGATCTTCAGCAGCGTGATTTCGGGCAACACGCTCTCCGGGGTGCTGATCAGCGGCGCGCAAACCTCCGACACGATCATCACGGACAACAACATCGGCGTCAGCCGCAATACAGCATCCGGTACGTTCCCGCGGGGCAACGGCACAGCCGGCGTGATTATCGGCGCGGGTGCTCACGACAGTCGCATCGGCGGCACCTTGCGCGATACCGGCAACATCATCGCCGCAAATGGTGGCGACGGCGTTGCCGTTCAGTCCGGCCAGCGCAACACGATCATCGGCAACCGCATTTACAGCAATGGAGAGCTGGGCATCGACCTGGCAGCCAACGGCGTCAATCAGAATGACAATGACGCCGATTCCGTGCCTGCCGACTACGCCAACAGAGGGGTCAATTTCCCTGCCCTCAGTAGCGCCATTGGCGGAGACGCCAGCGGAAGCGTCCGCGGGACATTGAGCAGCACACGCGGCGAGTACCGCATCGAGTTTTTCATGAACACGTCCTGCGATGCCTCGGGTCATGGCGAAGGCGCCACGTCCATTGGTGCCTTGCAACTCACACTGCCGAACCTGCCGGGTCAGCAAACTCAGGCCTTCGCGGCAACTGTCCAGATTGCCAGCGCATCGCTCGGCGGCTGGATCAGTGCAACGGCTACCGACAGCAGCGGCAACACTTCCGAGTTCTCCGCCTGCGTCCCTTACGACAGCTCGGATCTGATCTTTGCTGACGATTTCGATTGAGGTCTCGGGAGCCCAGATCAAGTGAGCCCTGGTGTTGCCGAAGGAGACCTGTCCGCAGGCCAGGGGTCGAAATGCGCGGCGCTTTCAGGCGCACCCAAGCCCGCCGTGTGTGCGAAACAACACCTGCATTTCGTTGATGAGGATGTCACACCCCTTAAGCGGAGCGCGCCATGATCTTTCATTCAGAATCAGCCAGCCGCCTGGCACCACGCATGATGAGTATTGCGTCATTCGCGGGGTCAAAGGCCATGGGCTTGCTTCTCGCTTGCCTGGCTTGCGGCTCAAGCCAGGCCGCCATCATCTGTATCGACAGCGGAGACAGTGCGTCGCTCGAAATATGGCTGGGCGCGATGAGCAGCAACGGCCAGGATGACGAAATCCGTTTGCGGGGCGGTACTTTTGTCGTTCCAGCAGGTTCGGGCGGATTCCAGTTCTTCTCCACCGAATCGAACAGCCTCAGCATTTCCGGACAGTGGAATGCCGGCTGCACCTCCATTCGGGGTATTGCCGATACCGTACTCGATGGTTCAGGTGCCTCGCGAATCATGCAGCTCTACAGTGACGACGGTGACCTGACCGTGCGACGCCTCCTGTTCGCCAACGGCCGACGCGACGGCACGAGTGGCTCGGCAGGGCTGCAAATCAACGGACTGGCCAACTTTGGCAGGAATGTGACGGTCGAGCAGTGTGCATTCTTCAGCAATGCCGATACTGAACCCGGCTTCGACAGCGGCAGTGCTGCGTTGTCGGCGGCGACCGAGAACGGCGAGCTGCGCATCCGCAACAACTTATTCGTCAACAATGCCGGGGGTATGGCGAGTGCGGCTGCGATCTTTCTCAACGGGAACGCCAGCGTGGCCTACATCACCAGCAACACCGCAAGCGGAAACGGGGGAGATGGCGCGCTTGCCGGCGGTTTTCGCGTACAGGTCGGTACGGCGTCAACGGATTCCGTCTTCCTAAGCAACAATATCTTGTGGGGAAATTCCAGCCCCGACCTGCACATCGACAGCGGCGCAGTGCTTTACAACAACGACATCGGTCAGCTCACCGGAACTGCCAGCATCCTGAGTGCCGGCAATGTCAGTATCGACCCGGGTTTCTCAGGTGGATCGCCGCCGAGCTACCGACTCGTACCCACCTCGCCATTGATCAATGGAGGCATCAACGCCGCCCCTGGCGGGCTGAGCTCAGTGGATTTCGAAGGCTTCACACGCATCCAGGGCGGCATCGTCGATGTGGGGGCCTATGAACTTTCCGACGTGATCTTCGATGATGATTTCGACTAGCCGCCGGATCACGGGTTTCATGGGGCGTTCTGCACTCTGTCTGGCGATCAGCATGCTTCCGGCTGGCGGTGCCCTGGCCTTCGACGTCTGCCTGGTGGGTGGTAACAGTGCGGCGCTTTCATTCTGGCTCAAATCATTCCAGAGCAATGGCGAAGACGACGAGATCAGACTACGGGCCGGCACATTCAAAGTCCCTGACGGCGGCTTTCAGTTTTTTTCGCTCGAATCCCACGACCTCACCGTCTCAGGCGGATGGAACACCGATTGCAGTTCGCGCCGCGATACCGGCGATACGGTTCTCGATGGTGGCGAGAGTGAAAGGGTGATGGC